>JAEWHR010000234.1 GCA_023387655.1 Bacillota bacterium
TTTGGGGGCGGATTTGTCATTGTATCGCTAATGAAAAAGAAATTCGTTGAAGAGCTTGGTTGGCTTACCGAAGATGAAATGTTGGACATCACGGCAATAGCACAATCTTCACCGGGACCAATTCCAATTAACGCATCTGTTATCCTTGGTTATCGAATGAAGGGGATTGTTGGTTCCCTTATCGCAGTTCTTGGTACTGCAATACCACCAATGGTAATCATCTCTGTAATCGCAGTCTTCTATCAGCAATTTAGAGAAAATGCGGTAATTGCAATAGCATTACAAGTTATGAGAGCTGGTGTAGCTGCAGTTATTTTTGATGTTGTACTTAATCTTGCAAAGAATGTTTGTAAAACAAAACGTTATTTATATATTGGATTGATGGCAATTGCCTTTGTTTTAACCTGTTTCTTAAAGGTTAGCGCCATGGTAGTAATACTTTCCTGTGTTGCAATCGGTGTAATCGACCTAATAATTCAGATGAAGAAAAAAGGAGAAACCGTATGATTTTCAAATTGTTTTTAAGCTTTATCCAAGTAGGATTATTCAGTGTTGGTGGCGGATATGCTGCTATTCCATTAATACAACAACAAATTGTAGAAGTTCATAAGTTGATGACTATGGCAGAGTTTACAGACTTAATTACCATAGCAGAGATGACTCCTGGACCAATCTCTATTAATTCAGCAACCTTTGTTGGAACACGCCTTGCTGGAGTTTATGGTTCCATCATTTGTACTTTAGGGGTCATATTGCCATCATTTTTTATTTGCTTAGCATTGGCATATTTCTATTATAAATATAGAAACTTCTCAGGAGTTCAGACCATATTGTCTGCTCTTCGTCCAGCTGTTGTTGCTTTAATCGCATCTGCAGGTATCTCTATCTTAATGTTAGGTTTGTTTGGATCGGATCACAGCGACCTTGCTTTCTCCGATTTTCGTATAATCGAAGCACTTTTATTCGTAGGTGGTTTATTCCTTCTTAGAAAGTATAAAGTGAATGCAATCGCAATTATCTTCGGTAGTGGTGTTATTGGTACCCTCTTATATACTATATTTTAATTGAACTTAACATTGGAACAGATAGCAATAAATTGCTTCAGTGGCTTGGAAAGAAATTTATCCTTATGATAAATCAGGTGGATTTGTCTTCGTACATGGATATCTTCTAATTGTAATATTTTAAGAATTCCCTCTTCCACTTCATTTTTTATTATCATACGTGATAAGATTGCGAGTCCTCTACCATGTTCCACAGCATTTTTCGTTGCTTCACTGTTCGTACAAGTCCATTTTTTTTGCATTGAAATATTTCTCTCGAGTAGAAGCTGTTCAAACTGATTTCGGTTAACACTTGCTTCTTCTCTTGAGATCAATATTTCATTTTTTAATTCCTCAAAAGTTATTTTCTCCTTTTGATATAACGGGTGTGGTTTGCCTGCAACTAAAACTAATTCATCCTCACAGATTGGAATTTGTTTTAAATCTTTATCAATTACAAAGCCTTCTACTATTCCAAGATCAAGGCGACAACTACGAATTAACCCTTCAATTGTTTGTGTATTATGAATAATAACATTCGTATCTAAGCTACCATAGCTTTCTTCATACTGGTCTAATAAGTCATTTAAAAGACTCGTTCCAACAGAAACACTTGTTCCCAAGCGTATTTTTGAAACTTCGCCAGCATTCTTCATTACTTGCTCCGTATTTTCAAATAATTCAACTGCTTGTCTTGCATAAATTAATAATAACTCTCCCATCTCCGTTATATACAATTTCTGAGAAAGTCGTTCAAATAACTTCACTTGATAATGTTCTTCTAATTCTTGAATTGCCTGACTAACTGCTGGTTGAGAAATAAAAAGTTTTTCTGCTGCTCTCCTCATCTTTCCACTTTCAACCACAGTAATAAATATTTTAAAATGTCTGATTGTCATAATTAAGCTCCCTTGACATTCTGCGCTCTTTATTATTTGTATTCTAAATTTTTTTCAAAGACTAAACGTTTTGTACCATCCTGTTGTAGAAAAACATATCCACAAGGTTGATATCCTTCTCTAATTATTAAATGTTTCATTAATTCATTGTCAGGATGTGTATCTATTCTTATACTATTAAGATTTTTTCCCCGACATAAATCATCTGCTGCTTGAAACAATAACTTTGCAATTCCTCTTCCTCGGAATTTTGAAGAAATTGCTGTTCGATGTATGGTACCATAGATTGCATTCGGATAAATCCACTCCCCATCATAGACTGTATGATAACTAGCATCTTCACCATAACAAAGTGCCATATAGGCTATTATTTCTTTCTCCTCAAAGAGCACATAACCTTGTTCTTTTTTTATATCTCCTAAGATTAATTCATCATTTGGCGATCCATTCTGCCACTGATCTATTCCTTGTTCTTTTAAAAATCTTTTCGCTTCCTCTATAATTAGCATGATAGAATCTAAGTCATTTAGAACCGCTTTTCTAACCTTCATAGTAAATCCTCTTTCATATAGAACTATTTTAATAAGTTTTCATATAGAACTATCATTGTATTTTCATACAGAACTGTCATAGTAAACTTTCATATAAAACTATTAGTAAACTTTCCCCCTAACAATGATTGGAGAGTATTTTTGATACATTGTATCACAAATCTTATCTGATTGCGACAAGAAACACGGAGGGAAATAGCATTATTTTCAGGAGAAATACCAATGAAAACTTTATCAGACTATGTTACACTGGAGGTAAGATAAAATTATGTAGAAAAAAGGAGATGCCTATGAAACTCTATTTCATACGACATGGTGAAACCGATTGGAATGTTGAAAATAAAATACAGGGAAGTAATGATATAGAATTAAATGAAAATGGTATTTCTCAAGCTTTAGCACTTGGAGAACAAATGAAAAAACTTGGATACCCTATTCGTAAAATATATACAAGCCCACAAAAAAGAGCAAAGAAAACAGCAAAACTATTAAGCCAAGCAATTGAAGTTGACTATGAAGTTACTGCTGGACTTGAAGAAATGAATCTGGGTAGATGGGAAGGTTTAACTTGGTCAGAAGTTAAAGAAAAGGAAAACGAATTATATAACTCATGGTATCAGAACCGAAACACCTTAAGAACTCCGGAAGGCGAGTCTTATGATGAGGTACTTTCCCGGACTCTTTCTGCTGTTCGTTCTATTCTAGCAAAAGAATCGAAAGATATTGCCATCGTTAGCCATGGTGCCGTTATTAAATGCCTATTATGTTATATAAATAATGTACCATTTGATCAAATGAATCAATTTCGTACAGGAAATACTTCTATTACTGTCATAGATGCTGCTAAGTTATATTAAAAGAAAAAGGGGCTGATTCAAGATAAAAGCTAGCACTAAGTGAAATTTAATGTGCTTCTTTCTTCTATGAATCCGCCGTTTTTAACTATTTAAGCTTTCTGTTACTACGAACTTACTTGATAGGATAATCAGGGCATTGATACCGTTCTCTTTCGTTGCTGTTTTTCCCATATTCAATTGCTTTCGTCGGACAGCCACAAATACAAGCCAAACAATGGGTACATTCTTTCCCCCATACTGGTTTTCTATCTACTAACTTAATATTATTAAGAGGGCAAGCGTGTTCACAGTAACCACAACTTGTACAAGAATTGGTTACGTAAAAACCTTTTGCTTTCACAAAGAATTTGTAAAACAATGGATTAATGATTCCACTTAAAAATCTACCTTTAATCGTTATTTTCTGGCTAGGTAAGGATGCCTTAACCTTTATGTTCTTAGATATATCCTCAATAGAAGATTCCGCTTTTTGAATGATCTCCAGTGCCTTTTCCTTTGATGGAGCCGCATACATTACAATGTAGTTATCCGGCATTACAACTGGAGCACAGCCCATAAATTGAAATCCCTTTTCTTTGCATAGATTTCTAATATATTGCTCTGCTGTTCCGTAACTTTCTCCACAGGTCAACACAAAATAGGCTTTTCGATTTCCATCAAATTGTGTCTGAGTTATAAAATCACTCACAACACGAGGTATACGCCATGCATATGTTGGTACAACAAACACCAGAGGTTGTTTCGATGATATGACTTCCTTAGAACCTTTTTTTAATCTCTCATTTAATGAAAGGACATCATCACCTGTTATTTTAGCTATAGCATGAGCAACATAGGCACTATTACCGGTTCCCGTAAAATATAGTATCATATATCTTCCTCCTCATGTTATTTCTTGGATTTGTAGAATACATAGTTTAAACAATCCAAAAGAATACATAGATAATATAACACATATAAACTAATTCGTACATACCAGAAGGAGGATAGGATACCCTTCTGCTTCATATCGTCTTCGCCTTGACCTCATTTATGGAAATTTTATCAAAAACAGTATTCTTTGCAATTCTTATGAATACACTAATATTGATTTATTCGCTTAACGACGTGAAAGGTGTAAACATTATGAGCAATGATTTGAATGACAGTAAAATTATGAATAAGAATTCATGTGATAATTCATGCCTACTTTCACTGCCTCCAAAGCAATTTGCATTACTAGCAACTGCATTTGGTTTATTATTACTAGATGATCTAAGTATCGATCAGCAAAATGCACTTGGAAACTTCTTCTTAAGTGTTGGTCAAACTATGTTGACTACAGCTGCACAAGCACAAGCTCTACAAAGTTGCAATTCACAAAATGAAAATGATCAAGTTCATGATGACATAGAAGATCTAAAAAAACAAATTACTTTACTAAAAAAAGAGTTGAGCAATCGAAGGTAAATGTTCAAGCATAATATTGGTTATAGTTTCAATCTATCCGTAATTTACCAATGAATCCTTCAACTATATCTAAACTTAGCTACTTTCTAGCACTTGGTAAGTTAAATAATCATTTAACCCCATAATTTTACATCCTCCTATAAGGTTATTATCTACTAATCGATATGTAGTTGTCAATGTGCTGCTATGTTAGTCTGCCAATTGTTCTAACCGTCTCTTTTTTCTGTACTTTTCATACTCTTCTTTTGCCATCTGTTCTAAATTGAAATCTTACACCACTTCATTAATCGCCTTGTATGTTTCATACACGTTGATGGTATTCTCTGCTCGCATAGCTCGGTTGTAATACTCTTCTCGCTCTTTCTCTAGTTTTCTTAATTTTAACGTTAGTTCCTATTGTTTTTCTAGGTTTTGAGCATCCTTGTACTTTTCCATCTTCCAGTACATACTACGGACCATGCTCTCTTTTAACATCGTTTCTATACCTGGACTTATTTCACACTTTTTGGATTTTCTAGCACTCTCAAGATGTCGCTCACTTTTTCTACCAGGTGAACCTACAATAATTCCTACATGGTCCGGTATGTACTGGTTCCAATCAAAGATAGAAGAGTAAAGTTCTACACTCACTACTAAATAATTGTAATGTCCATACCATGATTTCTTAGCACTTGATTTTAAGTCTTGTATAGTTACTTTCAATTCATAACACTTAATTATTCCTTTTGAATCCATCGTCATGAAGTCAACTATTTCATTTCCATAACCTTTATTAACGAAGCCGATTGTTATCTCTTCACAACCATATTGCCTTTTTAACCTCGTTTCTTTAATTAAGGCATTTTCAAGCTCTATTGTT
>JAEWHR010000060.1 GCA_023387655.1 Bacillota bacterium
TGTTTATTAAAGAATTAGTAATAAATATGAAACTTTATTGTATCATTGCTTATCTATACTATAGAAGACATAAAAGGTATGTGATATAGAGAGGCGTTAACATGGATACGAACAAGAAACAATGGAAGAGACGTAATAAGAGAAGAAGAGAACGTAATAAGAGAGTTATTTGTGCAATTAGTGTGACAGGAATGTTGTCACTTTCCATATTTTTAATCATTTATCAAGGGGAAAATAATCGCTTTGGGGCAAAGGCTGCTAATTTTCATAAGTCGGATATTAGTATAGAGGAAGACGAGCATTATCAAAAATCAGACGATACAGATACTACCACCCAGAACCAAGAAACGCCAGGGTTACAGGATAACGAGGATAATGATGCTAAGGGTTTTGATGATAAGGAGACAAAAGAGGATTTTGAAAATAATATCAATAATTCAAATATGGATGAATCGAACAATAGCAATAATGAAGAGCAATTCAATGAAAATAAGGAAAATTCCTTAGGGGAGGATCCTTCTAAAGAAGATACATTAAATGATCCTTCAAAAGAAGAGTCATTAAAAGATCCTTCGAGAGGTGATACTTCAAAGAGTGATACTTTAAAAGAGGATCCTTCAAAAGAGGATATCTCAAAAGAAGATTTATCTAAAGAGGAGAACAATGAGATAGAGGACGATTTCTTTAAAGATAGCATTTTTATCGGTGATTCTAGAACGGAAGGACTTGGGCAGTTTGGTGGAGTGAAAAACGCAAAGTTTTATACCCATCAAGGATTGATGGTAAATACAGCTATTGGAAAGGATTACATCATACTTGATAATAATCAAAAAGGCAATGTATTGGATGCGGCAAGACAGGAATCTTTTTCTAAAGTTTATTTGATGTTTGGTCTTAATGAGCTTGGTTGGAATAGTCTTGACATATTTATAGAAGATTACCGCGACATAATAGAAGGTTTGCGGGAAATAGAACCTAACTGTGAGATTATAATTCAAGGGAATTATCCTGTAACAAAGAAGATTAGTGAGAGAGATAAAGTATATAATAACACGAATATTAAAAAGTTTAATGGATTGATTAAAGAAATGGCGAAAGAGGAAGGAGTAACATATATCGATTTATATTCCTATTTTGCAGATGAGAAAGGTAATTTGCCAGACAAAGCAGCTTCCGATGGTATCCATTTAAATCCTAGCTATTTTAAGGATTGGAAGCAGTGTCTAATTGATTTTGGAAGTGGTAATACTGAAAGGTGATGCGTTTTAAAATCATCTGTGATAGAATAAACACAGATTGAAGTGAAAGGAATTACCCGAAATGAGAATTACTCTTCCAGAAAAGGTAAATTATATAATAGAAGAACTGATGGCTCATGGTTATGAAGGATATGCGGTAGGAGGCTGTGTTCGTGACTCCTTACTAGGTAGAATACCTGGAGATTGGGATATTACTACCTCTGCAGACCCTTATCAGGTAAAGCAGATATTTTCAAGAACCATAGACACAGGAATTAAACATGGAACAGTTACTGTGATGCTTGGGAAAGAAGGTTTTGAAGTTACAACCTATCGTCTTGACGGAGAATATGAGGACAACCGTCATCCAAAGCAAGTAGAATACACAAAGAGTTTAATAGAAGATTTAAAGCGAAGAGACTTTACGATAAATGCTATGGCCTATAATGCGAAAGATGGGCTTGTTGACGAGTTTGATGGTCTAAAAGACTTGAAGGAGAAAAAAATACGCTGTGTTGGTAGTGCAGACCAGCGATTTGAAGAGGATGCACTTCGTATCCTTCGTGCAGTTCGTTTTTCAGCTCAGCTTAATTTTACAATTGAGGATGAAACATTTGCTGCAATCCGTTTAAAAGCTTTGAATTTAAGAAATATCAGTGCGGAGCGAATTCGTGAGGAGCTCAATAAATTATTATTATCCAATCATCCAGAAAAGTTAATGATTGCGTATGAAGCAGGACTAACAAAGGTTATTTTACCGGAATTTGACCAGATGCTTGCTACTACATTAAAAATCCCATATCTTCAAGAAAATGTTGGTGAGCATACGATAGAGGCTCTTCGCTATTTTGTAGAGAAGGTATCAAAAGAGGTTGAAGATAAGAAACAACAATTGATTTATCGGTGGGCTATTCTACTACATGATGTGGCAAAACCAACAATAAAAGGGATAGATTCGCAAACAAATAATAACACCACGGAGCATGAAATCAAGGGTGCAATCATGGCAAAAACTATTTTACGTAGGTTAAAATTTGATAATGAAACAATAACGAGTGTTACAAAACTAGTCTATTATCATAATTTTATATTTGGTACTTCCAAAGAGGATATACGAAGAGCTACCAATCTAATTGGTGAAAAATACATGCCAATGCTTTTTGTTATCCAGGAGTGCAATATGCAAGGTAAGAGCCCACAAGAAATAGAAAAGATGAGTAAAGTCCTTAATCTAGCCAAAGAGCTATATCATGAAATAATAGAACACGGCGAATGCGTCTCTCTAAAGATGTTAGCAGTAAATGGTAAGGACTTGATAGAGCAAGGATTCGAGCCAGGAGAAAATATTGGGAGATTACTTGATATGCTTTTAGAGAGGGTTTTAGTAGACCCTACTCTTAATACCAAAGATCAGTTACTTACGATAGCTAAAAAGCAATTAAGTATAATAACAGAGTAAGATAGTGATATAAGAAATAAAAAAAAGATAGGTTAGTAAGATAAGACGTAAGTTTGTGTAGTGAAATAGGGACAAGTAAAGGAATAGTGGATATCGAAAAAAGAAAAAGAAGAAAATATGTGTGCAGCAAGATAAAAAAATAATAAAACTTGAGGATAAGATGCAAGTTTTAATATCATCTTTTTGATATGATTGCATATGATAATGTAATAGTAGTATTATGAGGAGAAATTTATGTCTCGTTGTTCCTCGATTCCGATTTGTCTCTTTCCAATTCAATTTCCTACTTCTACGCCGGAGTTTTTTAGTCAGTTTCAGGCAACTCAGACTTTTTGTGTACAGTGTGAGATCAATGATAATGTGTCTGTAACAACGCCATCCATCTGCGTAACTAATATACGTTTTGTACCAAGCGTTGCTGGAACTTCTGCAGAAGGGCAAGAATTAACAGGAAAAAATCTTATTGTCATTGGTTATTTTTGTACCAAAATTGTAATTACCCACGTGGATAATGGCGTTAGAAAAAACAATACGGTAGAAAAAGTCATCCCTTTCTCAACTAATATTGTTGTACCATTAGAGGATAATGGTAATCATGAAGTGTTTTTAGGTTTTGATATTCAGGATTTTTCTGCGATTATCTTAGCAAGGAACACACTATTTTGCAGCATATCCTTGATATTAACATACAACGATTGTGATGATTAGGAGTATTCCTTTCCTCTGTGAGGAAGGAATAGACCTGTGCATGGCATTAACAGTAGAAAAAGAGATGGCAGTTACTTTTGATATCCTATGGTACGAGATGCTAGTTATCAATTTATCGGAAAAATACATGCCACAAATATGGATTGAGATAGGTCATTCGAAGTCCACTATGCTTATACCAAATTCATATAAAATTCAAGATAAGAGAGAATTAACACGAAAGGATGAGGCTATTTTACTTTCCTTAGAACCCTTTGAAAGGTGTATTATTCGATTTGGATTATGCATATTGGCTGATAATAGAGAGAGCGTTATATCCGTATTTTGTAAGGCTACGATGAATGGATTGTTTCACTATTCGAATGAAGTATTTACAAAGATTATAGCGACTGTAGGAAAGCCATGTCTTATAAAACAGAGTTTACTTTTGCCAAAACAGATACCTGATTCGGTAGTTATAAAGGATATAAAGGTATATTTTCAACACCAGAAATCAACCTACCTTCCTTTTTCAAAGAAAGGAAGTCAAGGAGAGCTTTGTCATCATACGGAGCTTTTGATGTCTGGTGTTCTTTCTTATACGCTCAAGGTAGAGTATCACATAAAAAATGTTCCGTATGAACATGGAATTGAATACATTACCGGGTATACTGATGTAGCTTACTTACCTGAAGGAGTTCGGTATATAAAACCAAATATCAAATTAGTATTATATCCTACGGATTATATATGTATTGATCGAAAGGTCTACTGCTGTACTTTTGCTATGTTATTTTTTCTTCCATAAGGACAACTAAATTTGAATAAAAAAGCTGTCAATCTATACAAAAGTATACAATTTCTCATTCCAACTAGCATGATTTCTCATATTACATCATATGATTAGAAAGAACTCCCTCTAAGGGCATTCAGGGAGTATGTTTTCAGTCGGAGGGATGTAATGTGGAGGATAGAAGCCAAGAGGTACTAGGAAAATATGATTTAAGAATCTACAATACCTACCGTACCAGAGGAGCATATGTATTGGAAACTGATCAGGGACTGAAGCTGCTTTGCGGATATGAGGGCGGGGAAGGACGTCTAGAATTCGAGGACACAATTAAGCAGCAGATTGCAGCCAATGGATACGAAAATACGGATGGCTATGTCAGAAACTGTAACGGATCAATTCTTTCCGTAAATTCAATTGGTGAAAAGTTTGTTATTAAGAACTGGTTTGATGGAGAGGAATGCAATCTAAAAAAAGAGGATAAGATTTGTCTTGCAACCTCTAATTTAGCTCGTCTTCATAATTGTATGGTGGGAATTGAAGTTAGTTCAGAACAGAAACAATGTTATCAGCAAGGGAACCTTTTTACAATCTTAGAAAAAAGGACAAGAGAACTAAAACGGGTAAAAAGTTATATACGAGAAAGAAAGCAGAAAAATGAGTTTGAGATATGCTATTTAAGCGAATGTGAACGTTTTTTTAAGGATGCCTTGGAAGCAATGGAGTATATGAATCAAATTCCATATCATACCTTGATGTGTCATGCACTAGACCAAGGTATGGTATGCCATGGAAATTACACTTATCATAATATTTTTATCTTAAATTGTAATAAAGCCATTAATCAATTATGCTCTGCTGCTGAGGTTCATGGAAATGATATCGTAGCAACCTCAAATTTTGAAAAAGCGACTCTTGGTATACAGGTTACAGATCTTTATCAATTTATCCGAAAAGCCATGGAAAAAAACGATTGGAATATCAGCATGGGACAAAGCATTTTAAAAGAGTATCAAAAACAAAGACCGCTTTCTAAGGCAGAAAGACATTTGCTCTATGTATTGCTTCTTTACCCAGAAAAATTCTGGAAGATTACAAATTACTATTATAATAGCAAAAAATCATGGATACCTCAGAAAAATGTTCAAAAGCTAGTCACCTTAACCGAACAAATAGATTCAAAAAAAGCGTTCTTAGATCATGTATTAAAGGTATAGATAGGCTAGATAGGCTGTTGAATTCAGTTGTAACATCCATTATAATGAAGGTGTGTCGAAATAAGGCACACCTTTTTGAATTTATGCAAAGGCTACTAAGAAAACAAATTATGCATAGCAAATTTGTTTATAGTAAAGATGAGGTAAACATATGAAGCATAAGAAGAACCAAGATTGGTCAAAACTCTTTATTATCGGTGCAATAGTTGTTGCGTTGTTAGTAATCTTTTCTGTTGTGCTATTTACAGTATTTGGACAAAAAGAAAAGAAAGTAAAAGGGAAAGAACCAGAGCCAACTCCGATAGTAGAAGAGAGTAATGTAGAGTATGAGGATGCTGTATTGGCAGTTTACCTCGATACAGATACAACGAGGAATAAGCTGAAAGTAATGCAAATTGACAATGGCGAAATGTTATGGTTAGATTATCATGGTGGAACTAGTATTACCGATAAATATGATCAATATCTAGCGGTATCACAATTAGTATCTGGACAGATGGTGGAACTTTTTTTCAAAGAAGGAACGAAGGAATTAGGCAAATTAAAGATATCGGACAAAATATGGGAAGCAATTGGGGTAACTGATGTAAAAGTGAATCCTGAAACAAAAATGGTTTCCTTTCATGGTACAAACTATACATATCCAGAACATGTCACAGTGCTTTATCAGGGAGAACCAGCGAACATCTCAGATGTACTTAGTATGGATTATGTTACATTGCGTGGAATAGAAGAGAATATCTATGTTGTATTAATCAATCAAGGACATGGTTATCTTGAGTTAACTGGAGAAGAAGATTTTATTGGTGGCACAATTTCTGTTGGAACAACAGCAATTGAAGATATTACCGACGATCTTAGGCTTACGATTAAAGAGGGAACCTATCCTGTGACAGTACGAAATAATAATATGGAAGGAACAAAAGAAGTAACCATAGTGAGGGGACAGACATTAAAGTGTAATGTAGAAGAATTTGGTATGGCAGCAATAAAGCGGGGTCGAGTTCGATTTTCTATTATGCCAGAGTCTGCGAATCTCTATGTTGATGGTGTAAAAACAAGTTATCTAGAACCAGTGGAACTAGAATACGGAGAACACAAAGTTGAAGTATCTCTTGGCGGATACGTTACTTACCAAGGAACATTAAATGTTGATCGCACCGATCAAATTGTTAGCATTACTCTTCCAGAATCCGATGGTTTAACCGAAAGTAATAACGGTGAAAATGGTCAGTCTGGCAGTGGAAATAACCAAGGGAACAGTGATAGTGACTGGAATAACTCCAATAATAATTCCAATGGAAACAATGGTTATGAGGACAATTTTGAAGATAATTGGTCAGATAATTCAAATCAATCGGGAGAATCAGAAATTGAGGATAGTACCTCAGATGATGATAATGATATTGACATGACTGATTCAGACAATGATACTAGTTCAGAAAACAACAATGGATCCGATAGCAATTTCAACAATGGTTCCAGCAACTCAGGAAACTCATCTAATGGAAATCAAAATACGAATAAGAAGAATACAATTACAATTAATTGGATTACTGGAGCTGATGTTTATTTTGATGGAACCTTTATGGGTACTATTAAGAATGGAAAGCTAGTGGTTGAAAAGCAAATAGGAACCATAGATGTGGATTTGGTTATAGAAGGTGATGACACAAAGAGTTATCAAATTGAGGTTGAAGATGACGGTGCAGACGCTTACTTTTCATTTCCAAAGTAAGCACATATAATAGAGTCTATTGATAATTAAACTACTTAGAAGATTATCTTAAAAGACATAAAAATGCGTCTTGTTTGGTTAAAAAACCATTTCAAGACGCATTCTTATATCATAAATTAATTTTGTTATTTTGTGGAAGGGTGAATTTAAAACACTTTCCTTAGAGTTAAAGTTCCTCACTTTTATTTGATACTATTAAGTACTTTTCCTCATAAACATCACCAGGAAGAGGTTTATCAAAATAATAACCTTGTGCCATTGTACAGCCAATGGACTGAAGGAATTTAATTTGCTCCTCTGTTTCTACACCTTCACATATTACATCCATATTTAACTGAGATGCCATAGCCACAATAGATGAAATTACAATTCGCTCCCTTACATTTGTGGTCTTGGTATGAAAGAAGTCTTTATCTATCTTTAACACCTTAAAAGGCAAATCACATAACAAGTTTAGGGAGGACATACCAGAACCAAAATCGTCCATAGCCAAACCAAAGCCATAGTTACGAATTTTATTTAGAAGGTTTAGCCAGTATCGGTCATTAGAGGCAAGAGCACTCTCTGTAATTTCAACTTCGATAAGCTCTGGTGGAAGTTGATATTTTTGAATGGTTAGCTGTAAGCGCTCCGGTAAGGCATCTGATTTAAAATGTTCCCTTGAGAAGTTTACTGAAACTGGATAAACGGAGGTTCCTTTATCAATTAATTCTCGAAGCCTTTTACAAACTCTATCTAAAACATAATAATCTAAGTTTACGATAAAACCATTTGCTTCAAAAATAGGGATAAAGGAGGCAGGGCTAACCAAGCCAACATCAGGTCTCATCCAACGAACTAATGCTTCTGATCCGCAGATTTTTTTGGTATTAATATTGATTTTTGGTTGATAGTAAACAAGGAATTCCCCATTTTGCAGAGCATCTTCCATTACATCTTCGATTTTCTTTTGTTCAATTAAGGAAACACGCATCTCGTCATTATAAAAATCGAAATTACCTTTTCTTTGTAACTGAGCATATTTACGTGCTATATTGGCACGATCCACTGCTACAATTGCAGTATCGCCTGGTTGTATCTGATAGATTCCGGCACGAACGGATAGTTTGTAAAATTCACCAGAAGGGCTACATACTTGTTTGGACACGGCCTGAAGCTTTAAGGCTCTATTGGTTAGGTCCTCAAGATCTTCGTAAGATAGAAATAATGCAAATTTATCTCCTGTAATACGACAAAGAATAGAATCTGTATCTCCAATTTGAAGGAGGGATTCTGCAAATGATTTGAGAATATAATCACCCTCCTGATAACCGTAATTATCATTGATAAGTTTAAATTGGTTGATGTCCGTATAAAACATAGCATAAGTAGATTCATTCTTTTGTTTCAACTGTTTGTTCACTTCATTTAAGAATGCATTAAAATTATATGCATTTGTAAGGGTATCTAAGTTTGCTTTTTGAAGAGAACGAAGGCGAATAAGATAACTACCTATAATTTTTGATAATAAGGAGAGGGAATCTACTTCATTCTTAGACCAAGCATGTGGCTCTCCAAAAAATTCAGCGCTTAGAAATCCAATATAATGGCCGTGGTCACTAATGCCACATTGGAAAAGAGAGCTTGTTTTTTCCATACTAGGATATTGGCTAAATATCTGAAGTAATTCATGTTTCTCTGAAATATCATCAAAATGAATAATACCGCTATCATTTTGCAGATATAAGAACGTCGGCTCTAACTCGGAGTATGGAATCTGTGAGACTAGATCCATGAGTTTTTGGGAAGAGTCAGAATACCATTCATGGGTGATAGAAACAGAGTGGTCAGACTCGGAAAATTCCAAGATGTCAATTCTACTAAGATTATAGTAGACACCAATGAGGGATAACATCATATTAATGGATACGTCAATTTCTCTAGAGTCAAATAAGATTTCAATGGTATTTGCAATTATAGTACTATCAATGAGCGACCGCTCTTCATGATGATAACTTATCTCATTCGTTTCTTGGCTAATCTTTTCTAAGTCCTTCTGATATATATATTCCATGGAGCTATGATAGAAAGAGTATTGATCTTTTCCTCGCTGTTTCGCATGGTAAAGAGCGATTTCAGCTTTCTCAAGCAGCTCATTATAAGTAGTTCCATCCGTTGGATAGATGGAGATACCGATTGTTCCGGTAAGTTTAGCTGTTGCTTCTTCTCCGGTATGAATGTCATGGAGTAGGGTAAGAGTTTGTTTGGACTTTTCTTCTATAAAGGTAATACTAGGCGCATTATGAATGAACACAACAAATTCATCCCCACCAATACGTCCAATGAGGTCTTCTTCTTGAAATAATTTAACTAATTTACCACTTAAATCTATGAGAACTGCATCACCAAACAGATGCCCAAGTGTATCATTGATCATTTTAAAATTATCAATATCTATAATCATAAGTCCAAAGATATATGGTTGATCAAGATCTTCGATACATTGATTAACTTTTTCTCGGATGGTTTCACGGTTATAGGTTTTTGTTAAGGTATCTTGACTTGCCTTTCTACGCAGTAATTCGATTTCCTTTTTCTTTTCGTGAATATTTGTAGTTTGACCAATGACGGAGATTGGCTTTCCTTCGGTATCAAATAACTTGGTTCCAGATAATTTATACCAAATATATTCTTCATCCTGGTTTTTTGAGCGGATTTCAAATTGAAATTGTGGGTCCTTTGAAATAAGCTTATCACAAAATTGAAGAAATATCTCTTTATCCTCTGGATGAATTATGTTACTGCTTACAACTGTATTCCGAATATCATATACTTCAGGCAAACCATAAAAGATTCCTAGATAAGGCTCAGTCTTGGTTAAAACGTCTTTTTCAATGTTATACTCCCAGATAGTATCCTTCGAATGAGACAAAGCAATCTGGTAGCGTTGTTTTTCAAGGAGTAAGACATCGCGATTTTTATTAACTTTTATGGTATAAACCAATAGTACTAAGAAAACGACAATTACCAGTAGGAATACAATAACTAATACTGTATTCATAAAGCGTTTTGCAATAGCTGTGATTGCTTCTGAATCCCGATCTAATATAGTGGAAGGTGCTGTATGGAGAAGATAAATCCCTTTCATAGTGGTTGGAGAATAGTAAGCATAGGTATCGACATTCTCCATTTGATAATGAGTGATTCCACTTTTACCTGAACTAAGGTTTGAAATAAAATTATGAAAAGAATGACTACCTTTAAAAAGTGATTGGGATAATTTATCAAATAAGTTTTCTTTCATTACTTTAGAATTATCAAAAGCATAGACATCACCTGCTTCGTTAATTAAGTAGGTTGTACCGTTATATTCTGTATTCCCTATGGCCATAAAATTAGAAAATTCTTCCAAACTATAGGTTTGATAAAGAATATCGATAGAACTATCATTCACTTGATAAGGATAGATAAGTACAATTCCACCTGGACCGTAGCTGATCACCCCTTGAAGATTATTTAACTGGTTATAATATTGGTCATTCAAATCATTATGTACGTTAAATTGTGAGAGCTCTTCTAGCTCAGTAATCGTTGTTAAACTGAGTTTTGGAACTGTTAAGTTCTCGATTGATTCTAAGAATTTATTGTCTGTATACCCTGGGTCGATACTCTTTATATTTTCACTAAAGAGCTTCATCTTTTGCATATGGTTTTCTAGTCTTAAATCAATGGTCTCCCTTTTGGTTCCATTAATTTTAGAAAGTTTATTGGAAGCTTGCGATTCAAATTGATAATCTAAGTCTTCTGTATATGATTTATAATTAATAATAAATAACCCAAAAAGAATAAGGCTAAATAATACTATTATTGATGTTGCAATTGGTATTTTCTTCAAGAGACACCTCCAAGGTTTTCTATTACTATTATACCTATTCTTAGAAATAATGTAAATAATTTAATATAAAGTGTTACAATTTCTGTAAAAATGTCAATTTGAAAGACAGGAGAGGTAAATTTTCATCATATTATGAGGTATCTCATCAAGATATGTCACAATTTTATATAATAAGAATATTATTGACAAATTATGATTGTAAATCAATACGATAAAATACCTATGTATAAAGTGAAAATATAAAAAAATATAGTCTTAAATATAAATTGATTAAAATTTACTATATTTTAATAAAACTCTAATATGGATTATATTGCATTTTCAGGATTGAATAGGTAAGATAGAACTACAATAAATTCCTTTAGAAGAAAGGGGAAGATAATTAAGATGGATGAGAAACAAAGAAATGCAATAAGAAAGGGTTCGAGATTCGCAAAATTTGCTATTATAATTATTGTAATCGGAGTCCTTGGTAGTATGTCTGCATACACAATCAATGAACAGGAGCAAGCCGTTGTTACCACGTTTGGAATTCCAAAGCCAGTGAATGAATCTGGTTTACATTTTAAAATACCATTTATTCAGAAGGTACAAATGGTGGATACCACAATCAAAGGTTTAGCAATTGGCTATGACCCTACTACCATGGAATCTATTGATGAAGAGTCTCTAATGATTACGGTAGACTATAATTTTGTACTTGTAGACTTTTTTATTGAGTATAAAGTAACAGATCCTGTAAAGTACTTATATGCTTCGGATGAACCAGTGAATATTTTGAAGAATTTAGCGCAAAGCTGTATTCGTTCCCAAGTGGGAAGCTATGATGTGGATAGCGTTATTACAACTGGGAAGAACGAAATTCAAACGGTGATACGTGACATGTTAACGGAAAAACTAGAGGAACAGGATTTGGGTATTTCTTTAGTGAACCTCACAATTCAGGATGCAGAACCACCTACTACAGAGGTCATGGAAGCGTTTAAGGCGGTTGAAACAGCAAAACAAGGAAAAGAAACAGCAATCAATAATGCCAATAAATATCGTAATGAAGAGCTTCCAGCTGCTGAGGCACAGATTGATCAGATAACGAAAGAGGCAGATGCTACAAAGCAGTCTCGTATCAATGAGGCAGAAGGACAAGTAGCTAGATTTAATGCAATGTATCAGGAATACAAAAAATATCCATTGATAACGAAGCAGAGAATGTTCTATGAAACAATGGAAGACATTTTACCTGACTTAAAAGTTATCATTGATAACTCTGAAGGCGGAGTACAAAAAATATTACCAATAGAATCATTTGTAGGGGAGGGACAGTAACTATGGGAGATGTAGAGCATATTAAACAAAGAAGAGCACCAAAGTTTGCTCTTAGCTTCATCATTATTATTCTCTTCCTTGGACTTTTCATTTTAGGCACATCGTTGGTTATCACAGAGAAGGATGAGTATACGTTAGTTCGTCAATTTGGTAAAGTAGAGCGTATTATAACGAAGCCAGGACTTAGCTTTAAGGTACCATTTATAGAGGAAACTTCAACCTTACCAAATAAGACATTATTGTATGATTTAGCTACTTCTGATGTTATAACGAAAGACAAAAAGACAATGGTAGCAGATAGCTATGTTCTCTGGAAGATAGAAGACCCTCTCTTATTTGTTAAGAGTTTGAACTCACAAATGGCAAATGCGGAGAGCCGAATTAATACGACAGTATATAACTCTATCAAAAATGTTATTAGTAGAATGACACAGACTGATGTTATCTCCGGACGTGATGGAGCATTAAGTTCAGCGATTATGGAGAATATCGGGAATGTCATGGATCAATACGGCATTACAATAATAAGTGTAGAGACAAAACACTTAGACTTACCAAGTGATAATAAAACTGCGGTTTACGAAAGAATGATCTCAGAGCGTAATAATATTGCGGCTTCTTATACAGCAGAAGGTGAGTCGGAAGCGAAGAAGATTCGTACCCAGACAGACAATGAGATAGCAATTATGATATCTGCAGCGAAAGCGGAAGCAGAAAAAACAATAGCATCGGGAGAAGCAGAGTATATGAAGATTCTTGCTGGCGCATATTCCGATGAATCAAGAAGTGATTTTTATTCCTTTGTTCGTTCTCTTGATGCAGCGAAAGTATCGTTAAGTGGCAGCAATAAAACTTTAATCTTAAATTCTGATTCTCCATTAGCTCAGATATTTAATTCTATTGATTAAAGTGGTATAATAAAAAAATAGGGGGTGCTACAAAAGATTTCATCGTAAGAAAGATTTTGTGGCACTTTTCTGTGCAATGAAAAGAAATAGTATGCAAATCCTAACTTCGATATAGGATGAAAAGCGGATAGGTTCAAGGAGGTTAGAATGAAAAGGGTTTTACTGGGAGTAATAAGCAGTCTGTTCATCTTAAGTATGGTCTCTTGTAAAGGGAAAGGGAATCAAACAGACCAGACAGTAAACGAAGGAGATCAGACCGTGACACCAACGATAACAGAAGCTGTTGTTACAGAAGTACCAAAAGCGACGATGACACCAACGCCTGGTATCATAGAATCTGTGGAATTTAGTGAAAAAGGTATGGCGGAACTTTCGTCTAAGTTAACACAGGACTTATTAACAGAGAATTTCGAAGAAGTCTATTCCTATCTGGATGATTTAGCGAAAGAACAGATTACATTATCTGATTTAGAGAAAGCTTGGAAAAGTACCATTGAACGAATTGGTGATTTGGTAGCTGTTACCTCTGTAAAAGCGGCAACTACGGAAGACTATATCTCTGTAGAGAGCTTAATAGAATATACAGAGAATGGTTTAAAGATTTCTTATGTTTATAACAAAGACTGTAAGTTAGAAAAACTTTGGTTTTCCTATCAACCGATTGAGGAAGAATACGATGAGGAAAAGATGGAGGAAATTGATATCACGATTGGTGAGGGGGAATTTCCTTTAGATGGGATATTAACATTACCAAAAGGTATAAAAAATGCTCCAATTGTAATCTTAGTACACGGTTCAGGACAGAGCGATATGGATGAGACGATTGGAGGAACAAGCAATAAGCCATTTAGAGATATTGCAAGAGGACTAGCAAAAGAAGGAATTGCTTCTATTCGGTACAATAAAAGATTCTATCAATATATGGATCAGGCTACTGATACAATGACCGTTTATGATGAGGTTTTAGATGATGTTGCTTATGCCATTGATTATGCGATGGGGTTAACGAATGTAAATTCAGAAAAAGTATTTATACTCGGTCATAGTTTAGGTGGCATGTTATGTCCAAAGATAGCAGAGGATAATCCAGAAATCGCTGGATTTATCTCTTTAGCAGGAAGCCCAAGAAAATTAGAGGATATTATACTTGATCAAGCGACAGAGGCAGCAGAGAGCGGCGCAGTGAGTGAGACAGAGAAAACTCTATATCTTGATACGATAAAAGCTCAAATTGAGCTGATTAAAGGTCTTACAGAGGACAATCTAAACGAACCACTGCTAGGGGCAAACGGTTACTACTGGAAGAGTTTGAATGAAATAGATACTCCAAAAATCGTAGCAAATCTTACCCTTCCAATGCTTTTTATGCAGGGGGAAGCAGATTTTCAGGTATATCCGGAAGTAGATTTTAAGATGTGGAAAGAGCTATTAAAAGACAATGATAATGCAACATTCTTATACTATGAAGGATTAAATCATTTGTTTATGCCAACAACAGGAGTACGTGATATTAGTGACTACAGTGAAAAGAGCAAGGTAGATGAGAATGTAATTTTAGCAATCGCAGAGTGGGTTAAGAAACATTAGAATAAAACATGAATAATTAGAAAGGTATTGTAAGACTAATTATGAAAAGGTGCATCATACACTTTTTCAAATTAATCTTACAATACCTTTTTTGATTATATCTAAAACTTTTATATAAATAATATAAACTACTTTGCACAGGTATGAAATTTGGTATAAGTAGGGCTGTGTTCTTTTGAAGGGTGGAATAGAATACTTAAAGCAAAGGTGGTTGATAATAAAACAAAGATAGAAAAGATGTGAATATTAAAAAACTGAAAAAATAACTTGACATCTTAATTACATGTGTTATAGTTGTAATAGAACAAACAAATGAATAATAAGTTTATTTCAGATAACAGATTTAATGAAACTTTGTTTCCTTTTATTTTAAAAGTGTGCCAAGGTACACAGAATGGAGGTTAGTATGAATATTAGCAAGTTTACTCAAAAATCATTAAAAGCAGTACAAGACTGTGAAAAACTGGCGTACGAGTATGGACATCAGCAGATTGATCAAGAACACTTTTTGTATTCTCTGTTAAAGGATAAGGAAGGCTTGTTGCCAAAATTATTTCAAAAGATGGACATTAACACAGAAGTATTTCTTGCTCAGTTACAGGGATTATTAAACAAACGTCCCAAAGTTACTGGAGGGGAAGTATACATCAGCAATGACTTAAACAAAGTATTGATTTATGCTGAAAATGAAGCTTCTGCAATGGGAGATCAATATGTCTCTGTAGAGCATCTATTTCTTAGTATGTTAAAGAATCCAAATAAAGAGATAGCACATCTGTTTAAGGAGTTCAATATTAATAAGGATAGATTTTTAACTGCTCTTGCTTCTGTTCGTGGTAATCAACAAGTTCGAAGTGATAACCCAGAAGCAACCTATGATACCCTTGAGAAATATGGAGTTGATTTAGTAGAGCGCGCAAAGAATCAAAAGCTTGATCCTGTCATTGGTCGTGATAGTGAAATTCGTAATGTGGTTCGTATTCTATCCCGTAAGACGAAAAACAATCCGGTACTAATCGGAGAGCCTGGTGTTGGTAAAACCGCGGTAGTGGAGGGTCTGGCACAACGTATTGTTCGTGGCGATGTACCAGAAGGATTAAAGGACAAGCGTTTATTTGCTCTTGATATGGGCGCATTGGTAGCGGGAGCAAAGTATCGTGGAGAATTTGAAGAACGTTTAAAAGCAGTCCTTGATGATGTGAAAAATAGCGATGGTCAGATTATTTTATTTATTGATGAGCTCCATACAATCGTTGGAGCGGGTAAGACAGATGGAGCCATGGACGCAGGTAATATGCTAAAACCTATGTTAGCTCGCGGTGAACTTCATTGTATTGGTGCTACAACTTTAAATGAGTATCGTATGTATATAGAAAAAGATGCAGCCCTTGAGAGAAGATTCCAACCAGTCATGGTGGATGAACCTACTGTTGAGGATACCATCTCTATCTTACGTGGGCTAAAAGAGCGATATGAAGTGTTTCATGGTGTAAAGATTACAGATTCGGCATTAGTGAGTGCAGCGGTGTTAAGCAATCGTTATATCTCAGACCGTTTCCTCCCAGATAAAGCAATTGATTTAGTGGATGAGGCTTGTGCATTAATTAAGACAGAGCTTGATTCGATGCCAACTGAGCTAGATGATATTTCACGTCGTATTATGCAGATGGAAATCGAGGAAGCAGCCTTAAAAAAAGAGGACGATCGACTAAGCAAAGAGCGTCTTGCAAGTTTACAGAAAGAATTAGCAGAGCTTAAAGAAGAATTTAATGTACAAAAGGCAAAATGGGACAATGAAAAAGCTTCGGTTGAAAGAGTTCAGAAACTTCGAGAAGAATTGGAAGCTATCAATAATGAGATTCAAAATGCAGAGTTGAACTATGACTTGAATAAAGCTGCTGAATTAAAATACGGACGTTTACCAAGCCTTCGTAAGCAGCTTGAGATAGAAGAAGAGAAAGTAAAACAAGAGGATCATACCTTAGTTCATGAAAGTGTTAGTGAGGAAGAAATTGCACGTATTGTTTCTCGTTGGACCGGTATTCCAGTAGCTAAATTAACAGAAAGTGAACGAAACAAAACACTTCATCTTGACGAGGAGCTTCATAAAAGAGTGATTGGACAAGAAGATGGTGTACGACGAGTTGCAGATGCACTACTTCGTTCTAAGGCTGGAATTAAGGATCCAAGTAAACCAATCGGTTCCTTCCTATTCCTTGGTCCAACCGGTGTAGGTAAGACAGAGCTTGCCAAAGCTCTTGCGGAATCCTTATTTGACAATGAACAAAATATGGTTCGTATTGATATGAGTGAGTATATGGAGAAATACTCTGTCAGCAGATTAATCGGAGCACCTCCAGGATATGTCGGATACGATGAAGGTGGTCAGCTTACAGAAGCCGTTCGAAGAAAGCCATATTCCGTTGTATTATTTGATGAAATAGAAAAAGCTCATCCGGATGTATTCAATATCTTATTACAGGTTCTTGATGATGGGCGTATCACGGACTCCACAGGGCGTACTGTAGATTTTAAGAATACTATCCTTATTATGACATCCAATATTGGTTCATCCTATTTGTTAGAAGGTATTGACGAAGCTGGAGAGATAAGTGCTCAGGCAGAGAATTTCGTAATGGAAGATTTACGTGCTCATTTTAGACCAGAGTTTTTAAATCGACTAGACGAGATTATACTATTTAAGCCATTAAATAAGGAAGATATTCGTAGCATTGTTGATTTATTAATTACCAATTTAAACAAACGTCTCGAAGATCGTAGTATCTGCGTAGAATTAACCGATGCAGCGAAGCAATTAGTAATTGACCAGGCTTATGATCCAGTTTATGGCGCACGACCATTAAAGAGATATTTACAAAAGAATGTTGAGACGTTAAGTGCTAGACTTATTTTGGGTGACAAAGTGAAAGAAGGAGATGTAATCTTAATTGATGAAGAGGGCAATAAGTTAACTGCAAAAGTTAAGGATTAGGATATTTATCAGGGTACTTTTTTAGTTAAATACTGGATATAAAAACGTATAAAAAGCTTATAATAGCCCCAATTGCCTACTCTATCATACCTTATCTTTCGGGAAAACGCCTTGACGCCATTGACTTTTAATGATATACTACAACCCGAAGTATTATCGGAATAGACATTTACACTAAATGAAAAGGGAGTGTTGTAAGATTCACCCTGTATCAATGGGTAATTGAATTGATCATGGTAATTTTACAGCACTTTTTGTGCGTATACATCGGGTTTAGATAGATAGAAGTGGATTACACTGAATTTTTTCGGGACGCGGTGACAACCATGCTGCGTATTAAGTTCCGGTATAACATTGTGGATAGGCGCATGGTGCTTTCTATGCGTTTTAGAAAGGAAGTAAGGAATGACAATAAGATTTAATGAAATGGAGTTACAGACTCCGATTCTTAGAGCAATCGAGGAACTTGGTTTTGAAGAGATGACACCGATTCAGGCTCAAGCGATACCGGTTGTATTAGAGGGAGGAGATATTGTAGGTCAAGCTCAGACTGGTACTGGTAAGACTGCTGCATTTTCAATCCCTATTTTGCAGAAAGTAGACCCAAAAATGAAAGCTCTACAGGCAGTTATACTATGTCCAACGAGAGAGCTTGCTATTCAAGTATCCGATGAAATCCATAAATTCTCGAAATTTATGCATGGGATTAAAGTATTGCCGATCTATGGTGGTCAGGACATTACGAGACAGATTCGTGCATTAAAGGCAGGAGTTCAGATTGTAATCGGTACACCTGGTCGTGTAATGGACCATATGAGAAGAAAAACAGTAAAGTTTGATAAGGTATCTATGATTGCTCTAGATGAGGCAGATGAGATGTTAAACATGGGATTCCGTGAAGATATCGAGACTATCTTAAAGGAAATGCCAGAAGACCGTCAGACATTATTGTTCTCAGCAACTATGCCACAGCCAATTATGGAGATTGCTAGAACTTATCAAAAGAATGCTACTTTAGTAAAGGTTGTAAAAAAAGAATTAACAGTTCCAAAGATTGAACAGTACTATTATGAAGTAAGACCTAAGAATAAGGTTGAGGTATTATCAAGATTGCTTGATATGTATTCTCCAAAGCGTTGTTTAGTATTCTGTAATACGAAGCGTCAGGTAGATGAATTAGTAACTGCATTATCTGGTAGAGGTTTTTTTGCAGAAGGTCTTCATGGAGATCTTAAACAGCAACAAAGAGATCGTGTTATGAGCTCTTTCCGTAATGGTAAAGCTGAAATTCTAGTTGCTACCGATGTAGCAGCAAGAGGAATTGACGTAGATGATGTGGAAGCAGTATTTAATTATGATGTACCACAGGATGAAGAATACTATGTACATCGTATCGGACGTACTGGTAGAGCAGGCAGAAATGGACGTGCATTTACATTAGTAGTTGGAAAAGAAGTATATAAATTACGAGATATCCAGCGCTATTGTAAAACAAAGATTAAAATTATGCCAATTCCATCGGTTAATGACGTGACAGCTGTGAAAGCAGAAAAGATCTTAGATCGTATCAATGATTTAATGGAATCTGAAGATTTATCAAAGATGATTTCCTTAATTGAAACAAAGTTAAATGAATCTGATTATACAGCACTTGATGTTGCGGCTGCATTCTTAAAGATGGCTATGGGAAGTGATAATCAAGTGGAAGAGCAAGCAGTTCCAGACTTTGGTGATACTGGAGCAGAGCAAGGAATGGTTCGTTTATTTATCAATCTAGGTAAAAAACAAAACATTAGACCAGGTGATATCCTTGGTGCGATTGCAGGCGAAACTGGAATGCCAGGTAAGCTTATCGGAAGCATTGATATGTACGACAAATATACCTTCGTAGAAGTACCAAGAGAATATGCAGCGGATGTTATTCAGGTTATGAAGGAATCAAAGATTAAAGGTAAATCTATTAATATAGAGCCAGCAAATCGAAAATAAGGATACAAGAAAGTCCTTTGCTATGTAATACAAGTAGTTATGTAATACATGTTATAATGAATTTCTGGACTGAAATCATTGGAGTTAGTCGATAGGCTGACTTGTTAGATAAAAAAATGAGAACTAAAGATTAAGTCTTAGTTCTCATTTTTTCTATTTAAACGGATTCCTATACAATTTCATAGAGATCTTCTAATGTATGGATTTCATAAGTAACAGTTACATCCACATTTTTCTCTTCCTGGTTTGGATTAAACCAACAGGTATCAATTCCGATATTATTGCCACCCTTGATATCGGAAGTAAGACTATCTCCAATGATTAGGGTTGCTTCTTTAGAAAAGTTAGGAATGCGTTCCATACAATAATGGAAAAACTCTACTTGTGGTTTTTGATATCCAGTCATTTCTGATATAAATATGTCTTCGAAAAGAGGAAATAGTCCAGATGCGGTTAAACGATTTTGCTGGGTAGTGGCAATGCCATTTGAGACAATATAGACACGATGTGTTTTTCTTAGGGTTTCAATTAATTCTTTTGCACCAGGAATTAAGTTATGTCCCATTGCAAGTTTTGCTTGATATAATGGTTCAAGATCTGTAGAGTTAATTGGTTTACCTCCAAAATTGAGCTGCGAAGGAGCAATCC
The DNA here is from genome assembly GCA_023387655.1 of Bacillota bacterium. Taxonomy (GTDB): domain Bacteria; phylum Bacillota; class Clostridia; order Lachnospirales; family Lachnospiraceae; genus Lachnoclostridium. Next base: position 20,451 of record JAEWHR010000060.1, read on the forward strand.
CTTGTTTTTGTAATGTATCAAATACGGTAACAAAGCGCGTATGCAGGATATCATTTCGAGATATTTCACCTCGCTCGAAAGCCTTCCATAGGCCATGATTCACCTCGAGGTAGTAGGAGCGGATATCTTCTGTGAGAGGGATGTTAAGTTGCTCAAATATATAAGTCAAAGCATCTTGCTCGGATGCCTTAAAGTCTAATAAGGTATCATCAGCATCGAAAAGTAATGTGGAATAGCGGTATGATTTCATATATTGTTCTCCTATCCTTAGTTGGATTTATTATGTCTCTTGGTATTATAACATGGACATGTGAAACTCGTAAATACTGATAAAAAGAAGAAAGACAAGACTTCCATGGGGGTAGAGGTCTTGTCTTTCTTTTATAGGGGAGTATAGAATATATCGCCAAGGGAGGGCGAGTTATCTTAAAACTGGGATAATACAGGGGAGTGTATTACCCCGAGGGAAACAAGCGATACTATTTACCGAAGTATCTATTTAATAAACCTTCGAAAGCTTTACCATGTCTAGCTTCATCACGAGCCATCTCATGTACTGTGTCATGAATAGCATCAAGATTTGCTTCTTTTGCACGCTTAGCAAGATCAAACTTACCAGCTGTTGCACCATTTTCAGCAGCTACTCTTAACTCTAAGTTCTTCTTAGTGCTATTAGTTACTACTTCACCAAGTAATTCTGCGAATCTAGAAGCGTGATCAGCCTCTTCGTAAGCTGCCTTCTCATAGTATAAACCGATTTCTGGATAGCCTTCTCTATGAGCTACTCTAGCCATAGCTAGGTACATACCTACTTCAGTACATTCACCAGTGAAGTTATCTCTTAAATCCTTAATGATGTCTTCACTAACACCCTGAGCAACACCAATTACGTGCTCAGCTGCCCAAGTAAGTTCACCGGACTGTTCAGAAAATTTCTCAGAACCAGCTTTACAGATTGGACAGACTTCAGGTGCAGAATCTCCTTCATGAACATAACCACATACATTACATACAAATTTTTTCATACTTATAATCTCCTTTTCATTTCAATACATTTTTTGTGACAGACCTAAGAATTAGGTTCTGTTTATAGCGGCAATAGAAAGAATACATAATTTAAATATTAAAATGAATAGATATAATCTTTCTATTGAGGTTATTAATTATTGTTTAAAAATTAGTAATCATTACTGATATTGATATCATACATCATCTAAAATGAAATGTCAATAGCTCTAAGTAAACTTTTTTAAATTATTTTTATATACTTTATGAATTAAAAAACCAGGATTCTTTCCGCTTTGAAAAGATCCCGGTTTGATTTGATACACAACAAGAGATTACTTGATTATCTATTTATCCACTATCTCAGTTGAGGCGATTTGCTGGCTTAAACTATTTGGAAGTCTTAGCGATGCATTCTGGACAAGAGCCATGGAAGAAAGCAGTATGCCCTTCGATTTCACCTGCAAAATTTGCACCTGCTAAGGTATTGATATGATCCAGAGATAGCTTAGGAATATCCATTACTTTTTTACAGGTGGTGCATATAAAATGGTAATGTGGTGTTGTTGTACCATCAAAATGGTCACTTCCATCACCGCAGCTTATTTTTATAACTTCACCTTGTTCAACTAAAAGGTTCAAATTACGATAAACGGTTCCTAAACTAATGTTAGGATAAGTTTCACGAACCTTCATATAGATGGTATCAGCAGTAGGATGCTCCTTTGTGTGAGCAAGATAATCTTTGATGGATTCTCTCTGTCTGCTATATTTTGTTGTTTGCAAGCTTGACTCCTTTCTTAAAAATAATTATATTAATAATGATTACTAATTATATAGAAAATTTCGTAAAATGTCAATGTGTACATATAAAAAAGATGCCAAATATGATATAATACCAAAAAATTGGAATATCATAAGTTGACATCTTTATATGTTAGAATATACCTTATATTATTAGGCACTATGTCACTCTGATTAACAGAGTACCAATTCTACTTCCTTAGTCAAAACGTCGGTATAGCTAAAGGACAATGTCTTCACGGACTCAGCGAGTTCACCTTCCACCTGAATTAAAAATACGCATGGATAGGTTTGAGCAATAATACCTTCTGCAATATCAACTTTATTACGGCCTTTATTAGTTTTAATTTTTACTCTTCTTCCCACGTTGTTAACTACAGTGTTTCTTACCTTGCACATGTTTTCTGGTTGCTTCATTATTATACTCCAATCTGCAGTACGGTCTGTGAAACTTGACGCTTTACATGCCTGTTATAGTAAGTGGTACGAGACCATTGGTCAAAGGCTTCTAAAATAGCTTAGGTTTGTCCGATTCTATTAGAAATCCTAAAATTCATAAAATCATCAAACAAAGTATTATATTTAGATATATTTAGTAGCCGAGATATATCCAAAAACTAGAAATATACAAACATACTATAGCATACTAGAGTGTTAAAGTCAAATTAGAGGGAGAATGTAGGTTCGATTTTTGTGCTCACTGAAATAATAATGCACAAGAACATATTGGAATATTATGCAAATTTATACCTTATTCTTTAATACTTGGGTAGTTAGAACTAGTATTGAAAGAGATAATGCACAACATTAAGAGTGGATATATGAGCATTAATAACAAAAATATAGAAAAATAAAAAAAATTATCTGATAAATACTATATGTGGTTAAAATAATATCGATAGATACTAAATATTGTTGTTGTAATGAAGTCTCTCCATTTAGAGCGGATTGTTATAATATAGTCTTATGGAAAAAAATGCAGAAAAAATGCGTCTTGTTTGGATCGTATAAAAGCCATTTTCAAGGCGCATTTTATGTTAATACACTATTTAGTTGTCCGATGTTCTATTGTAGATTCTTTTTTTATAACTACTTTCTTTCTACTGAAAGACAACGTCATTATCCATAAATTCTGTCTTAATAACAACATATGGATAGGTTATGTTTTGAGTCATTGGCTCATTTCTTCCAGGACCAATTAAGCTTGTTTTTACATAGATCCAATCATCCGCAAGATATAGTTCATCAACAGAAATACTATATCCACCACTTACTTGTGCACCATACCCTTGCACTATGTAGAGATAATCTTCATTTTCATAAGTTAGTTTAAAAGGATTGGTCTTCTTCTCTTCAATGTAATTTGCTAATTTTTCAGGTAAATCAGCATTTTCTACAACGGTAAATTCTAAATCCTTATCTTTTTCTGGTGTACCATCTGTGTTCTTACAAGAAATCAGAGATGCACTAAATAAAAATAAGTAGGAGAGAAGTAAAAGCTTTTTTATAATCTGTTTCATAGGTATTACTCCGAACAATTCTTATTCTATCTTATGATAAAATTTTAGGAACTATACGTAAACATTAGGATAATCTATCCTTATAAATAAGTTTTTGCTTCTTTTGCCTCCTCTTTTGTCATTGTTTCATTGCTATATCTTGCTCGATTATATAAGGATGTAAGATCTTTTAAATCCTTATCTGAATTAGAATCCGTAATATTTGCACGTTCGTTGGGTGTTAGAGACTGATCAAGAAATTTCGTTTTCTCTAAGGTACGTTTTATTTTTTTCTTATAATAATATCTTATCTTTTGGTTATTGTTTCGACAGGTATCAATTTCTTCTTTTTTATGCTTGGTTTTTGTAAGACGTTCTTTGGTTACTATAACAGAAAATTCATCTTCCTCCATAATAGGAGTAGTAGGATGATAATAAAGGTATTTTTTTATAAAGCGATATATAGCGAGTGAAATCGTAAGAATCAATCCAGTAATAAAGGCAAAGTATACAACGAAAATAAGAATTTCTTGTAGTAAATCAAAGAAAGGGTTTGTTGTTGCTATTGGTAGAGGTTCTTGTGGTATATCAGATATTTCAATATTTTCAACCTCAGGAATAGCAGGAGTACTACGCAATAGACGGAGTACAAACGAAAGTAATGATAAAATTCCCTGTTTCATGAGAGTAAAAGCAGAAGTTAGAAAAGCTTCCACCGGTGGATATCGAAGAAAAAAGGTTGCAAAAAGCAGAACACCTCCAATACTAAAAACCATTCGATTATTACTTTTTAGGATTTCTTTTGTTGGAGTATATCCGGTGTTTTCTTCCATAGGTTCAATATATTTAGTATTCATAAGATAAGAAGAAAGTAGTGCAAGAATTAAGTATAATATTCCAAAGTAATAAGAAAGACTCTGATAAATGGGATCAGTATCAATAGTGCTTCTTCCTAAATACCAATAAAGAATAGGATAGGTAAAAGCAAATGGAAGAGGCATGACAAGTGCTTTTGCTTGTGTCTTGTTACACCAAAACATAATATCAAAACCAATGAGAAAAGCCCATAAAATCATACAGAAGCACTTATCCATAATTGGAATTGGTAGATAGAATAACAAAACAATAAGAACCAAATGAGGGAATAGAAATAGAAAAAGATTCTTTTGTATATAGCAATTAATAAGATAAGAAGACAGTAAAAGAATAGCATAGAATGCAAACTGCCTTACACTAATTGCTTGCTTTGTATATTGATAAAAAGGAGTTGTTAATGCGCAGCAAAAAAGAAATAGCATTCCAAGGTGGAATACATCAAGGAGCTTTTGATAACGTGGTTTCAAGATAGTCCACCTCCCATGTTATTGAATTAGGAATTGTTGTTTCTAAAACCTCCACAGACTTTAGTAATGGTATGATAAAAAAACAAGAATATCCGTAATCGATTAGTTTTTGATAGACATTTATTAAGTCAGGCTTTCGATAATTGGAAACTAGTATTAATTGATGGGACCTTTGTCCTTGTAATAAAAACTGTTCTAATGTAGAGGAAAAGTTATCCGCTGGTTTCTTTAAGTCTATTCTAGCTAAAGAAATGCCAAGCTGAGTTAAGTAATGTCTACTACTTCCAGCCTCCATTTTTATCGTTTGATTCGTCACGATATCCTTTCCATTGCTTAGAAAGCGAATAGGTACTTTTGCCTCGATTAGTATGGAAGCCATGGTATAGGCAATCCGAATGCTTTCTTCTAATAACTCTTCTTGATGTGAAACAATATTAGGATCAAGATTTAGGTAAATGGATACGTTTTTTTGCGTTGTTGGAAAATAAGTATTTACTTTTAAGTGTCCTGTTCTTGCAGTTTGTTTCCAATTGATATATCGCATATTATCATATGGTTCATAATCACGGATGCTTTTAAACTCAAATGGATCTTCAGTCAGTGCTGCCTGATGAATGATTGACTGTAGGGCTGAAATAAGATTTTCCGGGTAATGCAGTGCGGAAAGTGCTTTCGGTAGAACATGAATTGTACTATCACAAGGGATCTGATTTGCAAGTATTCCAGAGAGGAATAAGTCACGTGATATTAAGTCAACCCGCCCAATAGAATAAAAGCCTCGCTTGCTACATAGCAATGGATATTTTCGTGTAATTCTTTGGTATGGAATGACAGAGTAAACATTATGGCGATAGTACTGATCTGTAACAATTGAATTATTTTCTTTCCCAAATAGAAAGTACTTGGATGCTGAAAACTTAACACGAAGGAGAGGGATAGGTAAAAACTTATTGTTTTCAACACATTCGATCAGGTAAGTTTTTTGTCCCTCAGTTATAAAGTTATCTTCAAATGATAACGTTACTCTTAAGTGAAGATTCCAATACTTCTCGTATAGATATCGTTGAATATAATATACAAGACCAATGAGAAGAAAAGATGTTAAAATTCTCATATTAACTCCCATCTGCGTGATTTAGCACGCATATAAAAAGTGACTTTTTTCTATATTGTCTTCGTTTCACTAAAATCCTCGGTTGGTACTGGAATTTTTTGAAGGATTTCATCAATTGGATGATTTGTAACGCCTTGTTTATAGATACCATATAAAAGAACACGATGTTTTAATAGGTAAGGTGCCAGTTGTTTCACATCATCAGGTAGACAGTAATTACGGTTATTTATCGCAGCATAAACTTGACAGGCTCTTATAAAAGCCAATGTACCACGAGGACTTACTCCAATAGAAATGGAAGGATGCTTTCTTGTTGCATGAACGATGGTAACAAGATATTCTCGTATTGAGTTATGTATAAAGACTGTCTTTGAAAATTCTCTGATTGCAAGAATATCTTTCTCGGTACATACAGAATTTAACTTAGTTAGTGGGTTGTCTAAGATGTATCGGTCTATCATACAAAGTTCTTCAGACTCTGTAGGATAACCCATAGATAGTTGCATCATAAAACGATCCATCTGAGCCTCAGGAAGCGGGAATGTCCCAGCAGTTTCAATTGGATTTTGGGTGGCTATTACAAAAAACAGGTCAGATAAGGTACGGGTGTCCCCATCGATTGTAATCTGATGTTCTTCCATACATTCTAACAAACTTGATTGCGTTCTAGGAGTTGCTCTGTTAATTTCATCTGCTAATAAAATATTCGTAAAAGCAGGCCCTGGTAAAAATTTAAAGCGTTCTTCCTTCTGGTTATAGATATTTAATCCCGTTACATCGGATGGTAATAAATCAGGTGTAAATTGAATACGCTTAAAATCCAGAGAGATGGAGCGAGCGAGTGCTTTCGAAAGTAAGGTCTTACCTGTACCTGGGGTATCTTCCAGTAAAACATGTCCCCCAGCAATTAGGGCAGTGATTACTTTTAGAATAACATCATCTTTTCCGATAATTACTTGCTGTATATTGGATTTTAATTCATTAACAATTCGATTTACCTCATTTACATTCATACTACAACCTCGCATATTCTAAAATTTACTAATATTATAGCATAGTGGACAGGTAATTCAAGAAAGTAGAATATGAATTTCTTCTATGCGCTAATTGATAATATTGCAATTGCTTACATGATACCAGTTTTGTATTATATTTTGCTTTTGGTATCTATTGTAATGATAGTGTGGGGGATATTTTATCGGAGTATCGGAAATCGAAATATTTTAGTTTGATAGTTGCAAATGGATAAATTTAACTATATAATATAAGGACTAACCAAAGAATATCCGGGGAATTTCCCGATTGAATATAATATTGAGAGGAGAGGGTATCCTTTGGTATCCCTAAGGGGTATTACAGAGTCCAATTTTGATGCGGTGATTAACTTAAAAGTAAAAGAGGATCAACGCCGCTTTTTAGTATCCAATCACTATTCTTTAGAACAAGCGAAGATACATAAGGACTATATGCCAATGACGATTTATTTTGAAGAGGAATTGGTGGGTTTTTTAATGTATTGTTTGCATCCGGATGAAAATCACTATTTAATTATCCGGTTTATGATTGATGAGAAATTTCAGTCAAAGGGGTTTGGGGCAGAAGCAATGAAGCAACTTTTGCAGTTTATGAAGGAAGAAAAAGGTCAGAAGATGGTTTACATTAGTTTTGAGCCAGATAATAATCAGGCGAGAAGACTATATCAGAGACTTGGATTTCAACCAGTACATAGCGAATGGGTCGAAGAAGAAGTTTTATATCGAATTCGTTTCTAATTGAAACAGAGGGGAGATTCTTTCATGAAGCCAGTCGTAAAAAAAGGAATTACAATAAGTGGGTTAGTAGCGCTCGATCAGATTATAAAAGCGATCATACGTCATTATTATTTTGATAAAAGTTTTCGGATATTGGGAGAAATATTTGCTTTTAAACCCAAAGTAAACACAAACCAATCTTATCTTGGGAATTATGTAAATATCTTTAGTTATCCATGGTTAACAATACTGATTAATGTTTTGGTTATAGTGTTTGCTTACTATACATACCAATATTATCGCTCTTGTGCAAATCGGGAGGGAATACTACCAAAAATCATTTACGTACTTTTATTATCAGGAGCAATATGCAGTCTTATTGACAAGATATTCTTTGGTGGAAGCCTTGATTATATATTACTGTTTGATTGGTTTATCTTTGATTTAAAAGATTGTTATATCAGTGGAGCTGAGGTATTGTTTATTTTTGTAGTAATAAAGAATTATAAGGTAATTCAAAAAGTTAGGATACGTGATATAGTTCACTTTTGTTTTCGTAAATGAAGGAAGAGTATGTTAAGTAATAGCTGGGGTAACCTCATTATAATAAAAAATGTCTCTGCAGTTAATACCTGTACAGAGACATTTTTTATGTTATTGATTCTATTTAGTTAATGGATCTCTTTACATAAGTCGTATGCAAAATCTCATGTGCCTTATGGCTTCCAGGTGCACCAAGGAACTCTTCATAAACCTTTTTAACTGCTTCGTTTTCATGTGACATACGGAAAGGATTCGCAGCATCGGAGTCATAAAGTACCTTAGCACGAAGAGCACGAATGTCTGTAAAGTTACGAATGTATGCTGGGACATGAGGTTGACCACCACCATTGACACAACCGCCAGGACATCCCATGATTTCAATAAAGTGATAATTTGCTTCTCCTGATTTTACTTTCTGAAGCAATTCTCTTGCATTGGATAGGCCAGAAGCTACGGCAACATTGACATCCATACCAGCAACATGGAAAGTTGCTTCTTTGATGCCTTGTACACCACGAACTTCTTTAAATTCAATTGGTGATTCATTATTCTCACCGGTTAACTTCCATACTGCAGTACGAAGAGCGGCTTCCATAACCCCTCCGGTGGTACCAAAGATAACAGCGGCACCGGTAGAGATACCAAGTGGATTGTCAAACTCTTCATCCGGTAAGGATAAGAAGTTAAGGCCAACCTTATCAATTAGACCAGCAAGTTCACGTACGGTCAAAGAATAATCTACATCTGGAACACCTGCAGCGGACTGATTCTCACGGCCAAGTTCGAACTTCTTTGCGGTACATGGCATAATACTTACGCTTACCATCTTCGCTGGGTCAATGCCAAGTTTCTTAGCATAATAGGTCTTTGCAATTGCACCAAACATCTGCTGTGGAGATTTACAGGAACTTAAGTTTTCTGTCATTTCAGGGAAGTAGTGCTCACAGTATTTAATCCATCCTGGAGAACAGGAAGTAATCAGCGGTAAAACTCCACCATTTTGTACACGGTCAAGGAACTCGGTTGCTTCCTCCATAATGGTTAGGTCAGCACTGAAATTTGTATCAAATACTTTATTAAAGCCAATGCGTCGAAGAGCAGCAACCATCTTGCCTTCCACATTCGTTCCGATAGGTAATCCAAATGCTTCTCCAAGCCCTGCACGGACTGCCGGTGCTGTTTGGACGAATACAAACTTCTCAGGGTCTGCAATTGCTTCTAATACTTCATCCGTGCTATTTTTTTCATAAAGCGCACCGGTAGGACAGACAGCGATACACTGGCCACAAGACACGCAGCTTGTTTCGCCGAGACCCATATCAAAGGCAGAACCGATATTTGTTTTAAATCCTCTTTCATTTGCACCAATTACACCAATTCCTTGGGTTAGGGAACAGACAGCAGTACAGCGTCTACAAAGGATACACTTATTATTATCACGAACCATATGGGCTGCGGATTCATCTAGTTCATAGAACCCTTTCTCGCCATCGTATAGGGCTTCGTCCTCAACACCGAGGTCCTTACATAATTTCTGTAACTCACAGTCACCACTTCTTACACAGGAGAGACATCTTCTATCATGGTTAGAAAGAATTAACTGTAACGTTCTTTTTCTAGATTTTAAAACTTTCGGAGTGTTTGTAAGCACCTCCATGCCCTCGTTAATTGGATATACACAGGAAGCTACTAAGCTTCTTGCACCTTTTACTTCTACCACACAGATACGGCAAGCACCAATCTCGTTGATTTCCTTAAGGTAACAAAGGGTTGGAATTTCAATGTGCGCTAATCTGGCAGCTTCTAAGATGGTCGAACCTGCCGGAGCAGAGACTTCCATGCCGTTGATTTTTAAATTTATATTTGCCATTATGACCTCCATTCTGCCGCAACCTACTAATTTGGGCGACAGCACAAATTTGCAAACCTGGAAGAATAAAAATGAAATTTCAATGGATTTCATTTTTACTCTTTCTATGTGAAGTATTAGAATTTCTTAGACGGTGTTTTTTTGCGCCTTTGAAATTCTTTTCACACTTATTTCTTACTGATTGCGCCGAATTTACATTTCTCCATACAAGCTCCACACTTGATACACTTATCTTGTATGATGACGTGAGGCTCGCGAACTTTTCCTTCAATTGCATTGTTTGGACAGACACGTGAACATAAGGTACAGCCTTTACACTTGTCTGCATCGATGGTATAGGATAGTAAGGATTTACATACACCAGCTGGACATTTCTTATCTACTACGTGGGCAATATATTCGTCTCTAAAATAGCGAAGTGTGGATAATACAGGGTTAGGAGCTGTTTGACCAAGACCACAAAGAGAGTTATCCTTGATGTAATAGCATAGCTCCTCTAACTTATCTAAGTCCTCTAATGTTCCATTGCCTTTTGTAATCTTTTCAAGAATTTCAAGCATGCGTTTGGTACCGATTCGACATGGTGTACATTTACCACAAGACTCATCCACCGTAAATTCTAAGAAGAACTTAGCGATATCAACCATACAGTTGTCTTCATCCATTACGATGAGCCCACCAGATCCCATCATAGAACCGATGGAAAGTAAGTTATCATAGTCAATAGGAATATCGAAATGCTCTACAGGAATACAACCGCCAGATGGACCACCAGTTTGAGCAGCTTTAAACTTCTTTCCGTTTGGAATACCACCACCAATCTGTTCAACAACTTCACGTAGAGTGGTACCCATAGGGATTTCAACAAGACCAGTATTTTTAATTTTGCCACCAAGAGCGAATACCTTAGTACCCTTACTTTTTTCCGTGCCCATGGAAGCAAACCATTCTGCGCCATGTAAAATAATTGGAGGTATGTTAGCGTAGGTTTCTACGTTATTTAAAATCGTTGGTTTCTGGAATAACCCTTTTTGTGCTGGAAATGGAGGACGTGGACGAGGTTCTCCGCGGTTACCTTCAATAGAAGTCATAAGAGCAGTCTCTTCTCCACAAACAAATGCACCAGCACCAAGACGAAGGCCAACATCAAAGGAGAAATCAGTGCCAAAAATATTATCTCCAAGAAGCCCATACTCCCTTGCCTGATTTATTGCAATTTCAAGACGAGCAACAGCAATTGGGTACTCTGCACGTACATAGATATAGCCTTGATTTGCTCCTATTGCATATCCAGCAATAGCCATAGCTTCTAATATTACGTGAGGGTCACCTTCTAATACAGAACGATCCATGAAGGCACCTGGGTCACCTTCATCAGCATTACAACAGACAAATTTTTGATCAGCATCATTTCCTTTTGCAAGTTTCCATTTTAATCCGGTTGGGAATCCGCCGCCGCCACGGCCACGTAATCCGCTATCTAAGAGGACTTGTATTACATCATCCGGTGTCATCTCGGTAAGAACTTTACCAAGTGCTTCGTATCCTCTTGTTCCTATGTACTCTTCAATATTTTCTGGGTTAATTATACCGCAGTTACGAAGTGCGATTCTGTGCTGTTTTTTATAAAAATCCGTTTCGTTTAATGCTTTGATACCATCTTCTGTAACAGTCTCATTATAGAGAAGACGTTTTACAATTCTACCTTTTAATAGGTGTTCTGTTACAATCTCAGGGATATCGTTTGCATTAACCATAGAGTAAAATGTGCCTTCTGGATAAATTAACATAATTGGTCCTAAAGCACAAAGTCCGTGGCAACCCGTTTGAACTACGGCTACCTCATCTTTAAGGCCGGCTTTTTCGATTTCAGTCTGTAATGCATCTAAAATAACCTGACTTCCGGAGGAAGTACAACCGGTTCCACCACAAACTAAGATGTGTGAACGATACATAAGAAATCCTCCTCGCTATTTGATATAATTTTGGATTGTATATTCCTTGACAATCTGACCACGTACCAAGTGTTTTTCCACCACTTCAAGTGCCTTTTCAGCTGTCATCTTTACATAAGTTACCTTTTCTTTTTCGGTTTCCATAACCTCTACTATTGGCTCATATTGACACAAACCAATACATCCTGTTTGAGTTACCATAACGTTTGTAAGACCCTTTTCTTGTACCGCATTAGAGATAGCATTAAGAACAGGTCTTGCTCCACTTGCAATGCCACAGGTAGCCATACCTACAACGACACGAGTATTTGCTACGGCTTCGTTACGAAGTCCAAGCTGATTTTGCATCTTCTCCCGGATTGCTTTTAATTCTTCAAGAGATTTCATAATTCCTCCATTCCTGCGCATATTCTGCGCTTATATTCTTAAGTACAAAGATCACGCAGGCACAAACATGATATGTTAAATAAATATCAATCTTTCACATATCTCATTATTATTACGCACAAACTAATTAATTCAAGGTTTGTGCGCAGGAATAATTCGCTGGTTTTTTGCCACCAAACTGCCTGTAAGGACTTAGTACCAATTCAGACAAATCAACTTATAAAATGAATCCTTGATCGACTTCTTGTTTATTTTCACTTAAGAAATCTCGTATATAAATTGAGACCTCAGGTGTGTTAAACGGTACTTCATCAAGAATCATTCGAAATTCTCTAGTATCTAGGGTGAAATATTTGTTATCTACAGTGTATGTATATAAGAAATCTATCCGGTTATTCAATGTTATCAAAGTATGCAGTGTGCTTGTCATGTCTCCAAGCGGCATTCGATCAATATGAGAGAGTATAAAGCTTGCTGTAACCACCGTACCTTCTCCTACAACAGACTCTATAGAAAAGTTACCGCCTGTGGAAATTGCCGCATATTGAAAAAACGGAATCCCAAGCCCCACCTTACGGGTTGTTCGCGTTGTATAAAAAGGATCTAAGACACTTGTTACTTGATCTTTCGACATGCCACAGCCATTATCTTCTATTACTATGGTCATGATATCCTTTTTTCTATCTGCAGTTACAGTAATTATAATAAGTGTTGCGCCTGCACGTATGGAGTTTTGAGCGATATCCAAAACGTTCAGCGAGATTTCCGGCATCATAATTGATTTCCTCTATTTCATGTTCTATAAAACAAAGCTATTTTTCAGACATTATAAGATGAAAATACGATTTATTTTATTCATACTTAGCCAGAATACCGTCCAAGTCGTCAATGGATAGTCTTCCGTATACATCATCATTAATGGTAAGAACAGGAGCTAAACCACAAGCACCAATACAGCGGCAAGCTTCTAAAGAAAATTTTCCGTCAGGGGTACATTCGCCGCTAGCGATTCCGAGTTTCTCCATAAGTTTACTGTAGAGGTCACCAGAACCTTTCACATAGCAAGCAGTACCAAGACATACGGAAATTTTGAATTTCCCTTTTGGGTAAAGTGAGAATTGTGAATAAAAGGTTACTACTCCGTAGATTTTTTCTAAAGGAATATCTAATGTGTTTGAAATAATGGTTTGAACTTCAATTGGAAGGTAGCCATAGATTTCTTGTGCCTTTTGAAGTATTGGCATTAAGGCACCTTTGTCACTTTTAAGCTCTTCTATGACACTAATAAGTTCTGCCTCTTGCTCTTTTGTACCAGCAAAAGGAAGGGTTGTTTTCTGTGAGCCCATGATAAAACCTCCTTGATAGTTTTTTAACAATCTTTTCGATGACATGTTGTCGAAAAACAATAATATTATAGCATGATATTAGTGAAAAATCCACAATGATATATATTTAACAATCAACAGAATAGAAATCCAGAATATGCAAATACACTACTTGTAATTGTACATGCATTAGGATACTTTAGATGGATTAAATGTAATAATTATAGAATTATATATGCTAAAAGTACAATATGGCACACAACTTAGTTAAGAAAATAACATAAATTTGGAAAAAATTATAAGAGTTTAGTTGAAAAGAATATTTGGCAATGTTATACTGATATATAATCAAAAGTGCACAAAAAATATACAATATTGACAGTTTTAATTCAAGGAGGCATTCGCACATGACTGTAAGAGATGTAAAAGAAATACTTGGAGCACAAGTAATTAGCGGAGAAGAATTTTTAGAACGTGAGGCTCATACAGGTTGTGGGTCCGATATGATGAGTGATGTACTAGCATTTGTCAAAGAACAATGCGTATTATTAACTGGACTGTGTAATTTACAGGTGGTGCGTACTGCAGAGATGATGGATGTCGTATGTATTGTTTTTGTACGAGGGAAGAGACCAGATGAATCTATGATTGAGCTTGCAAATGAAAGAGAGATACCTCTATTATGTACAGCGCATCGAATGTTTTCTGCATGTGGGCTATTATATCAAAATGGACTACGTGGAGGTACTTCAAATTGAGTAATACAATCACTTTAACTTATACGATATCTGGTGATGACTTTACTAGAGCAGGAGAAGCATCCAGTGATGTAAAAAAGAAGTTAAAACAGATGGGTGCAAAGCCAGAGGTTGTGAGGAAGGTTGCCATCTCCATGTATGAGGGAGAGATTAATATGGTAATACACGCCCATGGAGGAGAAATCACAATTTATATTTCACCCAAAGAGGTCATCATCATATTAAAAGATAAAGGTCCAGGAATTGTAGATGTTGCACTTGCTATGCAAGCTGGATTTTCTACTGCGCCTGATAATGTAAGAGCACTAGGATTTGGAGCAGGCATGGGTCTTCCCAATATGAAAAAGTACTCCGATGAAATGCAAATTGATACCGTATTAGGAGAAGGAACTACCGTGACATTAAAGGTTTTTATGTAGATAAAGTAAGATAACGATGCATGAGATTGCAAGGAATCTTTTATGAAGAGGGGGACGATGATGGGGAAATTTTATACCGCAGTGCGATTAGAGGAAAGCCTTTGTATGGGGTGTATTAATTGCATTAAGCGCTGCCCTACCGAGGCAATAAGAGTTCGTAATCAAAAAGCGGTTATTACAAAGGAATTTTGTATTGACTGTGGTGAGTGTATAAGAATATGTCCTCATCATGCTAAAAATGCGACGTATGATAGTATGGACATGATTAAGCAATACGATTACACCATTGCGTTACCAGCACCTTCTTTATATGCACAGATGAATAACCTAGATGATATTAATATTGTTTTAAATGCATTAAAATTAATGGGATTCTCCGATGTATTTGAAGTAAGTGGCGCTGCTGAAATCTTGTCTGCTGCGACTAGAAAGTACATAGAAGAACATAGAGAGAAGTGGCCAATTATTAGTACAGCATGCCCGGTGGTAACTAGGCTGATTCGTGTTCGTTTTCCTAATCTACTAGAGCATCTACTTCCATTAAAGCCACCAATTGATATAGCGGCAGAATTAGCAAGAAAAGAAGCGATGAAAAAAACGGGACTTTCGAAAGAGAAAATAGGAGTCTTTTTCATCTCCCCATGCCCTGCAAAGGTTACAGCAGTTAAAACGCCATTGGGGTATGAAAAAAGTGAGGTAGATGGAGTACTTGCAATTAAGGACGTGTATCCTCAATTAATTAGTTGTATGAAAATTGTAGCAAAGAGAGAGGAGCTAGAAGATTTAGTTATCTCGGGTAAAATAGGAATTAGTTGGGGTTCTAGTGGTGGAGAAGCAAGTGGTCTTCTAACGGATAGTTATCTGGCTGCGGATGGAATTGAGAATATTATTCGTGTATTAGAAGATATGGAGGATCAGAAATTTACAAACCTAGAGTTTATTGAGTTAAATGCTTGTAGTGGAGGTTGCGTTGGGGGTGTTCTAACCGTTGAAAATCCCTATGTAGCAAAAGTAAAATTAAAAAGGCTTCGTAAATATATGCCTGTTGCAAGAACTCATATTCCCTTAGAAAGTATTGATATTGGCTGGACGCAGGAGGTAGAGTATGAACCAGTTTTTAATCTCGGAGTCAGTTTAATTGAAAGTATTGGTAAAGTAGCTATAGTAGAAGAATTATGCAAAAAGTTTCCGGGGCTTGACTGCGGTTCCTGTGGAGCACCAACTTGTAAAGCTCTTGCAGAGGATATTGTGAGGGGGGTTGCAGAGGAAAATTATTGTATCCATATCTTTAGAGAATATGTGAGTAAGTTATCTGGAAATTTTCCTAAGGAAATTTTGGAGAAAAGTGAAAAAGAATAGAAAGCAGGTAGATGAATTAAGGGGAAAAACAGAACTGGTAAGTTGGAGGAAAGAATGACAAAGAAGGAATTTTTAAAAGTTAGCGATTTTAAAGTGATTAATGAAGGTAAGAACTTAGATATTGAAGTAAAGGCTCCATTTTGTTGTGATTTATTAAGTATTGCAATGAGCAAAATTCCAACTGGAGCTGTCTGGGTGACAGTAATGGGAAATATAAATACCTTAGCGGTTGCAACCTTAACGGAAGTAGCTTGTGTAATTTTAGCGGAGGGAATTACGCTTGATTTTGCTGCACTATCAAAAGCGAAAAGTGAAGGAATTACAGTATTAGCGTCTGACCTTCCTATATTTGATGCAGCGTATGGGGTATACCAAATCATTCATGCTTCATCTAACTTATGATTTTCATATTCACACCTGCTTATCCCCTTGTGCGGATGATGATATGACTCCGACCAATATTGTTATGATGGCTGCATTAAAGGGTTTAGATGTAATTGCGATTACGGATCATAATTCCTGTAGAAATTGTAAGGCTGCGATAGAGATTGGAAAGAAGAATGATATTTTAGTTATACCAGGTATGGAGTTAACGACTTCTGAGGAAGTGCATGTCATATGTTTGTTTGCAGAATTAGAAGATGCGATGAAGTTTGATTCCTATGTTTATGAGCATTTAATAAAAGTTAAGAATAAAGAAAAGATCTTTGGAAATCAGCTTGTTGTTGATGAAGAAGAAGCTGTGGTGGAACGAGAAGAGTTTCTTTTGATTAATGCAACCACAATCTCCTTTTCTGAAGTCTATGAACTAGTGTCTACTTATCATGGGGTAATGATACCAGCACATATTGATAAAAATTCAAATAGTGTAATCTCAAACCTTGGATTTTTCCCGCCTGATAGTAGGTTTACTTGTGTTGAGCTTATAAAGCTAGAAAACAGAGAGTCATTACTTTATAGTAATCCACATCTTCATCAATGTAGAGTGATTTCTGATTCGGATGCACATAGTTTAGGCCAGATAAATGAACCGATTTTTGTATTGCCAGTGTTAAAGAAAAGTTCAATGGCCGTACTCAAAGCTCTGAAGGTTTAGATTCTTAATGTAAGGTAGAACAATAGAGGTAAACATTTTTACGATTCCTTCCGATATAAGAAATAAGACCTAAAAAGGTCGGTAACTAATGTCTTTTTAGTTTGGGGTTTATTGCCCTACGAATACCAAGGAGGGTATTGTATGAGTGTAAACGGAGTTACGGGTGTAAGAAACACCTATGCGTCATCGGAAAAAAACGAAATAGAAAAGAATTCAAAGGCGAAAGAATCGAAACAAGAAACAGTGGCTGCAACTTATGAAAAATCCGAAGAAGGTAAAATAAATAAGCAGCAGGATAGATCGACTATCGAAAGATTAAAAGCAGATGCAGAGCAAAGATCAGCAAGTCTTCGTTCCTTAGTTGAAAAAATGTTATTAAAACAGGGCGAGAAAGTAACAGATGCTACTGATATTTGGGCACTCCTTCGTGAAGGAAAAGTAAAGGTTGACCCAGAAACGGCTGCAAAGGCATCCTCAGAAATTGCAGAAGATGGATATTGGGGTGTGGAACAAACCTCGGAACGTCTAGTGTCTTTCGCAAAAGCATTAGCAGGGAATGATTCATCCAAAGCGCAAACTATGATAGATGCTGTAAAAAAAGGTTTTGAGGAAGCAACGAAAACTTGGGGTGGCAAACTTCCTGAGATATGTCAAAGAACATTAGACACTACGATTGAAAAGCTAAACAAGTGGAAAGATGGTTTAGAGTAATCGTATCGAAGGATTATATAGAAAAAGAGAGTGTATTTAGATAACTAAATACACTCTCTTTTTAACTCAGAAGCAAGGGTTCTATCATCCAAAGCAAGGATCTAATTCTTTTACGATTAAGAGATGATCTCCAGCACTTATAGATTCGGAATCTAAATCATTGATTTCTTTGATGGCATCTACGGTAGTATGATAACTCTTTGCTATTTTCCAAAGAGTATCACCAGCTTTTACTACATATCCAGTCATTCCAGGCATCGCCTGCAATAATTCTAAATTTAGAGGAGCTTCTTTGAAATCAACTACAAAGGATTCCGTTAAACAGTCAAATACGATTACATTAAGAACAACGCTGGATTTAACTTCTACCTCAGTATTGTCTAACATCATAATGTTGATCTGCTCAAGACATGGTTTTACTTCATAGTTACTGTTTGGTTTAAGGTCCCGAATCTCAATCATTTGAGTAAAAGGAACAGCGGCTTTCATAGCTTGTAATGGTCTTGCATCATCCGAACTTATGTAAAGAATGCTAAGGTCAATGATGCCCTCTACTTCTAAACCATTCTCAATTGGGATGATCTCATCGATTTTAACAGTACCATTGCCATGGCATATCTGTAATAGTTTTGCGCTATCTTCGTTTAGTTTGATTCTTTCTGATATTCGAGCGCGATTGCTATTACGCATGAGTAGATTCTCATACTTTGCTTCTTTGTAAATAGGAGTCAGTTCTCTCATTGGAGAATAGATATCCTGGAGAATTTGCATCTGAGTCTCCTCGTAAATCTTAATAGAAACATCTAAAATTGTCTCTAAGTCAAGAACACGTTCTTCTCCATCTGCATCTGGTTTTACACTTAAATTGTTCCCAACGATATCAAGTGATATGTCAGGAGTCATATCTTCGGTACATCCGCTACAGTCAATGGTTGAGCTAAAAGGTAGGTCAGTCTCATAGTATTCCATAGGGCTGTCTTCACCTTCCCCAATGTAGAGGACAAAAAGCGAAATTTCACCTTTGGCAGTAAACTTATCAGTCAACAGACGCACATCGACATTCTTTAATTCTATATTGTTGTATAGAATTTCGGAGATACAGTTCTTACCGGATGGTAGTACAACCTCGTCACGGAACCGATAGCTGTCCTTTTTGTTTACAGCCATATTGGTAACATCAATTGTTTTGGTTATGGATTGTACATCAGACTCAGCATCAACAGACACTGCACTTTCTTCGTCATACAAATCCTCCACCGCAACACTTATGCGCACCAAAGCCTTTAGACTTAGTTTTCTGGAGTTAATAATACTAGCGGTTAGGTCTTCAATCTCGTATTTTAAAGTACCAGTATCATGATTGCAGGCTTCATTTAAGTTAATTACCTCATCGAAAGGAATCTGTCCGCCTAAGCTATGTATTGGACGATTGGTTTCATCACTTAAATATAATACCTGAAAATGCAACGAACCATTTGTATACAGTTTCCCATTGTTTATTTTCTGATCGTTAAACTTAATTTCACCCTGTGACTTAATTAATTTACTAATGTCTGGTTTACTATCCGGTACATTAAAATCATCGTCAAAGGTTACCTGAAGACTACTTTTACATTTCAGCTTATTCATATGTATGTTCTTTTTAATGAGTTCCAAGTAAATTCCCTCCTTGCTCATTCTATTCGTGTTCTAAATGTCCCACGTTTGCGTCTAACACATTATATGAGTTGGGATAAGTAGTTATGAATCAAAATGAATGATATTATATGCTATGAGCAATGAGAATAAAACATGCATATAGGAAGTGATTTAAGGGAATATGGCAAGAAAAAATGAGAAATAGAAGTAAAAAGAACAGATCAGAGTAAAAAAGAATTGATCAGAGTAAAAAAGAATTGATCAGAAGTAAAAAGAAAATATTTAAGAGCATAAAAAAGCATAATAAGAAAATAAAAAAGAGCATAATTAAGAAAGTAAAAAGAACATAATTAATAAAATAAAAAAGAACAAATCACAACCTCTGCAAGAGATAATCTTAGCATTGTGTAATTTGTTCTGATTCTGTGTGATAGATATTATTGATTAGGAGCTAATATTCTTCGACTCAAAAAATCTGGTTAGGAATGTTTGCTTTCCGCAAGGCCCAACCTTGTATTCATAAAAAGCACGCTCTGCAGCCTTTTGATTATCAAACAAAGCAAATACAGTAGGACCACTACCACTCATAAGGGCACAAAGAGCGCCATGAGAGAGCAAGTCTCTTTTTATTCTTTCGATTTCTGGATGATGTTTAATCGTTACAGATTCCAGTACATTAGAAACACGGGAAGAAACTTGATGTAAATCTTGTTTTTTAATTGCTTCTATCATTCCATCAATATCTGGATGTATGGTATTTTCATCTATCTTAAGGTTTTCATATACAAATTTAGTGGAAACACTGACCGGTGGCTTTACAATTAAACAATAACAGTTTGGTGCGGGAGGGAGAGGAGTTAGTAGTTCTCCAATTCCTTCGGATAAAGCGGTTCCACGAAGAAGACAATAAGGGACATCTGCTCCTAGTTTTACACCAAGCTTCATCAAATCCTCCAAGGACTGGTTTGTTTGAAACAATTCATTTAAACCAAAGAGTGTCGCAGCAGCATCAGAGCTTCCGCCAGCCATTCCTGCAGCTACCGGAATTCTTTTTTCTAGATTAATGTAAAAGCCGTCGTTAATTTGAAAAGTTTCTTTGAATAGCTTACAGGCTGTATATACGATATTATTCTCATTGGTTGGTAAAAAGTGTAAGTTAGTTTTTATAGTAATGTCTGGATTTGTGGTTGGCTTGATAGTAATTTTATCATACAACTTAATGGTTTGCATGATCATACGGACATCATGATATCCATTTGGACGTTTGCCAATCACATCGAGTGCTAGATTTATTTTTGCATATGCCTTTAGTGAAATAATATCCATTGAAAACTCCTGTCGTGTGGTTTTACGTTACCTGATATTGTTCATTATATTAGTCAAGGAAGGGTTTTGCAAGTAATATTAAGACATTCTTCCAAAGAAGAGATCATCCAATGAAATTATGAGAAGACGCATTTAAAAAAGCTTTGATAGGAAATCCCATAATTTAAACTTTACTACAACATTTGGTTTTTCGTCTTTGATAATTGCGGTATATTCCTCCTCTGTTAATAAGGTTTTCAGTTGTTGCTTCGAGTCATCTGGGATAACAGAATAGGTAGTATCAACAAAGCATAGGTTTGGGAACAAAATACACCACCAATTACGACCTTGTGCTTTTCCAAGTTTTATTTTAAGAGCATCATACTCCCCTGCAGGCAGTGTGATGTCTCCGTAAACTTTTATTGGAAAAACACTCTTATCAAGGGTAGCACTAGCACCATAGTAATAACCTTTCACTGAGAGTAATCTAGAAGCTTCTGAT
Source organism: Bacillota bacterium (assembly GCA_023387655.1). Lineage (GTDB taxonomy): Bacteria > Bacillota > Clostridia > Lachnospirales > Lachnospiraceae > Lachnoclostridium. The sequence continues at coordinate 41,835 of JAEWHR010000060.1, forward strand.
TCAATATCTGTGAGATGAGCCATTAGAACTTCGGTGGTATCGTTTTTGTTGGTGCAATCTTTTAAAAGAGGAGTTAAATAAGCTATTAATCCTTCTTTTACATAGAGCTTCACATTCTGATCTTCTTCGGAATCACTATTTCCAAGGACGTGAAATCGTAGAATTTCTTTGGCTAAGTCTTCTTGTAAAAGAGTAATGTCTTCTTTTATGGCAGGTGAGCCTGCAAATGAAACAAAGGCACCAAATAAGGCATACAAAGTAATCAAAAAAGCAAGAGAAAAGGGCAATATGTAAGATATAAATAATCTCTTAGGAAAAGACTTCCTATGAGAAGTTTCATACAGACTAGAAATGGAAGAACGTACTGATTTCATAACAAATCTCCTTAATCATAGATTATAAATTAAACTTAATGGAATGAGTTCATTTAAAGTATGTCCTGACAAAAGGAATTTAAACAATTTAAAGTTTCCGTGATTTTAATTTATAGTTCTAATTTTGTTACTAATTAAGAATATAGTTATTTAAGAATTAATGATATAGGAGATCTTAAAATGTATTGTAAGTGAATCTTAAAAAAGAAAGGAGATTTAGTTTGTGAAAATGTGGAGAAAGAAGTAGATTTCCATAGATCATACTGTAAGAATGAGATATCAAGAAAAAACATTGAATTAATAACTAATTGAGTGTAAAATGAATATAGTAATTAGGAAAGAATAACAATCATAACCTAGTGAAATAATGGATTTCAATGAAATAAAACTCAAATAGATAGACAGAAAGAAAGGGTGACTTGCATGGATAAGAAGACTATTGTCGTGCTGTTTGGAGGACAATCCTCAGAACATGAGGTTTCATGTGTTTCAGCAGTAACGGTTATTAATAATATTGACCGTGACCATTATGATGTTTTATTAGTAGGTATCACAAAAGAGGGAGAGTGGTTGCTTACAGGAAGTGTAGAAGACATCACAAGTGGAGCTTGGAAAGATGGGAAAAAGACAGCAATCCTTTCACCTGATAGAAGTAAACCAAGCCTTTTAATAATTGAAGGCACTAAAGTAGAATATCAAAAGGTAGATGTTGTATTCCCAGTATTACATGGATTATTTGGTGAAGATGGTACTGTGCAGGGATTACTTGAATTAGCTGGTATTCCGTATGTAGGTTGTGGAGTGCTTGCAAGTTCGGTATCCATGGATAAACTATATACTAAAATAATTGTGGATAGTCTGGGAATACGTCAAGCAGCTTACGAAGCGGTGTATGGGAAGGAATTGGATGAGATGGAAAAGGTAGTGGAACGAATAGAGCGCCGTTTATCTTACCCTGTATTCATTAAACCATCCAATGCTGGTTCTTCAAAAGGTATTACGAAGGCTCACAATCGTGATGAATTAATAACTGGCTTAAAATTGGCTGTAGAACATGACCGCAAGATACTAGTAGAGGAAACTATTGTAGGTAGAGAGATTGAGTGTGCAGTGCTTGGAGGTTTGGAAGCGAAAGCATCTGGAGTTGGTGAGATTTTGGCAGCAGCAGAGTTCTATGACTATGATGCAAAGTATAATAATGCAGATTCTAAAACTATTATCTCACCGGAACTTCCAGAGGGAAAAGCGCAGGAAATCAGTGATGCAGCGGTAAAGATATTCCGTGCAGTAGATGGCTATTCCTTATCAAGAGTGGACTTCTTCTTAGAAAAAGACACCAATGAAATTGTCTTTAACGAAATTAATACTCTTCCTGGTTTTACAGCAATTAGTATGTATCCGATGTTATGGGAAGCAAAAGGGATTTCAAAGCCACAATTAGTGGAAAAATTAATTCAAACAGCATTTACAAGGAATATGAAGTAAGCTGTATGGAGGAAGAATATGTCAGATAAATCTGCAATAGGAGTCTTTGATTCTGGTATTGGAGGTCTAACAGTCACCAAGGAAATTATGAATCAATTACCTAAGGAGCAAATCATATATTTTGGAGATACTGCTCGTTTGCCTTATGGAAGTAAGTCAAAGGAAACCATAACGATGTATTCCAGACAAATCATTCGTTTTTTACAGACGAAGAATGTAAAAGCGATTGTGATAGCTTGTAATACAGCGAGCGCCTTTGCCCTTGAAACGGTGAGAAAAGAGATTGAAATACCAATTATCGGAGTTGTTAATCCAGGTGCTAAAGCAGCAGCTGAAACAACAAGAAATGGTAATATTGGGGTAATCGCTACAGAGGGAACCATACGAAGTGGAATCTATAATGAATTTTTAGGAGAAATTCGTCCTGACCTTCGAGTGTTTGGTAAGGCATGCCCTTTATTTGTGCCTTTGGTAGAAGAGGGATGGATTGATGATTCTATTACAAGGGAAGTTGTTAGTAGATATATAGAGGAACTTTTGTATAAAGATATTGATACCTTAATCCTTGGTTGTACTCATTATCCATTGCTACGAAAGGTAATACGTGAGGTTGTTGGTGATGAAGTTGAGTTAGTGAATCCAGCTTATGAAACAGCTAGAACCCTAAAGCAAGTATTGGCAGAGCAGGAGTTATTATCAGAGACAACAAAGACGCCAGAACATTCATTTTTTGTTAGTGATGGTGCAGAAAAATTCCGTAACTTTGCAAATTCTATTTTACCATGTGAGATTATCGAAACGAAGGATGTTAACATAAAGACTTTCGAATAAGAAATTGTACTGGAAAGGTAACCGAAAGAATGACAAAAGAAGTAATTGTATCGATTGCCGGCTTACAATATGAGTCAGAACAAGAAGCCATTGAAGTGATTAGTCTTGGTGAATACTATTTTCGCAATGGAAAACATTTTGTATTGTATGACGAATTACTAGATCAGGAAAGCGTACCGAATAAAACGGTGCGATGTACATTAAAGATTGCAAAAAATCAAGTCGAGTTAACCAAAAAAGGGGAGTCAGCTTCCCATATGGTATTTGAACTTGGAAAAAGTCATATGAATTACTATTCAACTCCCTATGGCGATTTGATGATAGGGGTTACTACGAAGTCTATTGAAGTCGTAGAAAGGGAGAAAGAGCTTATTGTAGAGTTGTTATATGGATTGGATATTAATTATCAATATGTATCAGAATGTAACCTTACAATAAAGATAACCGAAAGAGAAAGATAAGTGAAAGGAAAAGAAAAAGGCTGTTTAACATGGGAAAATCAAGTACTAACGTAAATGATTTATTGTTAAACAACCTTTTTTTATAAGAAGTCTAATATTTCTTGTTTATTTATCGTTGTGATAGGATACATCAAGTGATTAATCCTTCTTCGTAATTTTTGACTTCATTTTCTTAAAGAAGCTTTGTTTAACCGGGCGTTGTTCTAAACCGCCACGAAGGCCTTTTACATCAAGAATGTAGATACCGTTAATAACAGCCTTGATTTCTTTCTTTATTGGAACAAGGTCAAAAACTTTTTCTTCACACATTAATGTTGCAACTTTAGGGCCGATTTTTGCTTTTACAACCGGAACCTTTGCACGGCGAAGATACTTTGGTGTTTGGTCAATTACGATCTGTGGGAATCCGGCCTCTTTAATACGCATACGTTTTTTATCAATAACTAAGATTGAAAATGTTTGCGCACCAGCACGAATATCTGCCTGAGATGCCTCCTGTTTCTTTTGCATCTTTCTTCCATATATAAGTACAGCAACAAAGAGAACAACTAAGATTGCTAAAATGACTAACATTACAATTGTCCACGTTGGCATATGACTACCTCCTTTCGTTATGTAATATCCCGAAACGGCCCTCTTTTTCTAGACTGTTCAAGAAAGCCATGGATATTATTTTAACATTAATTTATAAAAAAAGAAACAGAAAAATAATTTTTCATAAGTAGTGTTAAAGTGGTAAGTTTTTGTCTTCCTCTAACATAGAAGCAATTACATCACGAACATAGTTACCGATGAATTTACGATCTTCTTTTGGCATGTTATTTGGATAGATTGGTTTTCCATAATGAATGTAAACAGTTGCTTTTTTTACCCATGGGAACTGACGTTCAAACACAGCATCGGAGTTTGTGATTGCCACTGGAATAATAGCACACCCTGTTTTTTCAGCCATTTTTAAGCTTCCTTCCTTGAAAGGTAGCATTTCACTCTCATGATTTCTAGTGCCTTCTGGCATGATAAACATGGAGTAACCTTTTTTGATGTTCTCTACACCAGTTAGAATAGTTTTTAAGCCCTCTCGTGGATTTTCGCGATCAAGAAATAAGCAATTGAGGTTCTTCATCCACCAGCTCATGACTGGTATCTTTGCCATTTCTTTTTTTGCAACAAATCCTGTGAGAATAGGTAGCGTAACGTAAGCTACGGCAATATCAGATAAGCTTCGATGATTTGCAGCAAACAAAACAGCTTCCTTAGTAGGGATATTTTCACGGCCTAAAACCTTGTATTTGGTAGCTGAGAAAACTAAAATTGTGCCAAAAAAAATCTTAGCCGCTGTTTGTGAAAATCTTATTTTGGCGTGTTCACTAAATAGACCGATGACAAGGGAAATCAAATAGAATGGTAACGATATGATTAAGAAAATCGTTATTGCCAGTACAACCAATGTTGTTCTCATAGTAACCTCTATTCTGGCGCTTTAGCACCTATTATATACGATATTAATTTTGGGTTTGCACAGACTGCCATACCTAAAATTATTGGTTATTCACTCCAAATATATTCAAATAGTTGAAATTTCTATAAATTTGAATTACAATTGGAAGAACCATCGAGTATTATACCATAACCCAAGGAATAGTGTCAAAATGCTATAAAGATTTCATAGACAATTAAGAAATATAAACATTTCCTTATGATAGGCTTTAACCTTTAATTCAAACAGAACTAATAATTTTTGAAGTGAAGTAATTTTCATCAAATGATTTTAGAATACAGGAATGGAAAGGAGAATATCATGGATCCAACCGCATTATTTAAGATAAGCTACGGATTATTTCTTGCTGGTGTGGAAGAGGGAGGTAAAGTTAACGCTTGTATCATTAACACTGCGCAACAAGTGACTGCGATACCCAATCGAGTAGTCATTGGTATGCAAAAACAGAATTATACGGCGGAACTAATTCGAAAGAAAAACAGTTTAGCAGTTAGTGTACTAGATGGTAATACATCACTAGATTTAATACAAAATTTTGGGACAAGAAGTGGCAGAAATGTTGATAAATTTGAGGGTATTTCTTATGCTACAGATCACTTTGGAAATCCATACATACAAGAAGCTATGACCGCATATTTTAGTTTGAGCGTGTCAGAGACAATTGATTTAGATACTCATTGGCTATTTGTCTGCGAGATACCAGAAGCAGAAGTTTTAAGCAATGATAGTCCAATGACTTATGAAGATTACCGTAATTTAAAACGGAAAGGTAAATCAGAGGCTAATAAAACATTGAAAGGAGGTGATAATATGAGTCAGGAAGTACAATATGTTTGCTCCGTATGCCACTATGTATATGATGGGGATACACCATTCGAAGAATTACCAGATGACTATGAGTGCCCTATCTGTGGACAGACAAAGGAAGTATTCGTTCAAGAGTGATTTACATAGAATAATCACTTATTAAAAAAGGCCCTTGAAACTGTAGAAACACTTTTTCAAGGACCTTTTTTCAATTGTTTCAGGCTAACTTAAATTCAGAGTTAATAATCTTTTCTGTATCAGGGCAATCCATCGATAGATTGGTTATTGTACCGTTTGCTGGAAGTGTTATTCCATCGTCTTCATAAAACTCGTAAGAAGCTTCTTTTGTTAAGTAGCATAGTAGGGTTACATTTTTACGATCTAAGGTTGCGGTGTTTTTTGCAGGTTTTGCAAGCAATAATATATGATTTGGCTTGATAAACAAAGGAACTTCAGAAAGGCCGACTTCTATATAATGGTGACCTTTTGTTAGAACTTCCAAATGAAAATCAGAGTCCTTTGTAAACTTAAGATATAGCATGTCTTCTGGAAGATATACATAACGTCCTGTAGTATTTTGGGTATAAACAGGCGTTATCATTAAACCGTCTCCCAGCATCAATTGGTCCTCAATATGTCGAACCTGTTTGTTATCTGGATAATCAAAGGCGAGCGGACGAAAAAGCATATCGTTCTTTTTTACAGCCTTTACGAATTCACTGTATAGGTATGGAATAAGACGATAGCGGATTCCAATCAGATGCTTGAATTCCTCTGTTGATTCAAATTCATAACATTCTTGATTTCTTGTCCCAATGGCAGAGTGATTTCTCATAAGGGGTGTAAAGATGCCAAAAGCTAACCAACGCAGCATCAAATCTCTGGTTACGTTGCTACCAAACCCTCCTAAATCTGCACCACTATATAGAAAGCCACACATATTTAATGATGGCATCATCTTGATGTTTAATAAAAGATGTGACCACCAAGACTGATTGTCTCCAGTCCAGATACCACCATAACGATGCATACCGATATATGAGGAGCGAGAGAACAGAAGGACTCTCTTAGACTCACTTAAAGTTTGGAATGCTTCACCGGCTGCCCGTGTCATGTAATAGCCATATAAATTATGGACTTTATCGTGACGAACCTTATTGCCGTTCACATCATGATAGAATCTCTTATAATCTTCTTCATTGTTTTGCAAGGAATCTACCAGGTGTTTTAAGTAGAAGAAATTCTCAAGATCTAGTTCTTTCTCCTCAAGTTTTTTAATTTCTGCAAAAGTATTTGTTAAGCCTTCTTTGGAATAAAAGATAGCAGGTTCATTCATATCATTCCAAAAACCATCAATTCCTTTCTCAAGTAAGGTATCATACTTATTTCCAAACCATGTTCTCGTCTCTTTCTTAAAAAAATCAGGAAAATGAGTATCACCAGGCCAAACACCTGCAATGAAGTCGGTGCCATCCTCACGTTTACAAAAGTAATTGTTTGCAACACCCTCTTCATAGACAGAATAGCCATCTTCGATTTTCACACCTGCATCAATAATAGGAACCAGATGTAGGTTTCTATTCTTCATCTCAGACACAAACTCTGGAAAATCAGGAAATCTCTCCTCATCAATTGTAAAATCTTTGTATCGCTCCATATAATCAATATCCATGTAAATGGCATCAAGGCCAATACCACGGTTTTGATATCCATCAGCAACAGCCCTAATATCATCTGCCGTTTTATACCCCCAACGAGATTGTTGATAACCAAATGCCCATAGGGGTGGCAGATAGGATTCACCAATCATTTCACGGAATTGTTTTACGATATCATAAGGGCTAGTACCAGATATAATATAAAGATATAGGTTAGCTTCTTCTGCTACGATGCGCAACTTCGAATAGGAGGAATAACCAATATCAAAGGTAAGTTTCCCGGGATAATCTAGAAAAAGTCCAAAGCATGGATTTCCATCTATGATTATGAAATTATGTGCTCCATAAAGTGAATATTTATTTTCTGTATGATTTGGATCATCAGTACAATAACTTATGTATTGATAACCACGCTTATTGATTCCGCGGTTTGCTTCACCAAGACCATAGACAATATCGTTTTCTGCCATATCATATTCTAAGGTAAAAGCTTGGTTAGCATTGATAGAAATAGGATAAAGAAACATATCTTTTGAGACATCTTTGGTAAGGTTAGAAGGAGTAACAGATATAGATTTTAATTTCATAGTTACTGCTTCTGTTTCGAATGGAGTTCCAAAACAATATTTAGTTATCATACGTGTCCTTTCTTTATAAGTTCTATAGTTTTAAGTAATATTTAAGTACTATTATAACATGACTGGATAAATTTTACTATGTAAGGTCATTAAGAATCTTTTTTTGGGGAGCTACTCCTGATTGAATAAAAATAAAACAAAAATAAAAAATAATAAAATAATGTAATCAAACAAAACAATAAATATGACACAAGATGTCATATTTACTATATTATAATAAAAATACAAATCTAAGTTATCTTTGTTAGTTTATAAGATTTGTGAGATAAGTATTATTGGTACAGCTAAGTCATTAATGTGAAATGAGAAAGGATGGTTTCTATGGAAGAAAAGCTATGTCAGTCATGCGCTATGCCACTAACAAAAGAAGAGGAGTTTGCAACAAATGCGGATGGTAGTAGGAATGAGGAGTATTGTATTTACTGCTATAAGGATGGAAGTTTTGTTGCGGATCAAACCATGGAAGAGATGGTAGAGTTTTGTATTCCTTTTATTTATAAAGAGGGAGAGGGAAAAACAGTGGATGAAGTGCGTAAAGAAATGCTAACTTATTATAAGACACTGAAACGCTGGAAGGAAGACTAGAGGTTTATAAATACCAGACAGAATCACAGTATAAGATAAATCATCTATTCAATATTAGGTTTGTATTAAGGTATGGATAGTCTATAGGAAACACATAAAAAAGAGATGAAACCTTAAAAGGAACCATCTCTTTTTATATACAACAAGATAACACTTTTCTACACAGCTGGAATAGCTATACTTATTTTTATTTATTCATAAAGGAAACGATATAACTCTTCGATATTCTTGTCCCAATCAAGTACCAACGGATAAGTTACTCCTTGATAGGATTTAGGATCATCAAACATACCGTCAACAGGGAGTCTTAGGGTATCAATGGTATTGATACCATTCTCCATAACAGTACTTACAATATCTTCAATCTGGTCTTTGGTGATGTTGCTTGTAACATATCCCATCCATTTATTTGCTTGGGATGCTGTTTTGAAAATATTCTGGGATTTTACTTTATCAAAGATTGCATTCATTGCTCTTCTTTGACGAACAGTACGACCATAATCGTTATTTGCACCACCTAAAGTTTTTACTTTACGAACACGACAATAGCCAAGTAACTGATTGCCATTTAAGTTATTTTCACCAGCCTGTACGGTACGATACTCCGGATTTGAGATATAATTCGTACGTCTTAGGTACTTTGCTTCCTCTTTGCCAAGTTCGATTGTTACACCACCAATGCTATCTACAATCTTTTCGAAGGATTCAAAATTTACGGAAGCATAAGCATCGATATGAAGTTTATAATTTTCCTCTATCGTCTTGATTAATAGTTCTGCACCACCTTTTGCATAAGCAGCATTTAACTTTGTAGACTTCCATCCAGGTACCACGACATAGGTATCACGCATGAGTGATACTAATTTGACTGTCTTTTTATTAGAGTTTACGGAAGCAATCATCATGCTGTCTGTATTCCTAGCTCCATTGATTTCCTCAATACCAAACAAGAGAATGTTAATCACGCCCTCCTCTTGGCGTCCAACAATCACATTATTATTTTGATTTAAAGCATCGATTGCCTCATCATCATGAACCAGCGCACCATAGACATAGCTGCTTGCCATACGATAGAGAATTCCTCGGCCAAATCGGGTCCCAAAGATCAGTAAAAAGAGAGTGCCTAGAATAATAAAAGCAGCAAGACATCTTTTTAATACTTTATTTGACTTTTTCTTTCTTTTTAATTTCGAACGCCTATTGAAAGAAATGGGTTGTTCCTGTATGTAGTCTTCTGACTGCTCGTCCCAAGTACTTTCTATCGGATCATATGAATTTTTCTTTTCGTTCATCCCTTTAAATCCTTTCTTTGAATATGTCTAATCACGGTGTTATAGAAAACAGTGATTTCTGACATTGAATAATATAACACTTATGAGAAATCTATTCAATTAACCATGTGTATTTTATAAATGCTTATAGATTTCTTAAATCAGATATCGTTATAACGTTGTATTGTGGCAAAATTATGTTCAAGTTATGAATTAGTTGTAACATAGTACAAAGACAATATTACATTTTTACGTTAGAGGCGATGTTACATAGTCTGTGTCATTATATTTAATGTCTACTTAATACCAAACAATAATATTAAGAGGTTTAGTTACTTTGCCATAATCAAATATAATATAAAGAAGTAATGTTGCTTTATATATCATAACAAAAGTAAGCAGAGAGAAGTAATGTTTCTCTATATCATCATAACAAAAATAAGCAGAGAGAAGTAAAGTTTCTCCATATCATCATAACAAAAATAAGCAGAGAGAAGTAGGGTATTTTAAGGAAACTACATTACCATAAAATTACCGAGTTCTCTCTGCCTTTGGGACACAATAGAGTGTTGCAAGTTTTTATTTGGATCTATTTTATTTATCTTAAGAAATCATACTGGGACATATAAAGATCATAGTACTTGCCCTTTAGAGCCATCAACTCTTCATGGTTACCAAGTTCAACAATCTGTCCTCCATCTACATACATAATCTTATTTGAATTTTTAATGGTGGAGAGTCGGTGAGCTATGATAAAGGATGTTCTTCCTGCTAGTAATTTTGCAAGACCTTCTTGCAATAGTATTTCAGTTTCAGTATCAATACTAGAGGTTGCCTCATCTAGGATGAGTATTTTTGGATCTGCAAGTAGGGCGCGAGCGAAGGAAATTAGTTGCCTTTGGCCAGCGGATAAACGGGAACCACGTTCATTTACCTCAGTTTCATAACCTTTCTCTAATCCCATGATAAAGTCATGAGCACAAACTGTTTTAGCAGCAGTAACTACTTCATCATTTGTTGCCTCCATATTACCATAACGGATATTATCCATAATAGTACCTGAAAAGATAAAGCTATCTTGAAGCATAACGCCCATTTGTTTTCTTAAGGATTTGATGGTAACGCTATTAATATCAATCCCATCAATCAAAAGCTCACCAGAATCAAGATTATAAAAACGGCTAATTAAGTTGATGATGGTAGATTTTCCAGCACCAGTCGGTCCAACGATTGCATAAGTTTCTCCTGGTTTTACATGAAAGCTAACATCATTTAGTATAGGAATGCCGTCCTCATAGCTAAAGGTAACATTCTTAAATTCTACATCTCCGATGATTGGTGGCATTTCGGTAGCACCTTCATTATCTTTTACCGTAATCTCTTCATCAATTGTTTCAAAGATACGTTCTAGATATGACATAGCGGTTAATAACGAGTTATAAAAACTTGCTAAGGTATTAATTGGTGCCCAGAATCGACCTATATAGGAGGTAAAGGCAATCAATACACCAGTAGTGATTCCAGCTACACCATTTGTAATCCAACTGACACCAAGGACATAGATTGCGGCAGTGGTAAGTGTTGAGATATTATCTATGGCAGGCCATAGCATAAAGTTATAACGAACGGCATCCATCCAAGAGGAGCTAAAATTCCTGCTAAGATTATTAAAAATCTGAGTGTTTTCACGTTCTCTTACAAAACTTTGAGTTACGCGAATACCATTAATACTTTCAGCAATATAGGCATTTAGGTTTGAGGATTTATTACTTTGTATCTGCCAAGCCACACGTTGCCTTCTCTTAATAAAAAATATTAAGCCCATTAATACCGGAAGACCGATCATACAGATTCCAGTAAGCCTTATGTCAATGGATAGCATAAAGCCAACGATAAAAAATAGGCTAAATAGCTCGGTTATGGTATTAATAATACCGTTACTTAGAAGATCACTTAAACTATTTACATAGTTAACAACACGTACCTGAATCTTCCCGTGAGGACGATCATCATAATAGGAAAATGGTAGCTTCTGTAGATGAGTAAAGATATCAGTACGAATTTGATGAATAATATTTTGACCAAGTTTAGCGGTGATTTTAACCTTAAGTCTTAGATTAATCATATTAATAATATTAATCAGTAATAATAGGAGGCAAACAATGATGATACCAGCGATATTTTTATCTGGAATAAAATTATCAATAATCTTCATGAAAAATAGTGGTACTAACATGCCAAGTGCACTGGAGGTCATCATTAATAAAATTGTGACAACCATATCCTTACGGTAAGGAATGATATAGTGACCAAGACGTTTTAAGTGTTTTACATTAAATTCTGACTGTAAGGTTTCATCAATATCATATTTATTCCTTGCCATGACGGTTCCCTCCTTTCAGAGAGCTGATGGAATCGAATTCACCATATTGATGATGAAATACGGTATAATAATAACCTTTTTTTGCAACCAATTCATCGTGAGTACCAGCTTCTTTTATAGTACCATTATCAATTACTAATATCAGATCAGCATCTTTAATGGAAGAGATACGATGAGCAATTAAAAATACGGTGTGACGATTCTGTATGGAATGTAGGGCTTCTTGAATTTGAGACTCTGTCTCCATATCAACCGCAGAAGTCGTATCATCAAGAATAATAATAGCAGGATCTTTTAAGATTGCTCTGGCAAGTGAGATACGTTGCTTTTGACCACCGGATAATCCAACACCACGTTCGCCTACAATCGTATCATAGCCTTCTGGCATTTGGCGTATAAAATCGTCTGCATTCGCAAGTTTGGCAGCACGTTCCACCTCTTCAAAGGAGCAGTTTGGCTTACCATATGCAATATTACCCTCAATAGTATCTGAGAATAAAAACACATCCTGCATTGCCATTCCGATGTTACCACGTAAGCTATAAAGGTCATAATCCTTAACGTTTACACCATCTACGGTAATTTCACCAGAAGATACATCATAAAAACGGCATAAAAGATTCATAAGTGTTGATTTACCGGAACCGGTTGCACCAATAATACCAACGGTTTGACCTGGTTTTACATGAAAATTAATGTCCTTTAAGATAACATCATCTTCGCTATTATAATAAACATGGGAAAACTTAATTTCACCTTGCAGTCTATCTACTTCGTGAGGTTTTTCTGGGTTCATAACAGATGGATCCTTATTAATTGTATGATAAATTCGTTCTACTGAAGTAACGAAACGTTGAAAATCATTGGCAAGCCAACCCGCCATTCGAAGTGGGTTGTTTATCATCCAGAGATAACCACTTACTGTAACCAATTGACCTACGCTGATACTTTCTTTGATAGCCATAATTCCACCAACAAGGTAAAGCACGAAGAGGGAGAAGTTTGCAAAGAATTCGAAAAAAGGTATGTACTTGCGCCATTGTGCGGTCGCATTTAATTCTGCAAGGCGATATCCATCGTTTTCTTTCATGAATTTTTCGATTTCAAAGTCTTCTTTGGCAAATGCTTTCACAACTCGGTTCCCACTGATATTTTCCTGAACTGCAGTATTTAAACTGGAAAAATGCATCCTTATGTTGTGAAATGCTGGCTTAATTGCTTTTAACTGTTTCCTTGTGGTATAAGCTGTTAATGGTACGATGGCTATTAAGCATAACGCTAAGCGGTAATCTACTGTGAAAACCATGGTCATCGCAAATAAAAATAACAAGGAGTTCTCGTAAACAGAGTAAGTAACAAAGGCAACGAAGTGGCGGATAGCATCCATGTCGCCAGTTTGCCTGGACATTAACTCTCCTGTACGATTTTTGTTGTAGAAACTAAAATCCTGCTGTAAGAGACGACGATACACATGATCTCTCATAGAATATAGCAGGCGCTGTGAGGTAGTTTCAAACTGATAGAGATAACAAAACTTCATAATAGAACGGATTACTGTGGTTGCAATCAAAATTATTACTAACTTCCACAGAAGTTCATACTCGCCTCCCTTGATCACTCGGTCAACAATGACACCGGATACATAAGGATTTACAATATACATGGCGGTTGCTACGGTTACCATAAAAAATGAGATGATAAGCCGCAGTCGGTACTTTCTTAGAAATGAGATAAACCATTTCATCGGGGTCATGGATAAGTCCTCCTAAGTAATAAAAGCATTGGTTGTGTACCTTCATTATAGTAACTTAAAGTTAAAATGAAATGTACAATTTTATTGTTTTCATGTACATTCTTTATATTACGAAAATACACGAAACTCTACACTGGTACTTTAGCATATTGCATTTCATTTGTAAACGAATATTGTGGTAATATTTACATGTTTTATTGACATGTTTACATATTTGTGATAATATGTAATTTCCTGCATAAATACACTAGTATGTATATTTGCAGAAGAATTTCATACCACGGAATTTTCTTGGCAAAATCCAAGAAAAGTCAGCCGCTTGGCAAGATATTTTATAATATTACTACCAGGAGGAATAAACATGATTGAAGTGGAACACATTTCTAAAACCTTTCGAGTGAGCAGAAGAAATTCTGGATTTAAAGAGGCAGCAAAAGCGCTGTTTCATCGTGAATACGAAGAACTTAAGGCACTCGATGACATCTCTTTTACGATAGCTGATGGCGAGATGGTTGGCTATATCGGTCCCAATGGTGCAGGGAAAAGCAGCACGATCAAAATTTTAAGTGGTATCTTATATCCGGATTCCGGTACCTGTCTAGTGAATGGAAGAATTCCTTGGAAAGAACGAAAGGCTCATGTGAAAGATATCGGTGTCGTATTTGGGCAGCGTTCACAGTTATGGTGGGATGTTCCTGTCATTGATTCTTTTGAACTTTTAAAAGATATTTATGATATTCCTTTGACTACCTATCGGAATAACTTAGAGGAACTGATTGCACTTCTTAATTTATCTCAAATTATTAAAACCCCAACAAGACAATTATCACTAGGGCAGCGGATGCGTTGTGAGATAGCAGCCTCTCTTCTTCATGAACCCAAAATATTATTTTTGGATGAGCCAACGATTGGGCTAGATGCAATCTCGAAACTAGCGGTACGTGATTTTATTCGCAAGCGAAATGAAACTCATAAAACAACGGTTATTTTAACGACACACGATATGCAAGATATTGAAGCATTATCAAAACGAATTATTCTGATTGGAAAAGGTAGACTCTTAATGGATGGAACGTTAGAAGAGTTAAAAGCTGTGAAAGCAGAGGATTCCATTGATGAGGTAATTGCTTCTATGTATCGAAAATATGACATCGCATAAAGAAAAAAAGTAAAAATCAATTATGGAGGAAGATATGAAAAAATATGTTTCTTTTTTTCGCATGCGGTTTTCTACGGGATTACAATATCGTCAGGCAGCCATTGCGGGAATGTCAACCCAATTTGTATGGGGAGCTATGGAGATATTATTATTTAAAGCGTTTTATGAGGCAGATCCATCTGCTTTCCCAATGGAATTTACTGCACTTACATCGTACATTTGGCTGCAACAGGCGTTTTTAGCGCTTTATATGATGTGGTTTTTAGAACGGGAAATTTTTGATTCCATTACCAGTGGAGGAATAGCATATGAATTATGCAGACCGCTTGATTTATACTCCATGTGGTTTGCTAGAAATATTGCAAATCGTATGTCAAAGGCTGTATTACGATGTATTCCTTTATTACTACTTGCAACATTATTACCAAAACCATATGGTATACGGCCTCCAAAAAGTCTTCTAACATTTCTTATCTTTTTGTTTTCTATGGGACTAGCATTACTTGTCACAGTTGCTTTTAGTATGATTTTATATCTCTTATGTTTTTATACAATCTCACCTCTTGGAATACGAATGGTCGCATTCTCATTGGTGGAATTCTTTTCAGGAGCGGTCATACCACTTCCGTTTCTACCAGATGGAATAAGAAAAGTGTGTGAATTGTTACCATTTGCTTCGATGCAAAATGTTCCGTTTCGTATTTATAGCGGAGATCTTTCTGGAATTGAGGGATATGGAGCCATCTTCTTACAGCTTTTTTGGGTAGTTGCTTTAATTTCCTTTGGTAAATACCTTTTGAAAAAAGCACTGGTTAAAGTGGTTGTACAAGGAGGTTAGGGTTTTCTGATAGGATAGGAAGTAGGTATTCACATGGGAAGTATTAGACATTTGATTCAGGATAGGGGATAAAAGATGAAACTTTATAAAAAATATTTTGGTATTCATTTTCGAAGTGCGATGCAGTATAAAGTATCGTTTTTACTAACAACGATTGGACAGTTTTTGGTATCGTTTAATATATTTTTAGGAATCTATTTTTTATTTGCGAGATTTTCTTCGGTAAAAGGATATACTTATCAAGAGATAATGCTTTGTTTTGCTGTAAATATTATGGCTTATTCTTTGGCGGAAATGTTTGCAAGAGGATTTGATACATTCCCTTCCATGATAAATAATGGGGAATTTGACCGCGTATTAGTCCGCCCAAAAGGAATTCTTCTACAGATTTTATGTAGCAAAATTGAATTTACTAGGATTGGTCGTATGATTCAGGCTATCGTAATGTTTGTTTATGGTGTGAATACGAGTGGTGTTCTCTGGAGTGTGGATAAGATAACAACAGTATGTACAATGTTGATTGGAGGAACTGCGCTTTACAGTGCATTATTTCTTTTATATGCCGCAGTAAGTTTTTTTACGATAGAGGGGATTGAAGTAATGAATATTGTCACAGATGGAGCAAGAGAATATGGAAAATATCCATTTGATACGTATGGGAAAACCGTATTAAAAATTGTTACTTACGTTGTTCCATTTGCGCTATTTCAGTATTATCCTTTTTTGTATTTATTAGGTAGAAATACAAATCCAGTGCTTATCATTCTGCCACTAGCTTCTGCATTTTTTTATCTGCCATGTTATCTTTTTTTTCAAATTGGATTAAAACATTATAAATCGACAGGATCTTAAGGAAACTACTGACTTGTGGCTGTCGTTTATGTATAAAAAGTACCTCTTAGGACAGAATATACTTGAGGCATACGAAATGCTTATCATATTCTAACCTAGAAAGGTAGGGGTGCAAACAGTGAAGAAACAAAAGTTAAGTGAAACGGCAAAAAAGAAAGTAGTGTATGCAACGCTATTGGTGGGAGTATTTGTTGTTGTCGCAGTTGCCCTAGTAACTATGACAGCAAAAACAGGAGAGCAAAAAAATAATAATTTGATAGGTCTTGACGATCCTGAAAATCAAATCGCTGACATCGATAAGAACAATGCAAGTATATTGGATGGCACATATACAGGAGATCAGCAAGAAGACGCGAAAAACCCTTCTGACTCTTTGGTTGCAACACAGCCAGATAAGACACCAGAGAACATTGCAGAAGATACTGTAGTAGGTACTGAACAGAATGATAATACTGCGCAGATAAGTACAACCCCTCAGGACACTGCCAAGGACAAAACCCCAGTTGATACAAAACAAGTAATGCAAAATACAGCAGAGAACTTAAAGTTTGATAAGGCCCAAGGCCTAGAAAAACCACTGGAGGGAAATGTAATCCTTCCATATAGTGTCGACAAAACTATATTCCATGCAACCTTAAAACAATACAAGACAAATCCTGCAATCCTTATTCAAGGTGAAGTAGGAGTACCTGTTAAGGCAGCAGCAAAGGGTATTATTACTAATATTGAAGATGCAGCGTATACAGGAATTACTGTAACAATGGATATCGGAAGCGGATATAAGCTTGTTTATGGTCAATTAGAAAAAAATGATCTTAAGGTTGGCGACGTAGTGGAAGCTGGAAAAGTGTTTGCGAAGCTTGCAAAGGTAAGTAAATTCTATTCAGTAGAGGGTGAAAACTTATACTTCCAAGTATTAGAGGGAGAAAGTAGCTTAGACCCAATGAGCCTATTCAAAGAAGAATAAGTAACGAGTGCTGTTTGTAAATCGTGAGGAAAGAAATAAGTTTGTGAGTAAAGTAGTTTTTTAGTGAAAGTAAACACTTGATTGGATAGTGTGTGGAAGTCTATCCAACCAAGTGTTTTTTGATTTTAATAAGGTTTATAGATAAGAGCAATAATTTTGCTACTTCTGCATATAATATGTAATGGAAGGTGGTATACGAGTGGTACATATCTACAAAAATTAGCAACCGATCTCTTCCTACGTTCTTTTTTCATGCGGCATAACAACAGCAAAAGGTTATTGTAGTCAAGATGCTGTGGATGTCAGTAGATTTCGATCTATTGGATATGCGTGGAGGTCCCCCTCCCGGATTACCACTTATTAAAAAACCACTATGTTCGGTTGCTTGACATAGATCAAAGGGTGCTGCCCAGATAATCTGTAATTACAGGTTGTTTGGGCAGCACCCTTATTTATATTATACTAAATAATACATCAGGATATAGTGACAAAGCGTACCTCCGATACAAAATAGATGGAAAATTTCATGGGAACCAAAATTTTTATGTTTTCCATTAAAAATAGGTACTTTTAGTGCATAGATAACTCCGCCTATCGTATAGATAATTCCACCAGCTAAAAGCCATAGGAAGGCAGGTCTTGTTAAAGAATTTATTAATTGTGTGAAGGAGAAAATACAACTCCAACCCATCGCGATGTAAATCGTAGCATTTACCCACTTTGGACAGTGAATAAAGAAAAGTGCTTGAAAGATTCCAAGGAGTGCAAGTAACCATATTACGAGGAAAAGAACAAGTCCTGTTGTATTTCCAAGTGCAATTAAACAAATTGGAGAATAAGAACCAGCGATTAAAACATAAATCATCATATGGTCAATTTTCTTTAATTTTGTATTGACTTCTACAGAGATATCAAAAGAGTGATAAATAGTACTAGCACTATATAATAAAACAACACCTAACATAAATAAAATCATAGATAAAAACGGAACATGTCCTGGCATATGGTACGCTCTTATTAAAAGTGGAGGCGCGGCAATTAAAGCAAGGATAGTAAAGATAAGGTGCGAAATAGCACTTCCAGGATCTTTTAGTTTGAATTTGGTTGTAGTTTGTCTTTTCATTTCCATTAGCATAATCAACCTTCTTTCTTTTTGTTTCTAGTGTTTTGATGTTTGTTCTAGTGTCATAATGTTCGTTTCAGGGTGATGTTTGTTTTTTAGTGCCAATATCATCCATAGCAATAAGTAACATATCTGATAGCTACCGATAATAGTATATGTAGTAATGAATACTATATACTAGGTATGATAATACTACATACAAAAAGAAAATGCAATACTTTTTGTATCGTTACTTAATAACAAATTAACAAAGTAGAAGTATCCTTGCTGATGGAAAAATCGTATGTTATAATAGGTTTAATTTTCACATAGTGCTTTAGGTGAAAATTGAAGCGTAATTTTCACTTTTTATTTAGGTTAATCTTGTATCTGAAAGTAGATGTAGGATGAAATGGGTGTTAGTAAGTAGAATAAGGAGTTAAGGTGATTAGCGATGGATTTAAAAATTGGTGACAGTATTAAGATGAAAAAGCCACATCCTTGCGGAAGTAATGAATGGGAAATTCTACGAGTTGGTATTGATTTTCGTTTAAAATGTAAAGGTTGCGGACATCAGGTGATGCTTCCAAGAAAGCAAGTAGAAAAGGGAATACGTCAAGTAATACCTTTGGATAAAACAGATAAATAGAAACAAAGATAAATAGAATTTTATAGTGGGGAAATGCATCTTGTGTGGTTGTAAAGCCATTTCAAGGTGCTTTTTTTAATTAATTAGGAAATTACTCCGCGAGTGATCTCCTATTAATTAAAAAACACTCCGAGGGATGCACACTCCGCTGACGCTTCGGCGCGACAAAGTGGCATCGCCCTGAATTTGTTGATTCTCGGAGCTTAAAGTAGCGAAGCCATTTTGTTCTGCTATAAAACAATCTCACTGTGTACAATACGATTACAGATATCTATTAAATATCTCTTTCCTGTTCACAAAAAAAACACAATTTTTCCTACGATTCTTCACAATCAATTGTTACGATTTATTTGTATCATTTGTAATAATGGGTCGGTATAGAATTAGGGAGTTTGATGGTTTTGATCAGAAGGAGGAGAAGAAGTTGATTGAAGTAAAAGGTTTGGTGAAGAAGTATGGAAATCATTTGGCTGTTGATCACCTTAGCTTCACGGTAGAACGGGGACAGATACTGGGTTTTTTAGGCCCAAATGGCGCTGGTAAGTCTACCACAATGAATATGATCACAGGCTACATATCAGCCACAGAAGGAACGGTAATTATCAATGGACATGATATGTATGAAGAACCGGAAGAAGCAAAAAAAAGCATTGGTTATCTACCGGAACAACCACCAGTATATCCTGATATGACAGTGCGTGAATATCTGGATTTTGTAGCAGAACTTAAGAAGGTACCAAAGACACAGAGAAAATCAATGATCGAGGAAATTGTGGACCGTGTTAGGCTTAAAGAAGTTGAACACCGTCTTATTAAGCATCTTTCCAAAGGGTATCGTCAAAGAGTAGGATTTGCACAGGCAATTATTGGTTATCCGGAAGTGATTATCTTAGATGAACCTACCGTTGGATTAGATCCTATGCAAATTATTGAAATACGAGACTTAATTCGTGATCTTGCGAAGCAGCATACAATTATTTTAAGTTCTCATATCCTTTCAGAGATTAGTGCGGTATGCGATACGATTATGATTATAAATCGAGGAAAGCTTATCGTAAGTGATACTCCGGAGATGTTAGCAAAGCATCAGCAAGGTACAAATAATTTAACTCTCTCTATAAAAGGAGATGAACATACAGTAGAAGAAGCACTTAGTGAATTAGAAGGAATCGAAAAATTAGAAGTTAAGAAAAATGAAGAGACACATCTAATCGAGGTATCCATTCATCAAAAACTTGATATGGATATTCGTGAAGATGTCTTTTATGCCCTTGCAAAACATAGGTGTCCAATCTTTGCAATGCATACTACATCAGTTACTCTTGAAGATATCTTCCTAGAATTAACAAAGAATGAGGAATTAAAAGAGGAAGGTAAAGAGGAAGATAATGAGCAAGAGATTAACCCCCATGACAAGAACGATATTTTAATAGAAGAGAATGGAGAGGAGGATTTAAAAGATGATAGCAATTTATAAAAAAGAGCTCAGAGCTTATTTTAATTCCATTATTGGCTATTTATTTATTGCATTCTTTCTGTTCTTTATCGGACTATATTTTTATATAAATAATGTCTACTCTGGATATGCAAATTTTTCATATTCACTATATGGGATACGTTATTTCTTTACACTTTTAATTCCGATGATTACGATGAGGATCATGGCAGAAGAAAATCGTCAGAAAACAGATCAGCTCTTATTAACTTCACCAATATCCATAGAGAAAATCATATTCGGGAAATATGCTGCGGTATTGACGATATTTGCAATTGTTATGCTTATCTCAGGTGTATATCCAATCGTACTTAGCAAGTATGGAGATGTAAACTTAATTTCTTCCTATGCAGCGATACTTGCCTTCTTTTTAATGGGTGCAGCTTACCTTGCTATTGGATTATTTATCTCAGCAATGACGGAAAGCCAAGCCCTTGCAGCAATTATTACCTTTGCGGTGGTATTAATTACAACTCTTAGCTCAATGCTTGGGCAAGTACTTCCATCCGATAATTTTACAGCAGTAAAAGTATTTCTGCTTCTTATTTTACTACTTGCAATTATTACGTATGTGATTATGCATAACTTAACTTTTACAATCTTGGTTGGTTTGGTTGGCGGAGGAATTGTTTGTGGACTCTATCTGATAAAGCCAAGTGTTTATGATGGATCCGTGGTAAAATTCTTTGACTGGCTAACGATAAGCACAAGATTTGATAGTTTTGTTTATGAAATATTTGATTTGTCATCCATCGTTTATTATGTTAGTGTGATTGGCTTCTTTGTATTCTTAACAATTCAGGTATTGAAAAAGAGAAGATGGAGCTAGGAGGGAGGTAATGTCATGAGTGAAATGAAAGAGCATAACATTGGAAGAAAAATCAAAGCCTCCTTTCAGAGCCGCAAGTTTAAGGGAGGAGCCTACGCAACAATTATTTCTGCCGTAGTATTAGTTATTGTCTTACTGATTAATCTATTTGCTCAGGAACTTGGAATAACAAAAGATTTAACTAAAGATAGTAAGTATTCATTAACCGAGGAAACAAAAGAATTAATTAAGGGTATAAATAACAATATTACGATTTACTATCTTGTGGAAAGCGGAGACGAGATAGAAGAATTTGAACGTATTGTCAATAACTATGACAACCTAAATAGTAAAGTATCTGTACAATATAAAGACCCTGTTCAGTATCCGAAATTTGCCTCTCAGTATGTGAAGGATGAAATAGCGGCACAGAGCTTTCTTGTAGTAAATGAAGACACTAAAGCAGCCAAATATATTGCCTATGAGGACTTACTTGATTATGAGATTAACTATTCGACTTATCAATATGAAGTCACTGGTCTAAAGGTAGAAGCACAGATTGATGCAGCGATTGCTGCTGTAACAAATGAAGATTTACCAACGATTTATACGTTAACAGGGCATGGAGAGGCTTCTGTATCGTCCTATTTATCGGAATTGTTTGAGGACAATAACATCACATCAACCGAATTTAGTTCCTTAACGGCTCAAACTGTACCTGAGGACTGTGATGTTCTACTCATTAATATGCCACAGTATGATTTAACTGAGGAAGAGACTGCTTTAATTAAGGATTACTTAATGAAAGGCGGCGACGCAATTTTTTTGGTTGACTATGTCACCTATACACTTCCAAACGTTGTGAGTTTATTAAATTATTACGGAGTAGATGTTGTAGAGGGTCTTGTCGTAGAGGGAGACTCTCAGTATACGATGAATAGCAGATATCCGACACTTTTGGTACCCAAAATATCAAGTCATGAGTTTGTTAAAAATATTAAGGATAAAAAATATATTATTGTACCAGTAGGTAGCGGGCTTTCCATTCGTGACGATAAAAGAGAAACAGTAGAAACAGATACAATCTTAAAGACTTCTGATGTCGCGTACTCAAAGATTAATATTAACGCTACAGTAGCGGATAAAGAGGAAAATGATATTTCAGGTCCATTTATTTTAGGACTTGAAGCAAAAGAAGCGGTTGGGGAAGAAGAAACAAGAATTGCTGTTTATACTGGAAAAGCATTTTTGGATGACCAATACCTACAAACAACTAGTTTTGGTAATGCTGACTTAATAATTAATACAATTAATGAGATGTCGGGTCAGGAAAATACGTTATCGATTCGTTCCACCAGCCTTAGTGAACCAATGGTGTCTATGAATACAGCGCAAAAAAGTAGTATTGGACTTATTGTCGTGGTAATCCTACCATTGTTCTTCCTAGCAATTGGTATCACTGTTGTGGTACGCAGAAGGAGGAAATAGTGGTTATGAATAAGAAAAAGAAGAAAAATATAGTTACGATTATTTTCTTACTCCTAGTCCTAATTCTAGCAGGAGCAAGTTATGGGATGCTTAAGTCCCGTAATGACAGAATCGAAAAAGAAAAAGAAGAGGAAGAATCTGAAGATTCTAAGATAATGCTAAATGATTTTGAGGCAGAAAGTATTGTTAATATCTCGATAACCTCCCCAGATGAAAATTTTGTCTTTGTGAAAGAAGAGGATACTTGGATATTACAAGGAGAAGAGGACTATCCACTTAGTCAGTCGAAACTTACCTCAATGGCTGCTGGGATAGCAAAATTATCAGTAGAGCGTTTGGTGGTAGAAAATCCAGAAGATTTATCTGAATATGGTCTAGAGCAACCAAGTATTTTGGTAAAGGCAGTAACGAATGAAGGCAAAGAATATACCCTACAAATTGGGGATAAACTTGCGACAGATACTGATTATTATGGCATTGCAACAGATGACTCTACTGTTTATGTAATACCAATGGCAACAAGAACAAGATATGTAGTGACAAAAGATGATTTGTTTGACATTGAAAGTTCGCCATCCATCACAGCGGATAATATCCGAGAAGTTAAGGTGACAAGTGAAGCATTTGGTGACTTTCATATGGTTTACGATGAAAATAATCCAATGGATTATAGTGGAACAGAGAGTTATCCTTGGTATATCCCAGAAGGTTATGTTAACCCAATGAATATGGACAATACAATGACAAATGAAGTACTCTCAAACTACACCGTATTTTCTTTTAGTGAAGGAATTGACTATAAGAGAGAGAATCAAAAGAAATACGGTCTTACAAACCCAAGTGCAAAGGTATTTGTAAAATATTTATCAACGAATGGGGAGGAGATGACCTACACCCTTCTCGTAGGAGATACCGATACAGATGGTAATTACTATGTTTCACCAGAAGGATCTGAACGCACTTATCTTATGACAAAGGATGCAGTTGAAAAGAAAATTAAGATAGAAGATAAGGATAGTCTTATAAGTAAATTTACTCATATGATTAATATATTAAATGTGGAAAAGGTTTTAGTATCTTCCTCTTCCGAGAGTAAAGTTTATGAGATTAAACGTACTGATAATATAGATTCGGATGGCAATACTACCACCACAGAAACTTTCTTTGTTGATGGTGAGGAGGCTGAGGAAACCGAGTTTCGATCTATTTATCAGAAAATGATTGGTCTTAAGATGGCAGAGCCGTTAAAAGAAGCTGTGAATGTGGCTGAAGAATCTGTATTAACACTTACCTTTATAAAAACAGATGGTGATGAATTGATTGTAGAGTATCATCCATATAGTGAGGAACGTTATACAGTAACTGTAAATGGAAAAACAAGTGTCTTAGCAGATAAGTCTGAAATCGATTCTTTTATCGAGACAATTTTTAATTAATAAGTAAAATCACAATCTGCCCACGACTTCTGGTTACCCCTAGGTTGTGGGCAGATTGTATAAAAAATTCATATTTTTTCTACTATGGATTTATAACTTAACTTGAAATTGTGGCTTGCACAAGCATTTTTATTATGCTATAATATCGAATTGTGATATGTATTTTAATTCCTTGCTCTCTTAAAAGAAGAGGGCCAGAGACCAAAAGGAGGTGCACGCAACTATGAACAAATATGAATTAGCCTTAGTTGTAAATGCAAAAATCGAGGATGAAGCAAAAAATGCTACAGTGGAAGCTGTAAAAGAGCTTATTACAAGATTCGGCGGTAACATCACTAACGTTGATGATTGGGGTAAGAAGAGACTTGCTTACGAAATCCAAAAGATGAAAGAAGGTTATTATTATTTCATCAAATTCGATGCTGATTCTACAACTCCAAATGAAGTTGAACAAAGACTTCGTATTATGGAGAATGTAATCAGATTTTTATGCATTAGACAGGACGCATAACAAAGGGGGTTATCCTTAAATGAACAAGGTCATCTTAATGGGTAGACTTACCAGAGACCCAGAAATCAGATATTCTCAAGGTGCAAATTCTCTTGCAATTGCAAGATATTCTTTAGCAGTAAACCGTTCCTTTAAGAGGGAAGGCGAGCCAGATGCGGACTTTTTTAACTGTACTGCTTTTGGTAGAAATGCTGAATTTGCAGAAAAATATTTGAAACAAGGAACACGAATCTTAATTTCCGGAAGAATTCAACAAGATAATTATACGAACAAAGAAGGCCAGAAGGTTTACAGCGTTCAGGTTATCGTGGACGAGCAGGAATTTGCAGAAAGTAAGAATGCATCAGGCGGCGAGTCTGGTGGATATCAGCCATCTGCAAGACCTACACCAAGTGCAGCTGTCGGTGATGGCTTCATGAACATTCCAGACGGAATTGATGAGGAGTTACCATTTAACTAATACCCAAACAAATCCTGATATGTATAAGAACAAAATCGTAGATGAAAGTCTACAATATCGAATAAGGAGGAAATAAAAATGGCTTTTAATAGACAAGATAAAGGCGATAAGGGCGACGCTCCAATGAAGAGACGTATGACCCGTAGAAGAAAGAAAGTTTGTGTTTTCTGTGCAGATAAGAATCACACAGAGATCGATTATAAGGATGTAAACAAATTAAAGAGATATGTTTCCGAAAGAGGTAAGATTCTTCCTAGAAGAATTACTGGAAACTGTGCTAAGCACCAGAGAGCTCTTACAGTAGCTGTTAAGCGTGCTCGTCACATCGCTTTAATGCCATACACATTAGACTAAAAAAATTGCCGTTGCATAACGAAAGTTATGTAACGGTTTTTTTATACCTTAAAATTCAAGAAT
Source organism: Bacillota bacterium (assembly GCA_023387655.1). Classification (GTDB taxonomy): domain Bacteria; phylum Bacillota; class Clostridia; order Lachnospirales; family Lachnospiraceae; genus Lachnoclostridium. Next base: position 67,761 of record JAEWHR010000060.1, read on the forward strand.
AGCTATAATTAAAAGTAAAAATATAGTATAATAAGAAATTAGTGGTAAATAACATACATAGAGAAAAGGATCATGAGTAAATTAAGGGAAGTTAACAAACAACAGATTGTTTGAGATAAATAAGGGCCCATAAAGAGTGAAAAGGCCTACTACTTTCAAATAAGGCTGTCTATATAATGAGGTAGTCTTATTTATAAATTATAGTGTGGTACCAGATGGGGTAGATGCAAAAAGCTGAAAGAGATTGCTACCACAAATTAACTATCATGATAAAACTGTGAAGGTGGGAATACCGATGGAGAATCAAAGGAAGGTTTGTAGGAATGGAATTATGAGTAGACTGTTATGTTACTTCTTGTCACTTATCTTGATAGTCAGTATGTTACCTATTTTTACAGTAACAGCAGATGCGAAAAGTGGATATGTTGGCATAGAGATAAGCCCCAATGAAGTAGTGATGAAGGTGGGAGATAAGCACAGTTTACGCCCTATGGGTTATCATATAGCTAGTGTAGGGGAATATAAAACACGTGTATTTCGTGATATTAGTAAGGTTACATGGAAATCTAGTAATAGCTCCATTGTAAAGGTAAGTAAAAAAGGTGAAATAACGGCTGTAAAGTCAGGCTTGTGCACCATTTCCGCATCTTATGGTAAACTTAAGGCTTCATGCCAAGTGCGAGTTTATACAGAGAAGGAGTTATATGAACATGTACTAGATGCAGATATTGCTCATGAGAAAATATATATGAGTTTAACATCAGATTATTATAAGAATTATGATTTGATTTATGATACTGAAATTGTGAAAGATATCGCTAATATGAAAGTAAAGGCAGCTAAAAAGGTAAAAGAAATTATCGCAAAAACTATAAAAAAAGATATGAGCGATTATGATAAAATGATAGCATTAGCGTCATGGTTAATAGATAATATAGAATTAGATGATAATTATCAAAGTGAGTTTACACAAAAGTGGTTGCATAGCTCGGATAAAACCTACTTTTATCTTGACCCTTTGCTCTATGGAAAAGGTTCCTCCCATGGATTGGGTTTATTGTTTGAACTGCTTCTTAATACTTGTGGAATACGTTGTGAATATATGTTAGAAGGTGCTTTGTATAATACAGTAGATGGGGATACGCGACGCGTCATCGATAGTAATGTAGTTCAATTAGATGGTGATTTTTATTACTTTAATCTTATTGATTTAGCGATGGATGCTAATTTTTATAAAAGTCAAAATGATAGAAAGTATTCGATCTATGATTTATTAGTTTCGGATAGTAATGTTGTGAATGAGTTTGTTAGTGTTACTAGTCCTGTTGATAAAGAGAGACGTTATAAAATTCGGTATAATCCAAGATTTTCATATCATGACCCTTTATCACCATTAGTCAATATCTATTCTCTCGGATATAACTTGAAAAAGCCTTCAAAATTTGATTACTATTATTATGATTTTTTTAAGAATTCTACTGTATTTGTTACCTATAAAGAGAGTAAAGTAAAAGGTGAGGAGTATCATGAGTTTTACTTAGTCTCTTTCCCACTATATCCTGATTCGACCTCATCAAAATACAAAAAGGTGATGAAATCGGAAGTCGATATGAATACTAAAATCATTGATATGGCAAGCTGGACTGATGAGATACAGGAAAGTCTAAAAGAAGGATATTTATTTGATTCGTGGGAGATTGCCTCTTTGGGTGAGGATATTGCATCCATTGAGAAAGAATTTGAAGAAAAGAAAGATACCTTCCTTGATAAAAAATTTGTTGCATTTATGAAAGATAAATTAATATATATGAAAGAAGAATATGCGAAGCTAAAAGCAATTTATGAAACAAATTAATCTTATTGCAAAGTGAATCAAGTACAGAATTGGGTATAAAAAATATCGTTGTATAATTTTGATTATAGAACGGTATTTTTTTATTGGAAATAAATGATACTTAATTTAAAGATAGTCTATCTAAAAGATGTATATAGTAACTATAGAGTACATTCGTTGATAAAAGAAAATATACAAAATATACAAAAAAACCATTGACAACAACAAACTAACATGTTAGTATGCAATTAAGATAACTAACATGTTAGTAATAACAATGACATGTTAGTCATACATAGAACAAGTGAGGGTGGTTTGCTTTGCTTGTTACAACTCAAACTTTATAAGGAGGGTATTCTTATGGAAGCT
>JAEWHR010000064.1 GCA_023387655.1 Bacillota bacterium
CTGAAGCAAAGAAAATGGATGATTATACTGATATCAAAGGTCATACTTATGAACGTAGCATTTTATTATTACGTGACTTAGGAGCAGGAACCGGAGAGTTTAAGTTCCGTCCAAATGATATAATTACAGGAAAAGAGTTACAAAGCCTTGCTGAAAAACTATTTTATGAAGCGACTAGAGATGAAATAAAGCTAAAAAGCAATAGTGGGATAACAAAACAAAAGATGGCAAAATACGGCGTACAACTATTAGGATATGAAAAATTCGCAAAAATAGGTGATATATTCCGCTGTGGCTATACCGATGATGCTAAGATAGGAAAAGATTATTATAATTATGTAGCAATAGCAAAAGCACTTCAATTATTCGGAAATAGCAAAGGAAATTTGTTCCAACCTACTACGAAAATAACAAGAGGTGAGGCAGCTGATATTCTTGTTAAAGTTCTAAATAGTAGAACACAGTAAACGATAGACAAAAAAGACAAATAAAAAATTAAAGACGACAAAGGAATAATTTAAAAAGACATATAAAAAATTAAAGAAGGTAAAGGAAAAATTAAAGACGACAAAGGAAAATCAAAAGAAAGGCAAAGAAAACCAAGGAAAGCAAAGGGAATACAAAAAAAACAAAGAAAAAAGTCGCATTCTCTGGAAAAATATTGACAAAATAGCTATATTTGGATAGTATATAGATACTTTGTGCTAATGCAGAAAGAATTATAGGCTTGGGAGGACTAAGGATGAAACTTAGAAAAAATGCAATACTAGTATTATTGACCTTAGTACTTGCACTTTCACTCATGGGATGTAAGGGGAAGAGTGATATTGTAGGTACTTGGGAAGGTGAAGAAGAAGGAGTAGCTGTTGAATATACATTTAACTCTGATGGATCAGGATCTGTAAAACTAATGGGTATGAGTCTTGATATATCGTATAAGACAGAGGGAGATAAGTTACTTTTAACAATAAGCTTATTAGGAATGGAACAAACCGAAGAGTACTCTTATAATGTAAAAGGGGATACTCTAAAATTAGATTTAGATGGTGCTACAGTTGAATTAAAGAGAAAATAGAACGTAGGAAGGGGAGTGTCATAAGACACTCCCTTTATAATGTGCGTATTGACGCAATCTAATGATGAAAGTCAGTTCCGACCCAATTAAAATTAAGATTGAAGTAATGATAGATACCATAATAGATACTTGCATATCTGTAGGGAGTTGACGTATAATAGAGAAAAGTTAAAAACCTATATCGATCATATGGAATGAAAGCGAGAATATATGGAATTCAAAAGAATTGATGATGAAACGGTTCGTTGTATAATTAACGAAGACGATATGAAGGAATACAATATAGAAATCGACGATTTCCTTAAAAATAGAGGTAAGATTCAAGAATTTCTACATAAAATTGTAGAGATGGCAGTGGATGAGGTCGGATACAATCCTAAGAATGGATTACTAGCGATGCAGGTTATGCCATTGCCAAGGAATCGTCTGGCGATTACTTTTTCTGAAAAGGGTTCCGAGGGTATGGAAGATATCCTACATCAGATAAACGATGCATTGGGTGGTAATGGAGAGATTACTCCTGAAAGTATGATGAGTCGGTATGAAGACCTATCTGATATGGAGAAAGCAGAAGCCTTTGATAAGTTTATCAGGAATCTGATACATGATGTAACTGATGAATATGAAGAGCAACAATACAAAAAAAAGAAGGATGAGAATCAAGGAAAAGAGGTTAAAAAGAGCAAACAAAATTTGACGGTAGGATCCGTAGTACAGATTTATACATTTGCTACATTAACTGATATCGAAAGATTTTCTGTAATTCTACCAGAATCTTGGGTGATAAAAAGTACTCTTTATAAGGATGAAAAAGAATCATTATATTACCTTGTATTAGAAAAAGGAAGATTATCAAAAATAAACTTTCAATATGTATGCGATCGAGCAAACGAATTTGGAAAGTTTCATTCAGAGAACCAAGCTAGAGTAGCATACCTTAAGGAACATGCGTCGTGTCTTATTGATAAAAAAGCAATAAAAGTATTGAGAAATATAGTGAAGAGCTAGTACTAAAGCTGTGATACTTCTGATGTATAAACATCGAAAGTATTACAGCTTTTTTAATTAATCGGAAATTACTCCGCGGGTAATCTCCTCGGCGCGACAAAGTGGCATCGCCCTGAATTTGTTGATTCGCGGAGCTTAGAGTGGCGAAACAACTTTGTTCTTAAAATTTGAAACTAATTAATCAAAAAGAAATATATAATGAGTTGTCATATAATTATTCTTTCCTATTGAAGATATATATTGAAATTGGTATAATTTCCTATGTTAAAAAACAATTTCCATAGAAAGAAGGTGAAGAAAAGAGAATAAACGCTGTAATTCTTTTCATTATGAATATATTTTAGGGGTTAAAATAGATTATTTTCCTAGAAGCATAGGAGATGCAGATAGGGAGCAGATTGGAATAATGAAGAAGTAAGGATGATATTCTTTACTACGGATTGGAGCGTTACATGAAGAAACAAAAGAAATACTTAATTGGAGGTAGGAATGGGAATAAGGTATGACATAATATTTGAGCGAGGATTTTTTCGAAATCCAACAGAGAATCTTGTTCTCAAGGGTACTATCAAAGGTTTTTTTAATAAAGCGAAATTTGAGCAGGCAGCTTTAGAACTAGGAAGAGTTCATCCAATTTTGTATTGTGTTGTAGAGCAAAGTAAAAACGGAAAAGTCAGCTATGTCTATCGAGAAGGGGCAAAACCTAAAATCACATATGTAGTAAAAGAAAATCAAAACCAATGGGTAGAATTAGTGAAGCAACAAGAACATGTGATTTTTGATTTTGAGAATGAACCAACCGTACATTTTTTTGTTCTTTATCAAGAAGATGAATTTGATTTTATCATGGTTGGTCACCATATGTTAGGAGATGGCTTATCTTATTTATATTTATTTCATGATTTTATAGAATGTTATTGCAATGGCAAAGAAAGTTTGGAAATAAAAGAATCAAAACCAATTCAATCCGTAAAGGAGTTACCAAAGGGTAGTCAACCGTCTTTTCTTATTCGTTATGTCATAAAGCAATTAAATCGCAGGTGGGCTAAAAATCGTAAAATATTAACTCAAAATGAATTTCAAATAGTTCACCAGAAATATCAAGAGGAGCAAAGTATAGATATTGTTCTTTTTTATCTGAAAGGCAGTGAATATCATAAGCTTAGACAAGCAGCAAAGAGCCATCAGATTACGTTGAATACAGTTATCCTTGTTGCATTTATGAAAGCATTGAGGGAGTTGACAGAGTTTACAGAGGAAAAAGTGACAGTCGCAATTAACTTAAGAAATAAGCTTTTAAATCATCCAGGAAGATGTATCGGAAATTATGCTTCTGCTATTACAAAAACTCTAAGCTATGATTTGGAGAGAGACTTTTGGGAAAATGCGAATTATCTAGGTGAGGTAATTAAAAAGGATATAAAAAATCCAAAAAAAGTATTTCAGTTGGTACACTTGTTTTGTTTACTTGACGGTAGTATTTTTGATGGTTTGTTTTATTCGAAATATAGTGATTATACGAACGATTGGCTTCAAAAAATATCGAAGCTTCTAAACTTTAAAGATTATGAAGAGGGAATTGATATCTCGAATCTAGGAGTCTTTAAAGTTAACTTAGACACTGAGAATTATCATATAAAGGACATGGTCTATTTACCGCCAGCAGCTGCAGTCTATGATAAAACAATCGGTATTATCACTTACCAAGATGAGTTAGCAATCTGTGTTTCACACAAAGTAAATTATCTAGCAAAAGATAAAATGGAACGTATTATGGACCGAATGAAATCGATTTTGCTTGAACTTAATTAAAAAAGAATGGTAGCCAAATTTAAATAGGATACATAGGAGGATGATGATGCGAAAAAGCATACGAACAAAGTTAATCTCAGTTGTAGTACTGTTGTCTTTTTTCAGTATATTAGCAAATGTAACGAATTTGAATTCACTCAATGAGGTATATAAAGAAGCGTATACTTCTATGGATAACGACGACTCTGAAGTGGTAGCACAAAGAGAGGAACTAACAAAAACTTATAAGTTTAGTGTTCAATCCAATTATATTGGAATTGGATTTATGGTAATTCTTACCTTTGTTGTAATTGGTATTATTCAAAAGATAATTATTGCACCAACAAAGAAGTCAACGGAGCAGTTAGAAGAAATATTAAATGATTTTAACTCTGGTAAAGGAGACTTAACAAAAAGAGTTACTGTCAATACAAAAGATGAAATTGGACAATTGGTATTAGGAATTAATACGTTTCTAGAAACTTTACAAAGTATTATAGGACGTATGGTTTCTGACTCGAAAAAACTAAACTCAAGTATTTTTTTAGTTTCAAACAGTATCAATCAAGTCAATGATAATTCTTGTGATATTTCCTCTACGATGCAACAACTTGCGGCAAGCATGGAGGAAGTAACAGCGACTGTATCCTCTATGTTAGAAAGTATTGAAGTATTAAACTCAGATGTTATCACAATGACAGAACAAAGTAAGGACATTGAGGAATATCTTGGGGAGATGAAAGATAGGGCGAATACAATGAAAGTAGACGCAACCCATAAGAAGGCCGAAACCAGTGAGATGATAAACAAAATAGGAGATACCTTACGGGACGCTATTGAGAATAGTAAGAAAGTGGAGCGTATTGACGAATTAACGAACGAGATCTTAGTAATCTCAAACCAAACAAATTTATTAGCATTAAATGCTTCCATTGAAGCTGCACGTGCGGGAGAGGCAGGAAAGGGATTCGCTGTGGTTGCAGATGAGATTCGTCAGTTGGCTGATAACAGCCGTAATACTGCAACCAATATCCAAGAAATCAGTGGTTTGGTAAGAGATGCAGTGTTAAACCTTTCTGATAGTTCAAAAATTGTATTAGATTATATTCATAGTACAGTTTTAAACGATTACGATAAGAATGTAAGTAGTGGTATTCAATATGATAAAGATGCTTCCTATATTCATGACAGTATCTACCAATTTATAGAGCATATTAATGCATTAAGCCGTATGATTAATAATATGAGTGGGTCCTTTCAAGGAATTGCCACTGCGGTGGATGAAAGTGCAACCGGAGTTTCTAGTGCTGCAAGTAGCGCATCTAATTTAGTAGAGGAGATGGCTAAGATTAGTGATGAAATTATAAGTAATCAGAGGATTGCGGAGAGTTTAAATGAAGAAGCAAATCGTTTCGCTGAAGTATAGGGGTTAGGTTGAATTTTAAAATGAAAGTTCATTAAAGGTTAGTAAAAGGACAGGGACAGATGAAATATGTTTAAGAACAACAATTGTTGTTACACTAAATATATCATCTGTCCCTGTTAATAAATTGATAAGGAAAACACGAATAGAACTAAGTCCTCGATATTGTAAGAACTTTCCGATAACTCATGTTAAACAAAGTATTATGAAATGGCTTAGCGTACTGTAATTATTTTTGTAGTAGTTATCGTTTTTCCTGCTAAAGTTGTTGCGGTTAAGGTTATCGTTGTTGTTCCAGCTTTTTTTGCAACAAAAACACCCGTATATTTATTGATAGTACCCACTTTTAAATCACTACTTGACCAAGTATAGGATGCTATTACGCCAGTAATCTTTGGAAGGAATACACCAGTTTGTTTCACTTTAAATGTAGAGGCAGGCGCTATGATCAAGATAGCAGGTGCTTTTGTAATTACAATAGTAGCAAGCAGATAATAGGTTTTTTGATTCTGATTTACAGTAATAGTTAAGAGAGTAGTTCCTTCCTTTTGAGCAGTTAAGGTACCATCCCTAGAGATGGTTGCATACTTCTCAGGGACAATTTGATAAGTAACTTCTGCGGTTGTTGAGATGCCCTGAAGCATTATATTGTGTTGATCTCCAATTTCTAAGGTATAGAGTTTTTGTGAAAGAGAAGGTTTTAAATTGCTAACAGTTACGATACATGTTTCAGTTAAGCCAGTAAAGGTAGAAGCAGTAATTGTAGCAGTACCAACTTTTTTTGCGACAATAAGACCATTGGTATCGATTGATACAATTGAGGAATCGGAGCTTTGATAGAGAATGTCGCTTTCACATTCATCATCTTTAATATAAGTTTTAGCAGCAAGACTTAACTGTTCGTTTGGATTTAAGGATACCTCTTGATATGGAAGAGAAAGCTTATCTGGTATTTCTATGAAAAGTCCATAACCAGATTCATTCATGGCATAATCAATCAATATGAATGCGAGATTTACCTTAGAGCCATTCAAATAGTCTGTTATGTCATAATGAAAGGTAGTAACCATACCTTTTGTAGATTCATTTACTGGTGTGATAGTTAATATACCAAGTAACTCATTCTTCTCATTCATTAAGCCGAGTAAACCTCCTGCAAGGAACTGATTATCAGTGCCTGTTAAGGTAAGATACACTCTGTTGTTTTGTAGTGAAAGGGAAGAGCTTAGGGCAGAAGGAGATTGTGTATCGATGGTTATAGGGTAGGAGAGGGTTTTCCTAAGTGTATTACTTTCATGACCATCGTAATCAAAAGAGCCTTCTATAAGGTAGGTATAGGTATCGTTATTTACTGGATTTTGTGGTGCCCAGTTTAAAGTATCTGTTAGAACACCCATTTGCTTCATAGAAGAGTAGTATAATGTCTTTCGGAGATAACGTTCTGAGGATGAAGTTTCAATGGCTCCATCTGGAGCTATGATTTTAGTTGTTATGGTACTAGCATTTCTTAATAAACTTATGTTAGCTTGATAGAAAGTATCCATATACCCGTCACCATTTGGTGAGATTGCTATTTTTTCTGGGCTTAGTTTTAAAATAGATTTATAGTAGGAAGAATAGCTATATGGGCTATAATTATTATTAAGCAGTGTATATGCCATATCATCAAGGAAGTTTACTCCAAGGTATTGACTCTTACTTAATAGTAGAGTTGGAGCTTGAGAGTAGACTTCATTCGTTCCATTCCCAAATAACTGATTATCATATATGGAAGATTCATCAAACAAACCAGCCTTTGTCCAGTCGCCAAAGAACCCTAGGAATGGAATAGAGAGGGTAATTCCAGAAGGTAACGTAATATTACTATTCGTTGTAGTTATATCATCCGATCTTGGTGACACAATACCAGAAATCGGTACCAGGGTTACATAGCCTTCAATAAATTCACCATTCACAAAATTGCTATTTAAGTATTGTTTCAGCTGTTCTGAAAGGGTGATAGTAACTGTGATTGTAACTTCTTCATATGGTTTTAGGGTGACGGTATTGGTAGGTTGTCCATTGATCATAGTAACTGCAGTTACGAAACCTGTGATGTCAAAAGGTGACTCTGCAATCAGATTACCATAAGAGGAGGTAAGCACCCGTTCTGTTAAGGTAGTAGTACTAATGCTATATATGGTTTCTGTATCTGAGATTGAGGTTAATTGAAAACTGTGGGTAAATACTCCAGTCTTATTCCTGTCGTCTCCAAATTCTAATTTCGGACGATTAAAACTTTCATTATCGTCAACAGACAGATAGGCGTTAGTATTGATTGCATTGTAGATATTAACAACGCCAGCACCTTGCTTTCTTGGGAAATATGGAACACCGTTCTTCTTACTTGGAATAGCAGTACTCATTAGCAGTTTTGTGGCTAATTCTTCTAGCTCTCTTGGATTATGTGAAGAGAACAAAAGAGAAGAATATAAATATTCTTTCATTAAGGCGTAACATCCTGCTATATGAGGAGCCGCCATGGAAGTACCGCTCATTGAGGTATACCCGTCAAACGGAACAGTGGAATAAATATTTTCTCCTGGTGCGGCGATTTCAGGTTTTAGTCTAAGGTCTGGTGTAACACCAAGTGAGGAAAATGCGGATGGCTGTTTTTGATTCGTATTTGGAAATGGGCTATCGCCTGACTGTGGTGTTATCATTTTATTATATGAGTTTGTGAGTAATAGTCCATCTGAGGAAGTAATTGATACAGCTGGAATTAAATAATCATTGATTGACATACCAAAAGTACCGGATTGATTATTTTTTACAATTACTGCAATCGCACCATGGCTGGCAGCATTTACAACTTTCTCATTAAAGGTAATGCCTCCACGTGATACAACAGCTACTTTTCCTGTGACAGATATATTATTATAGTCTAAATTATCACCATAACCAGGAATTAAAACAGTTTCATATGAGTTATGTTCTGTAGTGGCTAAGTCGGATAACTTAGGTTGTGCCTCGGTAGCAGTTTCTGTATATGGAATGGATAGGTTATCGATAGTAAAGTATGCAGAAATGTAAGTGCTATTGATAACACTGGCAACGGAAGTAGAACTAGTATAGGTAGAGGGTGAGCCAACCGCTGCAGTGTCAGGATTGCTTGTCTTTGCATATCCACCAAGTTGGTTTTGATAAGTACTGCTATAGTTATTTCCAGCAGATACAGATAAGGAGATACCAGCAGCGGTCATTCTTTGATAAATTAGTTCCATGGTTTCACTTTCTGCATTAGAGAATCCCGCAGGGGCACCAAGACTTAAATTGACTACATCGACGGAAAGGTCAGCAGCATCATCCAGAGCAGCAAGAATGAATTCACTTGGAATGCCATCGTAATAGTCGGAAGCAACCTTTAGTATGACAAGTTGAGACTTTGGTGCTACACCTGTGATATCCCCTGCATTAGCTCCTATTGTTCCTGCAACATGGGTTCCATGTTCATTGCCATAAAGAGTGATAGAATCAGCAGTTGGAGAGACATCAGAATCCATATCTGCATAATCAAAAACATAAGGAATCTTATCACTTATGTACTTACCATTTGCAATCAAACCAGAGGAGATTTTTTCAGACACCATAGTTTTGGTTAGTGATGGATTCGATGGTGCGACAGAAAAAGCTGTATGAGTAACATCAAGACCTGTATCAATAACAGCAACTACCATGCCTTCTCCTTGATAGTTTAAATCCCATGTACTGTTTGCACCAATCATGTCAACGCTGCTTGACATCTGAGGTTCTTCTAGTTCATAGGTAGCTGAAATATAGGCATTCTTTACGCCTTCCAATGCTTTTATTTCTTGCAACAACGAAGCATTGCAACGGATTGCAAAACCATTCATAATTGTTGTATATTGGTATAATAGCTGTGGAGTTACTTCGTCACTTCTAGCCATTATTAAAGCGTCCTTGGATGTTGTTGTCATTACAGATATATGACTAAAGATGGACTGTTGTGAACTAAGGATTTGTTCCTTTTCGGTTTGTATGTTAGGTAAGTTGAAGTAATCAAAAAGAGCAGAATCTTCTTCTATTAAAGAGTAATCATCATAACTATATTGCATGTTATAATAATCAAGTAAAGAGGCACCTTCTAGTTCTACAATGATTGTAACTTCGTTTCGTAATTCATCATTTTCTGGAGTAGTGTAAAGTTTATTTTGTTCTTGTAGAAAATCCAGTGCTTTTTTTTCTAGTGAAATTTTTTCTAATCCGTAAGGGTTAGCGGTAGGTGGAGTGTCTGAATCATCCGTAGTGGTGGAAAAAGCCTCGTTTGACTGTGCTGCTTCTACCGATACCCCTTGATTAACAGTAGAAAGAGCAATAAGAAAAGCAAGCAAAATTGCTATGCCTCTTCTTCTTATGTAGCGAAAATATTTCATACTCATACACATCCCTCATTCTTTCTAAAAAGATTAGTAGACAAGCTGTAAAAATTATACAATTATCAAATATAAGTGTCAATTTTTATATGTAGTGAAAAAATAACAATAAAATGAATATTATGTTAGAATATATATCAAATTGTATTAAATAGTTATATTCTAGAATTAAATCATTAAAAAAGGAGAAAGATGCGGATGAATAACCAAAGAATGTGTAAGCGGTGTTTACTTGCTGATATGTCAGAAGATGGATTAAAAGAACGAGTATATGAATATATCGATAGCCTAAATGAGGATATTAAGGTGGAACCTAAGATATATCAAGATAGATTAAATCAGTGTCGTAGTTGTGATAAGTTATATAATGGTATGTGTAGAGCATGCGGTTGTTTTGTTGAAATGAGAGCTGCTATGAAATCCAATGGGTGTCCGGATGTTTCACATCGATGGTGATTTGAAGTGTTGGTAGGAAAAGGAGTGACGGTAGGAGAGAGAGTAGTGATAAGAAAAAAGTATGGGGAAAATAGTTTGGGTGGGTAAAATTATACATAGAAAAAAGCAGAGTATACTTTAGTGTCCTCTGCTTTTAAGCAACATTTTATAAACTTAATTATTTTTCTGTATCTATAACATCAATGACATCGTGGTACCAGCTAATTTCTCCGTTCTTTCTTGCTTCTTCAAAATTAGTAATCGCAGGTGGTGATCCACCATAAAGCTGATACCAGCTATCTGGATAGAGTGGTGTTTTATTCTTTGTAATGGATTCCTTCGAAAAATCATTTGATTCCCCTGGTCTTAATTTTCTTGCAGCGATAACTGTTCGATAATTTGAAAGTTCGTAAGAACAAGTTGATAACAAAAGTATTGAATCCTTTTCTGAAATATCCAAAGGAATATCATAAATCGATCGTACTTTTATCTGATAAACGAAATCTAAAAAACTGGAAGAGTCCTTGAAATCTCCACGTTGATAATCAAATAGTTTTTCTTTTGCGGAAGAACCATTGGTTTTAAAAACAGAGAAGATTATCCATAAGCCTTCCTCATAAAGTGAATCAAATTGTATCACTGAATTTTCTATTAAAAAGTCTAAATCATTATAATTCATTAATTCATGAAACATATTACCAGAACGCGTCATATTATGACCATGGAGTAATAGGCTTTGTGTTGGTGTCTCGATGTTTGTATTCGCATCAAGAAAAATACTCCCGAATCGATCTTCCTCTTTTTTGATATTCCTCGTCAAATAATATTCGGGATCCTCTATACTAGATTGAAGTACTGGATAGTTAATATTGGTACCATTGATTTGAATCCAGCCTTTCACATCAGAATTAAGTTCTAATAAGTCGTCAAACTTATCCATTGGTGTTTTTTCTAATGGAACTGGAGAGGTTGGTGGGACATCGATTTCTTTTGTAATAGAAGGTGTAATATTTTCCTTCGGTTCTAGATCATCACTTGCATAGATCTCTTGAACCTCCTTGATTGTGTCATTTGAGTTAGAAGGACCAAACCATAGGATATCTAGGAGTAAATAGGCACCAACAAAAACTATAATTAGAGAAATTGTATGGAGAACTTTATAAAGTTTCTCTTTTTTGTTCTTATGTATGGTATCAAGGTTCACTTGGTTCTTATGTGTTTCAGCGTTTACTTGTTTACTATGTACGGTATTATCGTTCACTTGATTTTTATGTAAGGTATCAACCGTTGCTTCGTTTCTATGTATTGAGTCAGCTCTCGCTTTCCTTTTTTTCTGTTTTAATATATGAGAAAAAATCATAGGCATCTCCTTTCTTTGGATTATAAAGAGTATATCACAAGTATTTACAAATGATAAGAATCTTTTGAATTTTCTATTTCATATATGGAGTAAGTTAGATTACAATAAAAAAATATCATGGTTTAGTTCTTTACTTATAAAGGTTTATTACTACAGAGTACTGCAGTTTGTTTAAAATTTTCCATAAGTTCCTAAATATATATTGACAGAATTAGTTACAGATGATAGTATTTAGTTAAACGTTAAACTATACAATATAGACAATACATAACGTAATTAAGTTTTAGTTTTACGTCAAACTAAATAATATTTGGAGGTATTTACAATGAGAAAATTAAGAAAATTTATTGCAACATTTCTTGCAGCACTTGCTATCACAACTTTGTTTTCCGTAAATGTCTTGGCAGCTACGGATTTAATGAAGGATGGTAAGATCTTGACTGGTGGCTTTGTGAATGCAGGGGAAGAAGTAGAGGGAAGCGTACAAGGGCCTGGTAATTGGACACAGCTTAATATGGGAGATTACGAAGTAAATGCAAAGTACTTACATATTGTTATGAAGGCAACAGGAGACACAGCTGCTGCTCAAATCGTTGTTTCAGATACCGCAACATTTCAATTAAAAGACTTAGGTATTACTTTAACAGAAGAATATCAAGAGGTAGTTCTTCCAGTAGAGGAACAGGGGCTTGCAGTGATATCCTGGGTTAACTTTACTGGCCTTGATGGTGGAAGTAGTGTTTATTCCATTAAAGATATGTTTTTATCTGATGATCAGACTTCTAGTTCAGAAACACCAGCAGTAGAAGAAACACCAGCTACAACAGAAACACCTACAAGTACTACCCAAGATGCTCTACCTAAAACTGGGGAGGATATGATGTCAGTTGCTATATTACTTAGTATCATAGCTTTTGCAGGAGTAGTATTCATAGTTACAAGGAAAAGAGAAAGAGTATAAGTATTTTAAGTAAGAGTCTAATCGTTTTAAGTAAGTGTAGAATTAATACCATATGGAGTGGTATTTGGTAATATGTGAAAATATACATAAATGCTTGCATTTTTATTCTTTTTTATTTATAATTAACTCTCGAATTACCTGTTTTATGAGAAAAACTCTAAGTAAAAGAGAGGTATAAATGAATAAATATGTAAAAAAGAAATATGATCTAATTACCAGTGTTAAGTTTATAGTACCATCCTTACTTGGTGTTATATTATTTATGTTCCCGGTAAAGCTTGAAGACAAGGTTACCATACCTATTGCTTTACTATCCGAATTCATACAAGAAAAATGTTTTTCTTATTTACCATTGATGGTGTTATGTCTTATGGGGGTTTCCTTTTTAGGAAGTGCTATTACTTTTCTTGTATTTCACTTTAGTAAGAGTAAAGCCATTGCTAAGCGAAAGAGCAATTCTATATTTTGCTCATTGTTTCAGATTTCATTAGTTTCAATTGCAATAAGAGGGTTTTCTTTTCTCCTATGTATAATTACGTATTTTAAAATCGGAACGAAAGTAGTATATTCTGAAAATACTGGTGGCCTTGTTTTTTATGAATTACTACCAATCCTATTTACGATATTTTTCCTAGCAGGATTTTTATTACCATTGTTATTAAATTTTGGTTTACTTGAGTTTGCAGGAACCTTATTAATTAAGGTTATGAGACCACTCTTTAATCTGCCAGGAAGAGCTGCAATCGATGCAATCGCTTCTTGGCTTGGCGATGGTACAATAGGAGTATTGCTTACAAGTAAGCAATATGAAGAAGGATTTTATACGGAGAGAGAGGCTTGTGTCATTGGTACTAGCTTTTCGTTAGTCTCAATAACTTTCTGTCTAGTTATTATTAATACGGTTGGATTATCACATATGTTTGTTCCTTTTTATCTGACTGTATCCTTTGCCTGCTTGGTTGCAGCGATTGTGATTCCTAAACTCCCCCCACTTTCTAGAAAAAAAGACTGTTATGTGGATGGTAGGAAAGGAGAAGTCAAGACAGAAGAAGTCAAGGCAGAAGAAGGAGTAAGTTTTGATGAAAAGAATTTATTAGGAGATAGAAAGGGTCAGAAAAGTCTTTCCATTGCTTATCATAAGGCTCTTGAAACCGTAGAAGGCAAAAAGGTAATAAAAAGTGTGTTGGCAGACGGTGTAAGTAATGTATTAAATATGTGGGTTGGTGTTATTCCAATTGTTATGGCGATGGGAACTACAGCTCTTGTCGTTGCTGAATATACACCTGTCTTTGAGATTCTTGGAAAGCCATTATTACCATTCATAAAGATGCTTGGAATCCCTGAAGCAGTAGCAGTTTCAAAAACCTTATTTGCAGGATTTGCAGATATGCTGCTACCCTCTGTTATGATATCGAATGTAGCGAACGATATGACTCGTTTTATTGTAGCGGCTGTGTCAGTTACTCAGTTAATTTATTTATCTGAAGTAGGAGCCTTATTAATTGCTTCTAAAATTCCAGTGAAATTTGGTGAGCTATTTCTTATCTTTATCGAACGTACGTTAATTACACTACCGATTATAACATTAATTGCTCATATATTGTTCTAGTGTTAGTATTTATTACTCATGACGTAAAAGTAAAGCCCCGATAGCGACTACGCAGCAAAAATAGTATTATAACATAAAATGCGCCTTGAAATGGCTATACGGCCAAGCAAGACGCATTTTTATGAATTATTTTCTAATAAGACTATGTTGTAACAGCCTCAATTATTAATATGATTTTATCTTTATTAAAGAAGCTTACTTTCCGTTTAATTCTACTAATACTTGTGCTACATTCAGTTCTTCAGCTTCTTTCTTATATTTTGCCATACCATCTTCGACTGTCATATCACCCATAACAACTTTTGCAAGGATTTCTTCTCTCACTAAGGTTAAGTCAGAAACAATTTTGTTTAATGTTGCGGAAACTGGGAAAGCTACCTTTTGTTCTGCATACTTATCTAATACGCCTAAGGAATAGGAAACTGCTTCATCTAACTTAATTTTCTTATCTGTTAATTCTAATGGTGAAATAGTCATCCAAGGAGTAATCCAAACTTTATTTAAAACTTCTTCTGGTTTAGATAAGGTTGGTAGTGGTTTTCTGTATTCACCATCCTGTTCCCAGTGAAGGCCTTCTACACCACTTTCAAAGAGTACCTGACCTTCTTTTCCATCATGCATATAATCAAAGAAATATTTAAAGATTTGTCTTGTCTTTTCCTCTGATACTTTGGAAGAAATACATAATACAGATGGTACGGAATAGTAGTAAACTGCTCCTTCGATTGGATCCATTGCTAATACTTCTGCTTCAGGAACATTAACCTGTAGACGTTCTGTTAATGTTTGTCCCCAGAGGCCACCCCAGTAGTTAAATACACCAACACTGCCTGAGTACCACTGATCACGGCAATTGGATGTTGTATTTGTTACTACTTCTAAGTCAATTAAACCTTCTGCGTAAGCATCACGCATTCTTTTTAGTGCTTCTACCATATTATCTTGAGCAAATCCATCTACCCAAGTATCACCAACTTTAACAAAGTCATAGCTTGCGCCCTGATAGTATTCAGGAAGATTCGCATTGCTTTTTAGTCCTGGTGAAGTTAATGGAACTTTACATTCTTCGATATTGTCACGGAATTGACGTAATACTTCGGTGAATTCATCGTAAGTTTTTGGTACACTTAAATTAAGACGATCTAACCAGTCTTTTCTGATGTATGTAACAGCGCCACTGGCAATTTCCATTGGAATACCGTAGATTTTTCCATCGATACTTACAGCATCCCATAAGGATTTATCAACCTTGTCATAAAGACCTGATTCTTTTACCAAATCAGTTAAGTCAGCGACAGCACCTTGTTTTGCATAAGTTGCAAGTTTTTGTTCTGCACTTAAGTCAAATACTTCTGGTACGGTATCCGATGCGAAAGCTAACTCAAGTAAGGTATAATATTCATTGTTAGAAATAAGTTCAAGATTTAAATCAATGTTTGTAAGTCTTTCAAACTCCGCTTCCCACTGAGGTACACCATTTTCTTCGTTTAAACCGGAATGTACCCACCAGTGAATACTTTCAGGTTTTTTAACATCGGCATAGCTTGTGGTACTGCCTGAGCTTGGGTTCCCAGATACTGGTTTGTCACCTTCTGCTCCTTTTTTGCTGCCGCATCCTGCACCTAAGCTTGCAAACATAGCAACACTTAGAAGCAATGCGATCATCTTCTTGCTTTTTCTCATAACTACCTTCCTCCAATAATTATATTTTTATATATCAACCTTTTACTGCTCCTATCGTAACACCTTTTACAAAGTATTTTTGCAGAAAAGGATAGATAACTAAGAATGGTAAAATAACAACAATAACTACGGCACTCTTTAGCATGTCCTCCGAGATTGTAATACTTGTTCCTGATAGTCCATCATTTAATATTAAGTCACGTACTTTTACCTGGAAATTCTTCCATTTTGAATTTGTGATGTATAGAATAAAGTCCATGTACTCATTCCACATACCGACAGCGATAAAAAGTCCGATAGAAGCAAGTGCTGGCTTTGATAATGGAAGTACTATTTTCCAAAAGGTTGTGAGAGGAGTACAGCCATCTAACTCAGCGGCTTCATACAAAGTAGATGGAATTGCTTCAAAAAAGCTTTTCATCAGTATGATATTATAAGCACTCATACAGCTTGGGAAAATTACTGCAAGTAAGTTATTCATTAAACCTAAATTCTTAATATTTAAATAAGCAGGAATCAAACCACCACTAAATAACATTGTAAATAAGATGATATTAATGATGAGCTTGTGACCTGGCATTTCCTTTTGAATAATGACATACCCTGCAAGAGTTGTTAATAATAGGCCTAATCCTGTTCCAAGGATTGTGGTTATCACGGATATTACGAATGGTCGATATAAGCTTTCTTTCGATATAATCTCTTTATAAGCTGAAAAATCAATTGCTTTTGGCCATAAACGAATTCCGTAAGTAGTTGGGTCTACAGAATCGACAAATACCTTTAAGAGTGGTATTAACATAACAATCATTAACAAAATCTGAAAACTGTAGTTGAACAGTACAAATATAGTTCTTGCCTTATGTCCGGGCTTAAATGATAATCGTTCTCTCATCCTAATATGCCCTCCCCTTTAATTCTTCTGCTTATCTTGTTTGCTATGGTAATTAATACTACAGAAATAATAGATTTAAATAAACCGGCAGCAGTAGATAGACCATAGTCGGCACTTTGGATACCTAACCGATACACGTAAGTACCTATAACATCAGATACGCCAAGAACACTTGAATTTTGTAATACCCATACAGAGTCAAAAAGATTTAAAACTTTTGCTAGATTTAAGATGAAAACAGTTAATATGGTAAGTGAGATTGCAGGGAGGGTTATGTACCAAACTCTTTGCAAATGTCCTGCACCATCGATTTTAGCAGCTTCATGCATCTCTTGATCTACACCAGCGAGAGCGGCAATAAATATTATGGTTCCCCAACCAGTCTCTTTCCAGATGTTAACAATATAGAACACTGGTCGCCACCATTTTTCATTCGCTAAGAAGTAAATGGATTCTCCACCAAAAGCCTGTATTAATTGATTAACGAAACCATCTTTTGGAGATAGAAAGATGGTAAATATAGAAGCTACTACTACCCAGGAAATAAAGTGTGGGATGTACATTATTGTTTGTGTTAATTTACGAAATCTTTTTGGTCTTATCTCGTCAATGAGTAGTGCCAGTCCAACGCTACAGCCTAAGCCAATTACTAATTTTGTTAAGCTAATCTCTAAAGTATTTGTAAATGCACGCCAGAATTTAGGGCTGGAAAATAAGGTTCTAAAGTTTTCAAGTCCTATATAGATTGGATCGTTGAATGGTGTATATTCTGTGAATGCATAGAAGATACCTACCATTGGAAAATAACAAAATAATACTAATACTACTAGTACAGGCAAAAACATAAGATAAAACCATCGATAACGGTATAAGTCTATAAGTAGGTTTTTCTTTCTGCCAACAGATGCCTTTTTCATTCGTCTCTTTTTTTGTGTGTCTGATTGCATCTCATTCCCTCCTTCGTTGTACTCATTCTATCATGTGACTAATTTTAGTCTCAAGGTACAAAACTTTCGATTAAGAATTGTGCTAAGAAAACCCACCAGTTATAGTAGCTTTCATAGAAATTAGAAAAAGGAACAATTTTTCTACTATACAGACTAGAAAAATTGTTCCTTTTTGTACAACATGTGGAGAATAGCGCCTTTATGCATATATTAGAGCATGTAAGGAACAGTTATTCCTTACGAAACTCGGTTGGTTTAATACCTAGTACTCGTTTAAATGCTCTTCTAAAAGACTGTACACTGTTATAGCCGACCATATCTGAAATCTCTGTAATCTTATATAAATCTTCCTTTAATAGCTGACAAGCTTTTTCGATTCTAAGTTGCTCCACATAATCTGCAAAATTGATACCATCTTGTTCTTTAAAAATAGAGGATACATAACCTTCAGAAATTCCAAAGACAGAACTAATTTTTGCAAGACCAAGATTAGGATCCATATAATTTTCATTAATATAGCTTCTGATGTTCTTAACCAATTTGCTTCTTTGAATATGGATTTTCTTTGTAGTATCCTGGCAAAGGAATTCACAAATCGTTTTTAAGTATAAGAAATACTTTTCCTGTGTATCTTCCCCATATTCAATAAGGATCTTATTTAGTTGCATGATTTCATCCTTTAATTCTGGTACGGTATCACAGAACTCAGAAAGCATAGATATTATCTGAGAATTTAGTTTTAGGAAACGTTTCCGATTTAGAATTCTCTTTTCAAAGTTTTCTTTCTGAATGATATCTAACACATTATTCATACGTGCCACATCACCATACTGGATACAATTTTTCAAACTTTCCTTAGCCATATCTGGGAAATAGTATTCTTTGGCTATATCCAATTGAGAATTGTATTGTACGATGTGGTTATTGGAATCACAGTTTTCAAGGGCTGTGGTTGCTTCTTCGCACATTTTCCAGACATTTAGCAAATCAGTACTGATGTTACTAATTCCCCATCTTGTTTCCACAGAATAGGTGTTGGTAACCCAGTAAAATACTTGTTCCACAAGGGAGGTGATTTCATTTGTAGTTTGACTTCCAAGGAAGACCGCAAATGTGGTTAAATAGTCTTTTTTATAAATCCAAACTTGGGTTTTAGACAATTCTTCTAAACGGCTGGTTACGACTTGCATTAAAACTCGAACATCCTCGATAGTCTGTTTATCCACTTCATAGAAATCATTATTTGCAAATAATTTTAATGCAACTATAGTATAGTTTTGGCTTGTAATCGAGATGCCTGCTTTTTCAGCCATGTAATTAATTTCGTTTGTATTTACGAACTCAGATTTAATTAAATCATGGAAAAAAGCTTTTTGTAATAAAGGTTTATCTTTTTCTAAATTTTCTAGATATTTTTGATTACTTCTTATAATATCGGTTACTAACTCGCCAAGCTTTTCTGAGTTTCTTGGACTATTTTCTTTCTGCTCTAAACGTCGGAAAATATCGTTAATCGGGCGACCTGCTCGAATGGATAAAAACAAAGAGAACACTTCACCAATTACAACCGCTAAGATTAGCAAAGAAAAAATAAGTATCTTTAAGACATTTAATTCTTTATATACTTCATTCTCTGGTACAATAACGTAATAACTCCACCCATTTTTCTGGGATTTCAAGTTAATAATTTGAGTATCTTTATTATTAATAGCGGAAGCCACTTGTTGCTTTAATTTTTTATGAACGGAATCTTGGCTTATTTTATCAACTGTTTCGTTTGAGTTATCATCAATATTATTTAAGTCAGGTCCGTCTGAGACATTATCCTCTGTAATAATTTCAATAATTTCATCTTCTTCTAGTATTATTTCATCTGAGTTATAGTCATAACTATGTTCTGTCCATATAATCTGATTATCAGTGTTTAAGATAAAAACCGCATATTCTTCGAATTTATTTGAAAAGTCCAATAAATACTTTAATTTTCGTGAATCTAACAGTAAAGCAATAAATCCTTGATTCTCTCCTTTTAAGGTATTAGAAAACGGGAGAACATATAACAATGAATTATTGTTGGTTGGAACATAGAAAGGAAGGCGATTGGTATTATTGATACACATATCATACCAATCCACTAAATCGATTCCCCATTTCTTTAAATACTTCTCAAAATATACCGGCTTATAAAGTGTGTTTTCAAACATTATGTAATTTGAATTACGGCAGTACACATAAGCTTCATCAATTAAATTAACCCCGTGAAAATTAATTAAGCTAAAGACTTCATTCATTACTTCAAGAGCAAGCAGTGCATTAGCACTGTCTAATTTGGTTGCTTTTGAAAATTCTAATAGTTTGTTACTTTGTGCTGCTTGAAGCGCTAATGATTCAAATGACTTAAGTTCACTGTCAATTAAATTAATACTATGTTCTAGCATGGTGTTATTCGTCTTATTAGCATCGTCTTTTACAACATGAAAAACATATTGAAAGCCAACTAATACAATAATAAGCGGAATAATTAGTACCAATAAGTAAGAAGTCCAAAACTGAAAAATTGAATTATTATTATATAGTTTTTTTATGTAAAGCATCTCTAAATCCCCCAATAGATTCGTTTTTTATGATATTTTATCTTTAAACTAAAAGAGAAGCTTATGAAATTATTACATTATATTAAGTACATGAACCAGTTTATATGAAACTACTTACAAAAGCAAGAAGAAAGGTAAGAAAAATCATTCTAAAAGGTTTCCTTATAGGAAGATTTTCTGGTAAAGCGGATTCACGAGGAATAAATGCGCCTTATATTATAGAAGATAACACAAATGCTGTTACGGTAATCAATTCGAAGTGGGAGAGATTTATATCATATTAGATGATATAAATGAAATTTGTATACTATTATAATTAAGGATACAAAAATTATTTAGAAAATAAAGAATTGTTTCTTTCTTTTCTAGGAGTAACTGTTATACTGAACCTGTAAGCGCTATCACGAATAGCATCCATGTTAACTGTATTAGCGAAAATACGAAAGAAAGAGGAAATGGGTGAAGTGTATGGATGGAATTTATAATATCAGAGATTATTTTGCAGTAAGTAATGAGGGATCAGATTGGACGAAGGCATTTCAAAATGCAGTGTCAGATGCAGTAGAAAATGGTGGGGGTATGGTTTATGTACCAGCGGGAACTTATCCAACCTATTCGATACGCCTTTATAGCAATATTACTTTATATTTAAATGCTGGTGCTACTCTTTCATTTCTAGAAGATATTGAAAATTATGAGTTAGTACATACCGAATTCGAGGGGCAAGCAAAGCTTGCTTATATGGCTTGTATTTTTGCAGAAAATGCGCATCATGTTAGTGTTAAGGGTGATGGTATAATTAATGGTAATGGTGCTGTTTGGTGGGAGGCAGAGAGAAAGAAGACTCTAAAGCATCCAAGACCATATCTAATAGGATTTCAGTTTTGCGAACATGTAAATATTGAAGGGGTTACTTTAATAAATTCACCTGCGTGGACGGTGCATCCGCTTTATTGTAACAATGTAGTAATTGAGGGAATCTCCATTAAGAATCCCGCGGACTCACCAAATACGGATGGAATTAATCCAGATGGATGTAGTAATGTACGTATCCTTAATTGTCAGGTGGATGTAGGGGATGATTGTATTACCCTAAAGTCAGGTACAGAAAAGACACCAGTTCATAGACCTTGTGAGAATATTACTATAGCAAATTGTAATATGATACATGGGCATGGTGGTTTAGTTATTGGAAGTGAGATGAGTGGCGGTGTTCGAAATGTGACGGTTACAAATTGTGTGTTTCAGGATACAGATCGTGGAATCCGCGTAAAAACAAGAAGACGTCGTGGTGGAACCGTTGAAAATATTCATTTAAACAATATCGTGATGGACCGTGTGATGTGTCCTTTTGTCTTTAATATGTACTATTACTGTGGACCGGAAGGGAAAGAGAAGTATGTATGGGATAAGGAAGCCTATCCAATCGATGATGGTACACCTGCGTTGCAAAATATTCACATTAGTAATATGACGGTAACAGGTGCAACTGCTTGCGCAGGTTTTTTATATGGTCTAAAAGAACAGCCTGTAAAAAACGTTACACTATCTCATGTAAGTATTTCTATGGATCCGAATGGAGAACCTGGAATCCCAGCGATGATGGGACAACTTGAGCCAGTGAAAGCATCGGGATTCTTCCTAAGAAATGCCGAGGGGATTTTGTTTGACCATGTGAAGATTCAAAATGTCGATGGAAAAGAAATCGATATTGATGATTCAGTTGATTTGACGTTACGTTAAAATAATTATAGATAAAAAATAATGAAGGAATCAAGTGTAGGGGAGTATAAGGGAGAACAAAGTTTTGGTGGATTCTATATAAAAGAAAACACAACAAAAACAAAAAGATAGCGTATCAATGAAATATAAACATAAAAAACGAGAAGTAAAGAACCAAACGATACAAAACAAAAGAGAAATAGAAATTAAAAAGAAAACAAGATACTTGGAAGGAAGCGATAACGATGAATCAACAACTAAGAGAAAGACTGTGGTACGATAAGCCAGCAACTGCTTGGCAGGAAGCACTACCAGTAGGAAATGGCCGTATGGGCGGTATGGTATTTGGCGATGTTTTTCAGGAGAAAATACAACTAAATGAAGATAGTATCTGGTATGGAAAACCACTGGACCGTATCAATCCAGAAAGTGCAGAAAACTTACCAAAGATTAGAGAGCTGATCTTTGAGGGAAAGATTAGAGAAGCTGAGAGATTATCTTTATTTTCCTTATCAGGTACACCAGCTTATGAAAGAATCTATCAGACCATGGGGAATTTAGAACTCCGTTTTGATGATTCAGTGCGTGAATATTCCAATTATGAGAGAGAATTAGACTTAGAGGATGGTATTGCTAGAACATTTTATCAGATAGAAGATACGATTTATGAGAGAGAGGTTTTTGCCTCCTATCCAGATCAGATTATCGCAATACATCTAAAGGCAAAAGGTAGTAGGAAACTTAATTTCCATTGTCACTTTAATCGAAGAAAATTCATCAATCATGTATGGCATGAGGGTTCCGATACCATAGGCTTTGATGCAGATACCGGTGATGGAGGAATTAATTATTGTGGAATGTTACGAGGAGCTTGCTTGCGAGAAGGTCAGGTTAAGACAATTGGAGAGTTCCTAATTATAGAAGATGCCAGTGAAGTTATATTATACCTTTCAGCAGCCACCACATTCCGAACTTTAGATCCTGCAAAAGCATGTAGAAAGACCTTAAATGAAGTTTGTAAAATGTCATGGGATGAAGTGAAAACAAGACATCTTGTAGACTATAAAATGTTATACAACCGTGTATCTCTTACCTTAGGGGGAAATAGTAGAAGAGAGGTACCTACGGATATACGTTTAGAAGAATTAAAGCAAAGGGAAGATAATGATTTATTAGCGCTTTATTATCAGTACGGTAGATACTTAATGATATCTTGTAGTAGGCCAGGATCCCTTCCTGCAAATTTACAGGGGATATGGAATGATCGAATGGACCCACCATGGGATGGTAAGTACACAATTAATATCAATACCCAGATGAATTATTGGCCTGCAGAAACTGCGAATCTTTCGGAATGTCACCTTCCTTTGTTTGATTTATTACGAAGAATGGTTACCAATGGCTCTCGTACCGCAAAAGAAATGTATGGTTGTCGAGGTTTTGTTGCACATCATAATACTGATTTATATGCAGATACCGCACCACAGGATCAGTATATACCAGCTAGCTACTGGGTAATGGGAGGAGCATGGTTATCACTTCATATTTGGGAACATTATTTATATACAGAGGATTTGCAGTTCTTAAAGAGTAATTATGATATTTTAAAGGAAGCTGTATTGTTCTTCCATGATTTCTTAATAGAGAATGAAGAAGGTCAGATGATTACCTGCCCATCGGTATCCCCTGAGAATACTTACATTATGGAAAATGGTAACAAAGGTTGTATGTGCGCTGGTCCTTCCATGGATAGCCAGATTTTATATGAGTTATTTCATGCATATTTAAATGCTTCCAGTTTATTAGGTGAAGAGGAACTTGTGGAAGATACAAAGATTTTATTAGATAAGCTTCCAAAGCCTCAGATAGGAAAGTATGGTCAGTTAATGGAATGGACTAAGGATTATGAGGAAGTAGATCCAGGACACCGCCATATATCTCACCTTTTTGCAATTTATCCTGGTTCCATGATTACGAAGGAAGAAACTCCGGAACTTTATGAGGCAGCAGAAAAAACATTAAGACGAAGACTTGAACATGGTGGCGGACATACCGGTTGGAGCCGTGCATGGATTATTCTTTTATGGAGTCGTTTTAATAATGGAGAGAAGGCTCATGAGAATGTACTGGAATTACTAAAGCGTTCTACTTTCC
>JAEWHR010000165.1 GCA_023387655.1 Bacillota bacterium
ATTGGATATAAGGCGGTGAAAAATTGTGAATAAAGTGAACAAGAAGTGTGGAGGTTTTAAATTAGCATTACTTTTTGCGTTTATCATATTCACTATTATGCTAGTAACGATGATACTGTTATTTGGAATATTTATTGTGTTAAGTCATTACGGTATATTTGCATCAATTTTAACGAAAAAGCCTTTAACTCCTATTTTTTTATTTGCAGTAGTGAGCGTATTATTTGGAACGATAATATCGATTATATTTAGCAGAATACCTCTTTCTCCAATCCGTGAAATTATATCTGCAGCAGATCGATTAGCAGAAGGTGACTTTAGTGTTAGAGTAAAATTAAAGGGACCACAGGAGTTTCAAAAGCTGAATACAAGCTTTAATCATATGGCAGAAGAGTTAGAAAGTATAGAAATATTACGTTCAGACTTTATCAATAATTTTTCCCACGAGTTTAAAACTCCTATTGTATCCATGAGGGGGTTTGCTAAGATGCTGAAATACAATGACCTAACCAAGGAAGAAAGTGATGAGTATCTAGATATCATTATTAGTGAATCGGATCGTCTTGCTGAGCTAGCTACGAATGTACTAAATCTATCTAAAATTGAAAATCAGACAATCGTTACAGACAAGATTCGTTTTAATGTGAGTGAACAAATACGTCGGGTAGTTGTATTGCTAGAAAAAAGATGGATGGAAAAGAATCTAGAGATTGCGTTTGACTGTGATGAAATATTTCTCTATGGAAATGAAGAACTTCTAAAACAAGTCTGGATTAATTTAATTGATAATGCTATTAAATTTTCTGCACCAGATTCCATCATAGACATACATGTGATTCAAGAACAAAAGAATGTGATGATATCAATATCGGATCAAGGAAGCGGCATGACTGAGGATACGAAGAAACGTATCTTTGATAAGTTTTATCAAGGTGATACTTCTCATGCAACAAAAGGAAATGGGCTTGGATTAACGATTGCTAAGAAAATTGTGGAACTTCACGACGGAAAGATAAAGATATTAAAGTCAGATCAAAGTGGAACCACCTTTGAAGTAACCTTACATTCAGACTAAACCAGGGAAGGTGGTATATGAAAAATCTTACAAATTTAATAACGATAAGTAGAATAGCAGGCTCTTTCATGCTACTTTTCTTAAAGCCATTCTCTTTCATATTCTTTACTGTATATTTCTATTGTGGAATCAGCGATATGTTAGATGGTTATGTCGCAAGGTATACGAATAGTAGTAGTAAAATGGGTGCATTACTGGATAGTATATCAGATTTTGCTTTTATTGCAGTGATGATACCCATTTGTCTTACTGCCCTTCCATTGGAGGAATGGATGCTTGGATCTATTTGTCTTATCGCTTTGATTCGTTTTCTATCATTGGGAATAGGAATTCTTAAGTATCATTCTCTCGCATTTCTTCACACCTATTTAAATAAGATCACAGGCTTTTTATTATTTTCCTTCCCTTGTTTTTATCTCTTAAGTGGTTTATCCGTAACTTCGATTATATTGTGTTGTATAGCTAGCTTATCGAGTATAGAGGAATTACTGATAACGATAAAATCAAAGGAGCTTAACCGGGATATACGAGGGTACTATTGCCTAAAGAACACAACCCATGAAGAAAAAATTTAACTAAGTTACGATAGGAATTCGAGTAGGGTTAATTCGCTGGGAGCAGAAAAAAGTAGTAGAAAGGAAGTAATCTATGGGACATTTTGGGTTTTCTTATGTTGGTATGATATATTTATTAATGCTTACGATTCCGAATATGATTTGGACAAAGAAACAACCAACAGGCTATGATTTTACGAATGAAAACAAAATATTACTGATGTTGGAACGGGTTGGTCAGGTACTTGTTTCCTGTACTGTATTAATATTCTCTGATTTTAATATGAAACCATGGTCGAATTGGAATATATGGTTGCTGGTTTCTTTCGCCCTAATGGTAATGTATGAACTTTGGTGGATTCGTTATTTTCGCAGTGATAGGACGTTAGAGGATTTTTATAGTAGTTTCTTTGGCGTCCCAGTAGCAGGGGCTACCCTACCAGTACTGGCGTTTTTTCTACTGGGTGTATATGGGAAAGTAATATGGTTAATGATTTCTGTTATTATTCTAGGAATTGGTCACATTGGAATACATATAAAACATAGAGAAGAAATAATTAATTAAGCATAACAAAAGATACCCATGATTCTAAAACAGAGGGAGTATATGAGTTTTTAAGAAAAAACTATCCGTATGCTCTTAATGTTTTAATTGATATCAATCATTTTGAACGGTCACACTAGAAGAATGCATGTACGAATGCTTGAAATTTGTTGCAAGATTAATTGTTTTTCTGTATAGTTATATTACAAATTATGTTATGATAGTTAATAATAAGAAACACAATGTTTTTGTACATACGATGGGATATCGGAGGTTTTTATTGTGAACTTAAGGATAAATAAAAAAGTAAAATTGTCAGAATTATTTCCTCCAGAGCCAAATAAGCAATGGTCTGAAGATAAGGCAAGTTATAATGGTCCGCATCAGTTACTGCAATGGGAGAAACGATTAATAAAAATAATCCCGATGTTGGAACATTCCGATTATAGGGAGGGTGTAAAATATCTAATAGAATTAGCAGAAGATGGTTGTCCTGCTGCGCGTCGTCTTCTTAGTGATATGTATATCGAAGGTACAAAAGTCCCGCTAAGCCTAGAAAAAGCAGTAGAATGGGAAAGAAAAGCAGAAACTATAGAAGCATTAATTAGAAGAAAAAATCAAATCTATATTATATAGTATTAGCTTTCTGAACGAAGCTCACTTTGTAGACATTAGAGTTCTAACTTATTGGAATGTTTGTGTGGCAACTTCATTCTAATAAATAAGAACTCTTCTTTTAATTTACGAGGAAATTGCGCCCTATAAATTAAAAAACGCTCCGCTAAGGGTGTACATGACGCGCTAAGGTAGTTAGTCACTTTCGTGACAGCGCGTCAGCATTGCTCTATTCAAATTACATTTAATAGTATGTAATAATAAGTGTAAATACCTTATAAGAGATGCCATGATAGTTCATTAATTTAATTATTTTAACTTTGAAATATAATAAAAATGAAAGGGGTATTTTATGTTAAATAAAATACAAATCAATGAGAAAAAAGTAAGTACAAGTAATAATACGTCAAAAGTTATTACTCCATTAACTAGAAATATTACGAAGGATACTTCAAATGATAAATTAAAAGAGTTGCGAAGGCCACGTTCTAGAAAATACATAAAAGATTTGATGGAATTACAAGAATTATTGATACAATTGAATCAGGAACACAAGAAACTAGAAGCTAAATTCACTAAGGAAGAAGATATAAAGTATAGACAAGATAGATTAAGTGCATTCGAGTTAACAGAACGTTCTTTAGATTACGAAAAAATTCTCCTAAATCAAGACATTAAAAAAGAGATAGTTGATAAAAAAAATCATGAAATTGGATATGATATCGTTGATAAAAAAAATCATGACATGGAATATGAAGTCGATGAAAAAAATGAAAATGAAATTATAGATAGAACCCATCAGAATAAGGATTTTAGTAGAAGTCAAATAGAAGAACAAGTATTAAATCCGGAGATATGGATATTTGATGATACCACTGAAGATAATTGTGAAACAAATTTCGAAGCAGAGAAGATATTAGTAGAGAAGTCAGGAGTTAAATTAGAGGAAAATCCTATCATTGAAGATTTAGAGAGGCGAATTCAAGAAAAGTTACAAGCCTTAGAGAAAGAAAATACTTTTATTAATGAATTAATCACTTTTTTGTACCCATCGGATAAAGAGGAATATTTGATGGACTGTGGTGTTATTAAACGACCTGGTACTCCTGTATATTCTAGTGAGGATATGGTCGTTGGTGTAGAGGATCCTCAAATAGTAGAAAGATTAGTGAGAGGTTATGATTTGTACTTTGATTATTGTGACGACCCAGATTTTTTAACTTTAGAAATATATATAGATGCATTTTGCTGTATATATAAAGATGGTATTGTTAAGACAATTGTGTAATATTGATTATAAATTAAACTTTAGAATAGATGTTTTAGGAGGAACGGCAATGGTATTGGGTATAGATTTAGGGACTACATATTCGGCCTGTGCATATATAGATATGAATGGAGAGCCACAGATTGCGATTAATGGGGAATCTCAAAGATTAACTCCATCCGTAGTTTTCTTTGATGAGGATGATCAGATAATTGTTGGAGAAGTAGCGAAAGAAAATGGGGCATTATTTGCTAATGATGTAATATCCAAAGTTAAAATTGACATGGGAAGAAGAAAAGTATTTAAAACAATCAATGAGGTTGAATATACACCTGAGGTTATATCTAGCTTAATTATAAAGAAGATTGTGCAGGATGCCTCAGCGAGTATAGGGGATGAGATTAAAGATGTGGTGATTACAGTTCCTGCCTATTTTATGGATTCCCAGAGAAAGGCCACAGAGGATGCTGCAATACTAGCTGGGGTTAATCTATTAACCATCATTGATGAGCCAACCGCTGCAGCTATCTATTATAAACATAAAAGTAAAATGGATAATGCAAAACTTCTTATTTATGATTTTGGTGGTGGTACATTTGATGCAACATTAATGGAAGTTCAGAATGATAAAATACGCATCATTGAAAAAGATGGGCTATCAAGAGCGGGTGGAACTATGTTTGATCAATTCTTGGTGGATCATGTGTGTAATTATTTTGAAGAGAAACACGGTATTGATTTAGAGGATGAAGAATATCTCTCGGAATATAATGAATTATTCCACAAGGTAGAAAGTTGTAAAAGGCAATTATCTGCTAGAGAAAAGGCTATCATAAACATGAAAATTGATAAAATAAAAGAGCAAATTGAAATAACGAGACCATTTTTTGAATCTAAAATAGAAGGGACTTATAATAAAACTGAAAATGTTATAAAAAAAATACTTAGAAATTCTGGACTTCAAGCTGATCAGATTGATAAAGTCATCCTTGTAGGAGGTTCTAGTAAAATTCCATATGTAAGCAAACGACTTACAGAGTTATTTGGTAAAGAACCATCAAAAGAAATAAATCCAGATGAAGCGGTTGCTATGGGTGCAGCTTTATATGGTGAAATATATCAGCAAGATAGTTCAAAGGATATATCTGTATTTCAGGATGTATGCTCTCATAGCATTGGAATACTTGTTTTTGTGGATAATATGCATCAGGAGAATCAAATCATTATTCCTAGGATGTCTCAAATTCCTTGTACGATGGAACAAGTTTTTTATACCAAAATTAATGATCAAAGACAGATTAATGTCAATATTACAGAGGGTGAATATAAAGAGCCGGAGTTTATTGCTTTGATAGGAGATTATTTGATTGATTTGCCAGTTGGATTACCAATGAATACTGAGATTATTGTTAAGATAAGTTTAGATGATAGACAATTGATCCATTTATCCATTGCGGTTCCTTCTGTTAATCTAGAGAAAGAATTTGAAATGAAAAGAAATGCGAATCTTGATGAGAAAGAGATTAAGAAGCTCCAAGGGATTGTGAGTCAGAAAACGATTATCTAGAAAAGGGAGAGAATGAGAATGGAGTATAGTCATCTAATCGAATTAAGAAGACAAAAAAAGATTACTGAAATCGCCGCAATGGCAGATTATTATGAACCTAATGCAGAAGCAAATATAGGAAATGTCCTTAGTATCGCTGAGGTATATTTTCAATTAAAAGAATATGAGAAGAGTATACTCTGGTATGAGAGGGCCATGGATTTAGGAGCTAATGAGGAAGATATATTAACTCCTCTTTCTGAATTATATAGAATCACTTGGAAAAATAGTAAGAAGTGGAATCTCCTTTATCATAAGGTGGTAAAAGAAGGCTTTCCTGATAATCAAAAGAATATGGTATTGTACGAGAAATTATTAAAGGAAGGAGCACAGGAAGAGAAACTGATAAACGTGCTAACTTCTTTTGTAAATGAGGAGCTCTTTGATTTATATGTAATAGAGTTGGCTGAAATTTATATAAAACAAGATAATTGTAATGAAGCAAAAAAACTCTTACGAAAAGTCTTAAGATATTCTATACAGGAGACTTACATAGCATACTCAAAAGAGTTGCTTGAAGCTATAAATCATGGGGATAAAACATATGTAATTATGAATCAGGGAATACGTAATAAAATCTATGAGTCAGAGAATCAAAGTTTGTCTGAGGATGATTTAATTATTACGGATAATGAAAAAATTCAAGAAGTAGATAATTGCAAAGTTAGTACGAACATCATAGAAGATCAAAAATTAAACGATGATAAATCAAAATATGATTTATTAAAAGAAAATAAACTCTTAGATCTTTTTCGTCAAAACATAAAAAAATCGAAAGATAAGAAACATATCATTAAATCTATTGAACTTCTTTTTGAACAAGTGATAGGAATGCAGAAAGTAAAAGAAGAACTTCAATCCTTTTATGATGTTCTTCAATATCAAAATCAGTTAAGAACCTTAGGGGTAGGAGAAGATATTTTAATTAAGAATTTTATTATCTCTGGCGAAAGAGGAAGTGGTAAAACATTAGTGGCAGGACTTTTAGCCTCTATGTTGGAGATGTTTGGACTGATAGATAGCGATGCTATTATGGAGGTCAATGCTAGAGATGTTATAGAAGCATTCTCAAAAGATGGTAATAAGGGATTGATAGAGTTATTTTCTGAACTAAAGGATATGGTTGTTGTAATAGATCATATCGATAGATTATTTGATGACAATGAAAATAAAATGAATCACATTGGTTTAACAGAGGGAATGGTAGAATTAATGAAAGCCAGAAAAGACTCTCTGGTATTTGTCATGTCAGGAAAAAAGACTGCCATGGATCGATTTATGAATGAAGATATGAAAAACCTTATTTACTCTAGATTAGACATACCTGGCTATACAACTGATGAGCTGCTAGAAATTGCTTGTATTTTAGCAGAAAGAAAAGGTTTTATAGTAAATAACAATGCCCATAGAACATTAATGAAAAGAATTCAAATAGACAGATGTTCAGGAGAATTTGCTAATGCTATTTCGTTAGAATCAATATTACAAATAGCGATCAAACGAAAAGCAGAACGACAAAGAGAAAATGAGTATGATGAGAATGCATCCAATTTATTACAATTTGAAGCAGAGGATTTTGAGGTAGAAGATTCCGTAGGAGAAAACATTGAGGATTTAATTCATAAATTAGATGGTCTAACTGGACTTAGCTCAGTGAAAAAAGAAGTACGTAGTAAGATTGAAAGTATTATAGTACAACAAAATGCAATGGAGATTGGTGCAAAGCGAAGTGAGAATTTTGGTACACTTCATATGCTATTTAAGGGTGGACCAGGTACAGGGAAAACTACAGTAGCACGTATTATAGGTAAAATATATCAAAAACTGGGTGTACTCCCAAAAGGAAACATATTTATCGAATGTTCTAGGAAGGACTTAGTAGGTGAATATCAGGGGCATACTGCGAAGAAAACTCATGATAAGGTAATAGAAGCATTAGGAGGAGTATTGTTTATTGACGAAGCTTATTCTTTGGTTTCTGGGCAGGGAGACACCTTTGGTATTGAAGCATTAACTACGCTAGTTGCAGATATAGAAAATTATAAAGATTCCATTATGGTTATTTTGGCTGGATATTCTGAAGAAATCGACCAGTTAATAGCTCAAAACCCAGGATTGGCTAGTCGCTTTCCAAATGAAATAATATTCGAGGATTATACTATAGATGAAATGACTAGCATATTTAGCTATATTGTTAGAGAAAATGGCATGGTATTAGATAGAAATACCTCAAAAGTGGTACATAGGTTAATAAAAGAGAAAACTGGAAAGAGAAATTTTGGAAATGCAAGAGGGGTTAGAAATTTAGTGGAATTGGCAAAATCTTCTATGGATCGTAGATTAGTTCAAATGAAATCTGAAGGAGAGATTCTTAGTAGAAATGATTATGATATCATGAAGGTTGAAGATATTGAATCTGTGATTGTCCAAAAGTCAGCACAAGTGAAGACCTTAGAAGAGCTGATGGAAGAGTTGAATAATATGACGGGATTATCAAGTGTGAAGAGAAAAGTACGTGAAATGGTTGCATTAATAAAGCGAAATCAATTGAGTGAAGAGTTAAATTATAAAATCAATAATAATTTTGGTTCACTTCACTTAGTATTTTTAGGTAATGCAGGAACAGGAAAAACAACAGTTGCACGACTTATTGGACAGTTATATGAAAAACTAGGTGTGTTAAAAAATGGTGATATATTTGTAGAGTGTTCTAGGACAGAATTAATTGGTCAATATCAAGGACAAACCACTAAGAGAGTAGAAGATAAGGTGAAAGAGGCAGAAGGTGGAATCCTTTTTATAGATGAAGCCTATGATTTATGCCATGGTAATCATGATGATTATGGTAGAGAGATTGTAAGTACATTACTAAAAGCAATAGAGGATAAACGGGATCATCTTATGGTAATTATGGCCGGATACAAGGATAAAATGGAGAAATTTTTCAGTACGAATCAGGGACTGAAGAGTAGAATGTCAACAGAAGTATATTTTGAGGATTACACAGTAGAAGAATTAACACAGATTTTTTACGATATGGCACGTTCCAATTCTTTGATTGTAGAACCAGGGTTAGAGGAGTTTATACAACAAAAAATAGCAGATAGTTTACAAAGACAGAGTGATTTCGGTAATGCCAGAGGAATAAGAAATATTTATGAAAATGTACTACGAAAGCAAGCATTACGCTTATTCGATCAGGATGAGAATACTATAACAAGAGAACAATTCGTTACAATTGTAAGAGAGGACTTTATGTAATTATTAAAATATATGGAGATATCTTTTTATAGACCAGGAGGACAAGATGGATGAGATATTGTTACGATTAGAAATTAATCCTAAAAACAATATATTTGATATAAAAGAAGAATTAGAGGAAATGCAACTTGATATTTTATCAAAATTAGATGTCATTCAGGCAAAAATAAACAAAAGTTATAGCGATATTCAACTTGAGAAACAACTCATGAAGGACATAGAAGATATTGAAGAAAGCTTGCATTTGGTCAATTGGACTTTAAAACGTGTATCGGTTGGATTGAGTTTAACTAAATCTGACCAAGTGATAGATAATAAAGATGGAGCATCAGTATCTAAAGAGTTAGGATACTCTACTATTGATCTGAAGAACGAGAAGGATGCTGATGAGGAAACTTATGAGTATACTGATGAGGATACTGACGATGATACTGATGAGGACTTAAACTTAATATTTCATAAAGCGGTTAAATTAATCGATAATCCAGAGAGGGAATCTGATTATAAAAAAGCATTTAATCTTTTCCATAAGATTATCAAATTTGGAGGCATTAGTGGTAAAGCTGGAATTGGAAGGATGTATTTAAAGGGGTTAGGCGTTAAGGAGGATAAGAAAAAGGCTTATACATTGATCAAGGAAGCGGCAGAATTAGGAGATCCTTATGGGCAATGTCTTATGGGAGAATTATATGAAGATGGCATAGTCGTAGACCGGGATTTAGCTAATGCTTCAGTATGGTATTGGAAATCATCAATGCAAGAATGTGCTCGCGGACAAACACAATTAGGGAAACTATATATAAAAGGACATGGGGTACCAAAGGATCGAGCCTATGCAATGCCATTGATTGAGAGTGCTGCGAAAAAGGAGTATGCAGAGGCAGAATATATTTTAGCTAGTTTTTATAAAAAAGAAAACGATGACTTAGATACGAATGTCTCTTTAGAATTGTATAAAAAATCAGCTATGCACGGTTTTAGTGAGGCTCAGGCAACCATTGGGGAAGTGTATCTAAATAATGCAAAATCGACTTCTGAGATTGAAGAAGCGAAGTTGTGGATTCTTAAGGCTGCTAAAAAAAATAATGCAAAAGCAGATTATTTGCTTGGCCATATGTATGATAACGGATTAGGTATGGGCAAAGATGAGGAGAAAGCAATACAGTTGTATGAACAATCTGCTAGGGGCGGATTTGCTGATGCGCAATATGCTTTTGCGGAAGCTTATTATCATGGTAGAGTTGTGGATAAGAACTGGAAAGAGTCAGTTAAATGGTATCAAAAAGCTGCCTATCAGGAACATGCAAAGGCTCAATATGAATTGGGACGTATGTATAGTTATGGATATGGTGTTGAAAAGGATGATGTTCAATGCTTTAATTGGATTGTGCAAGCAGGAAAAAATGGACATGCAAAAGCCAAAAATGATGTGGCCGCAGCTTACATTGACGGAGTTGTAGTAGAACAGGATTATAATGTAGCATACAAAATATTTGAAAAAGCTGCTTTAGAGGGATGTGTAGAGGCTATAAATAATTTAGGAGTGTGTAAGCGGGAAGGTATCGGTACTAAGGTAGATATCAATGAGTCAATAAGATATTTCAAGAAGGCGATATCAAAGGGATATATCAATGGATATTCTGGGCTTGCAGTTATTTATAGTAGTGATAAATATGGAAAAGAGGACTTAATAGAAGCATATCGATGTTTCAAACTAGCAGGTGATGAACATAAAAATAGTTTGATAAATTTTATCAGGAATCATTCTTATCGGGATAACGTTAATAGTTATAAGTTAATAAAATGGATAGCAGAAAATAGTGAACCTTCCTATTATACATCTCTTGGGGATATGAACAGGAATGGTTTAGGGACTAGGGTGAATTATAGGGAAGCATATCGATGTTACAAACTAGCAGGAGAATCTGGTTGTACTGATATGAATTTTTTATTTCTATCTCTTTCCAATGAGGATAAGGTTGAAAATTTCAGAATTATGAAAGAAATTGTAAATGATGAGGATCCCTTGGCGTATAAATGCTTGGGAGATATGTATTTTGAGGGATTGGGAACTACGAAAGATTATAAAGAAGCATATCGATGTTATAAATTAGCTGGAGCTACTTATAGAAAAAATTTAGAGCGTCTCATCTTAACGCTGTCGAAGGAAGATGAAGTTGAGAGTTTTGTACTACTTAAGAGATTAGCAGAAGGTAAGGATCCTTTCATAAATAAATGTCTTGGAGATATGTACTTTAATGGATTAGGCACTGTGAGAGATTATAAGGAAGCAAATCAGTGTTATAAAAAGGCATATGAAGGAAAATTACAAGATGTTAACTTTGTAGAATTATTCCGAAGAGTAGAGGATGCTATTATTATGGAGATGACCTATCAGGAGAGTTTGAAGATGCTCGAAACTTCATCTTTTCAGAAGGGAATTGATACTTTAATAAAACTATCCGAACAAAAGTGTGCAGATGCTCAGATAGCTATTGGTAAGCTATATATGAATGGATATCGTCTGCCTAAGAATTTGAGACTGGCTATGTCTTATTTTAAAATGGCAAAAACTCTTAATCATGCGGAAGCAAATAAGTATATAAATGAATTAGAACTTTTGTTGAAATCCCAGAAAGGATAGAGTAAAAAATATGGACGAGCTTTTACAGAAGTTGAATATTTCACAGAGTATAGATATTAAATCTATTAAGAGTGAACTAGAATTAAAACAAAGAGAAGCACTAGAAATATATCATAGTCTACAAAATCAGAAAGAGAAATCAGATATTGAAAAGCAGAGAGAGAAAGCTTTAGATAGTGAACTAGAACTATATGATGAAGCAATAAACAAGATAAATTGGGCTATTAAGGCTATGTCTGTGGGGTTAAGTAAAGAAAAGACAGAGCCTAAAGAGGAAATCAGTGAAAGAATTGTTGAAAAACGTTTTGAGGAACTTGATATAGAATACAATATACTAGAGAATGCGAAATGTATGATAACTCCTGAATTAAACGAGTCAATTAGGACATATGAGCAATGTTATAACGCTGCAGAAGAAGGAGATTCTTTAGCACAGCATAAATTGGCTTGCATGTATTTATCAGGGGAAAACGCACTGAAAGATTATGTAAGAGCATTGACATGGTTTCGTGCATCGGCAGAACATGGAAATGCTGACAGTATGCGTGTGTTAGGAGAGTTTTATTTTACAGGAAATCACGTGGACAAAAGTGAAGTAGAAGGTTTAAAATGGTTTATTAAAGCGGCTAAACTAGGCGATAGGGAATCTATTCATACATTGATCGACTTTTATACAAAGAAGAATGATTTTATACAACTAGAGAAAGTGTGCTACCTTGCGTTTCGCTACGATCAATCTAATATTCATGCAATAAATGGTATTATTAAAATTTGTTCCGAAATGAATACATTTAAAGAAGAAAAGAGGCTCTACGATTGGTGTTTACAAGTTGTAAATAATGAGTCTAATGAGAAGAATATTCGTGGGGATGCAGCTTATTTACTTGGTCGAATGTTTCAAGAAGGAAACTTAGCTAAACTTGATAAATTGCAAGCGAATACTTGGTATATCAAAGCATATAATTTTGGTAACAAAAGAGCAGCTTATTATCTAGGAGAATTAAGTTTTAATGGTGATGGTTTGAAAGAAGACCATTCATTAGCATTAAAATATTTTTTAGATGCTGTGAGCCTGGAAGATGTAAAGATATATCGTAGAATTGCAGACTTATATAGAAAAGGGAAAAATGTAGAAATAAATTATCAAGAGGCATTGAATTATCTAAAAAAGGCTGTTCAAGGTGGTGACATAGAGGCTGCATACGAGATTGGTAACATCTATGAAAATGGTGAATATGTAGAAAAGGATTATAAAGAAGCAAAAGAATGGTATTTGATTGCAGCAGAGAAGGAGGTTGCTAAGGCTCAGTATAGTTTGGCATTTCTCTATCTAAAAAATTATATTATATACGAATATTCACATTTTACGAATGAGGAGATAGGGTATAAATGGTTAAAAAAAGCTGCTAGTCAAGACTATACCCCTGCTCAAACAGAATTAGCAAAAATTCGTATTAATAACCTGTTAACAAATGGTAGACTAAGTAAAGACACTATTGAGGAGGGTACTTTTCTATGGTTAAGTGAAGCTGCTAAGCTTGGAGATGCAAGTTCGCAGTATCTATTAGGTTTAACATATATAGAAGGAGTTCATGCTAATCAGAATCTTATGGAAGGAATTTCGTGGTTAGAAAAGTCAGCACAAAGTGGATATAAGAAAGCACAAAAGAAGTTAGGCGATATATATTATGAAGGTAAGATAGTTGAGCAGGACAAAGGTAAAGCATTCGAGTTTTTACAAATGGAAATGGGTAACCACGATATAATGTCATACATAAATGTAGGTAAAATGTATTTGTATGGTGAAGGAACAGAAAAAAACTACATGCAAGCAATTAGCTTATTTGAAGATGCAAATAAATGTGGCGATGCATTAGTAAGTTCTCTTGCGCAGGATTATATTGGATTGTGCTATGAATTTCAAAAAGAGTATGAAGCTGCTTTGGAATGTTATTTAACTAATGTAGAAAATGATAATGCTTCTTCTATGTTCCATGTTGGTAATATGTATGAATCTGGAAAAGGGATGTATAAGAACGTTAAAGAAGCTATCGTATGGTATGAAAAGGCTGCAACCAAAGGAAATATAAATGCTATAAAACGTCTTGGAAATATTTACAAAGAGGGAATATCAGTTTCTAAAGAAATGAAAAAAGCAGAGCAGTGGTATTTAGAAGCAATTAAATTTGGAGATATTGACTCTATGCTTAGTTTAGGAGAATTGTACTATACTGAAGAAAAAAACTTTAATTCATATGAAAGAGCACTTGAATGGTACCAAAAGGCAGCAGATCAAGGTAGTATAGAAGCAATGTGTAAAATTGGTGAATTATATGAATCAAGAAACGGTGATGGACAAGGTAAAGAGGAAGCTATTGAATGGTATCAAAAAGCTGTAGAACAAAATTATCCCCAAGCACAATATAATCTTGCTATGATGTATATAGATGGAACAGGGATTGAAAAATCACACAGTAGAGCTTTGGAATTATTGATAGAGTCAGCGAAACAAGACTATGAAAAAGCGATACTAAAGATCATTGAGCTATATAAAGATGCGGAATCTATAGAAGTTAATCATGAAATTAGAAGAGTCGTGGATAAGCCAGAGCTTTTTATATTGCATCAAAGGTTAGCAGAAGCATGTATCAAAGACAAGGCTATGGAAGAGGATTACACACTAGCATTATATTGGGTTAAGAAAGCTATGGAACAAGGATATGCCAGATCAATAAACGCATTGGGATATATGTACAATTATGGATATGGAGTTGATGTTGATTTAGAAAAGGCTTTTACTTTATTTATGGAAGCCGCAAAACAGGAATACGTTGCAAGTTTTGCAAATGTAGGAATTAGTTATAATAAAGGAAGTGGTGTATCTAAGAATTTAGAGGAAGCGTTTTTTTACTTTAATAAGGGTGCAGAACTTGGTAATACACAATCGCAATATCGGCTTGGTCTTTGTTACTATCATGGAACAGGAACCAAAATAGATATGAAAAAAGCTATTTATTGGCTTACAGAGGCTAGTGATAATGGATTGATAAGTGCACATAAGGTATTGGCTAATTATTACCATGAGAAAGGAGAGAAATACTATAACTTAGAAGCGGAATATTGGCGTAGAGCTGCAGAGCAAGGAGACAGTGAAAGTCAAAAAAAGTTAGGTGACATACTTTATACGGGTAATGGTATTCCAAAGGATGTAAAAAATGCAGTAGCTTGGTATACAAAAGCAGCAAATCAAAATGATGTTGATGCACAATATCTTCTTGCTGAAATGTATAGGAATGGAAATAACTTAGCTAGGAGTATTAATGAAGCGGTTAGGTGGTATTTAAGTGCATCAAAAAATAAACACGAAAAAGCTGCATTTACATTAGGAAATATGTATATGGAAGGAAAAGAAGTAAAACAAGATTATGGAAAGGCTCTAGAGTTACTTCTTGAAGTTGCAAAGAAGGATAATGTGAGTGCTCAAATCAAGGTCGCTGATATGTTCATGGAAGGTAAAGGTGATTCTATTAATCACAATGAAGCTGTAAAATGGTATGAAAAAGCAGCATCAAGTGGTAGTAGTTATGTATCTAGACAGTTGGGCTATCTATATACTTTTGGAGTTAAAGTAGAGAAAAATTATGAAAAAGCTTTTCAATTATTAAGTCATTCAGATATTAGAATGTCTTCTAAAGCTACATATGCACTTGCTTATCTCTACGACAAAGGGTATGGAGTTATTAAGGATAAGGAAAAGGCATTTGAACTTTATCAAAAAGCAGCAGAACTAGGGAGTGAGGAAGCAAAGAAAGAACTAAGTTCTATTAGATTTTTATTCCAAAAAGGGAAGGACAAAAAATAGAGCTAGTTATCCTTCTTCTGTATGTGTATTATTGTACTTTATGATGTTTGTCTACATATACATAATAATTAACTATTAAGAGGTTTTGGAGAAAATATTAAGCATCCAGCCTCTTTTTTAGTAGAAATATTTGAAAAGACAATGTATAATAGCGCAAGAGATTACTATACGAAATGCAATATGAGAATATCATACAGAAAATAAACGTATAGTAGAAAAACAAACACTAAAGTAGATAAATAAACGTTAAAACAGGGTATAAACGAATAAACTTTACGATAGAAAAAAAGTTAAAGCAGGTTAAGAAACGAAAAAAGATACGGTAGAAAAAGTTAAAGCAGATCAAAAGACGAGTAAATGTTTTAGTAGAACTTATATATTCGAATAGATAAAGGAGTTTTATATATGAAGTTTTATTTTGCACCAATGGAGGGAGTAACAGGATATATTTATCGAAATATTCATCATTCTTATTATCCTAAGGTAGACAAATATTTCACCCCATTTATTGTAGCCAATCAAAGTGTAAGCCTAAAAACCAGAGAATTACAAGATATTAAACCAGAGCATAATCAAGGAATGAACGTAGTTCCACAGATATTAACAAACAATGCTCATGATTTTATTCAAACTTCAAAGAAGTTAAAGGAATTTGGATACGAAGAGATTAATTTAAATCTTGGCTGCCCATCAGGAACCGTTGTTGCAAAAGGCAAGGGCTCCGGTTTTTTAGCTAGGAAGGATGACTTAAATCGATTTTTGGAAGAGGTATTTGAAGCAAAAGTAACTAAAATATCAATAAAGACCAGAATTGGTCGTGATAATCCGGAGGAGTTTCAGGATTTAATATCAATCTATAATCAATATCCTTTGGAAGAACTAATCATACATCCAAGGATTCAAAAGGATTTTTATAAAAACACACCAAATCTTACTGTGTTTTCGGAAGGATTAAATGGAAGCAAACATGAGGTTTGTTATAATGGTGATATTTTTACGGCAAGGGATTATGAAGACTTTGTTGCAAGTTATCCACAGGTTAATGCAATAATGCTTGGCAGAGGAATTATCACAAATCCAGCACTTATTCAAGAGATTACAACAGGTGTTGGATTAGAGAAATGTATATTAAAAGAGTTTCACGATCGATTAGTCGTAGAATATAGACGAGTTCTTTCGGGTGATCGTGATGTATTATTTAAAATGAAAGAAGTATGGCATTACTGGTCATATATATTTACGGATTATGAGAAATACAGAAAAAAGATTAGAAAATCAGAACGATTCTCAGATTATGAAAGGGCAGTAGAGAACTTATTTTTCGAACAAGAGATAAAAAAAGGAGCAGGTTATATATCATAAGGTGCTTCCTTCGATATCAATAGAAATAAGCAACTCTTCAAAGGTGTTTTCTATAGACATAATTAATATAAGTGCATATCATAAATAGAAGGATTAGAGTAAGGGTTATGATTATGGATTTTAATGAAGATTTTTGTTATCGTGAAAAAGATTTATATAATACAAAAGAGTTTGGAGAATGTGATTATTCGATACCAAGGGAGAAACAAAGGAGTAAAACAGACATCAAGGAAGCTGGGTTAAAAGCTATCTATGGTACAATAGTTAATGTAGATACCATATACTCGGAACTAAGAAAAGATTGTATTGAATCTTATGATCTTACAATACATTCAGAAATATATGGAGAGGTCCATTTTATTCTTAGTGCAAACACGTA
This sequence comes from Bacillota bacterium, assembly GCA_023387655.1. Taxonomy (GTDB): domain Bacteria; phylum Bacillota; class Clostridia; order Lachnospirales; family Lachnospiraceae; genus Lachnoclostridium. The sequence continues at coordinate 17,170 of JAEWHR010000165.1, forward strand.
CTTTGTAGATTGTTTTTTTGATGAAATTGGAGTGAAAGTAGTAGGTTTTTATGATCCTATGCTACCGATGCCACTGATTTATCCTCCTCGTTATCAAATTAGAGTTATTGCACTTGATTTACCTGGTCGTTTCGTTAAAGCTGATTTTTTTGACTGCTTTTTAGTAAGTCAAGATAATCAATTGCAACTTGAGATTACGAATAATACGTATATAATAAACGAGGATAAGGGAACACCTTATTGTGGAAATATCTCGAATAAGTATATGATTGTTTTATATAGTAGATCAACAAAAAGCATTCCTGCAAAAACACAGCCGAATGTGATAATTGTTCTACGCTAAATCTTTATAAATAGTTATTTAATTGTTCTATTCGATAGGTGTTTGATCTGTTATTGTAATCTGCTAAAATAAACAGAACGTATCATATAATTATAGTAGAAGATATTTATGATACGGTAAAGGTGGTGAGGATACTGATGGATGACGAACGTTTTATAAAAATATATTCACAAGGATTTTCTAATGTAAGTCAGATTTGGGTTGATCGAGAAACTGGGGTTAATTATCTTTTTCATTGTATGGGAAACGCTGGTGGGTTAACAGTTCTGTTAGATAGTAACGGAAAGCCAGTAATTACACCGATTGATAGAAATAATAATGGATTTAAAAGCTAAGTATAAAGAGAAAACAAAGTTTATTTAAGGTAAGCTACAAAATTTAAAGAGAGAACAAAGATTATCTAATGTAGGCTTCAAAATTTAAAGAGATAACAATGATATTTAAGTTATGCTACAAATATTTAAAGAGATAATAAAGATTATTTAAGTTATGTACCAAAAATTATTTAATCTGAATTATCTCTTTTTTTTACGCCTTAGTTTGAGTAACAATATAGTGGAGAAAGAGATTGTTAAAATAAAGTACAATACGATTCAAGTAACAATTTATTATCGGAATTTTAATCATTGTAACTATCGTATTAATTAATTTTAACAAATTTATTAAAAGAATCTTTTCACTTTGGAATAAATATGGTAGAATAATATTGTTAAATTATGAAAAACATTGCATAATTAGAAAATCTAGATAAAAGTTAATAATTTTGTCACAATTTAGACATATCTTCGTATTATAATTGTAACAGCGAGAAATACAAGCATAAAAGTACAAAAAATAAGTACAAAAAAGAAGTCAGAACAGAAATAAGAACAGAAATAAGAACAGAAATAAGTACAGAAATAAGAACAGAAATAAGTACAGATAGAAGTACAGAAAGAAATACAAACATAATATTACAAACATGTACAAACATAAAAATGAATGTTATCGAAATTTTAATAAAAAACAATACAAGAATGGATAAGGCTTTATAAAGTCGGGAAAGGAACAGAACTCATGTTACCATTAATGAGAAAAAATAAGTTAAGAATTGCTATTGTGGGCGCAATAGTTGGTTTAGGAGCAGCAGTAGCCACTCCAAATAGTTCAGCCATGAATAATGCGCAGGAGGTTAATGCAAGAGCACTGGTTGCTCAACAACTTAGTTTCAATGATATAACACCTGGTTTAATAAATATAAATCCAAGAAGTATTGATAGCGAGATTGGAACATTTTCGCTAGATAATTCGGAGGAAGAAGATAATTCTTCAATAGCGCCAGAGAATACAGGAAATTCCCAAAACAATGAAAATCAAAGTGAAGTGGGTCAAAAAGAAGAGAATCAAAAGGATGAGATTGATTCCTCAGAAGAAATAACTCCAGAAGATAATCAGAATGAATCAGATCAAACAGATTTAGCGTCTATTGATGAAGATAATCAATCTGATGTGTTATCTTCTGCTGAGGGCGTAGACGGGGATACTACAGTTATGTCTGTTGATGAAACACTAGAATCTTTAAAAGAGGAAGACGTTCCTGTAGTTGATGAAGAACCAGCGCCTAAGTTTTATAGCGTAGGTGTAAGACATAGTACTGTAGTGGAGATTCAACAAAGATTAATGGATCTTGGTTTTATGGAAGATGCTGAACCAACAGATTATTATGGCTCCATTACTGCAGAAGCAGTGACGATGTTCCAGAGACAATCTGATCTAAAACAAGACGGAATTTTAGGACCAGAAACCTATGAGATGTTACTATCGGATAGTGCGAAGCATTATGCCGCTAAATTAGGCATGGATGGTGCTGATATTAAACGTATTCAACAACGTCTTTATGAAATGGGATATCTTGCTTCTGCGGATATGGTAACGGGACATTTTGGTGATGTAACAGAGAGCGCTGTAAAGAAAATGCAAGAAAACAACGGTCTTGCCGCAGATGGTAAAGTTGGTGAGATGACGGTGGACTTACTTTATAGTGAAGAAGCGAAACCTAACCTTATTGCATACGGAGAACAGTCAGATATCGTATTATCCGCACAGAAGAGATTAAAAGAACTGGGTTATCTTACAACTACTCCAGATGGTAAGTATGGTAATGATACATTATTAGCAGTAAAACAGTTCCAGTCAAGAAATGACCTTGTAGTTGATGGTTACTTAGGACCATCCACGAGAGAAGTATTAAATAGAGCGGATGCTGTTCCAAACGGTTTAATGCTAGGTGATAGTGGTGATGCCGTTAAGCGTGTACAAGAATTACTAAATAAATTTGGGTATTTATCTTCAAGTAATATGACCGGTTATTTTGGAGAAGTTACAGAAGATGCGGTAAAGAATTTCCAGAAGAACAATGGTTTATCTGCCGACGGTAATGTTGGTGTTTTAACCATGACAAAGTTAACAAGCTCTGATGCTGTGAAAGCAGGCTCTACTTCTAGTGGAAGCAATAACTCAAGTAGTTCCAATAGCAATAGTGGGTCTTCAAACTCAGGAAATACTTCATCCAATAACTCGAATAATAGTTCATCAAGCAACAATTCATCCAACAATAGTTCATCCACTAACAATTCCAGTAGTGGAACCGTTAGTGGAAGTGTAAGTGAATTACTTCGTGTTGCTAAATCTAAAGTAGGTTATCCATATGTTCTTGGTGCCAAAGGGCCAAAATCATTCGATTGTTCTGGATTTATCTATTGGTGTTTGAATGAGGTTGGTGTTAAACAAAGTTATTTAACTTCCAGCGGTTGGAGAAATGTTAGTAAATACAAGAAGATTACAAGTTTATCTAATGTAAAAGCTGGTGATATCATAGTTGTTAGAGGACATGTTGGTATTGCAGCTGGTAACGGCATGGTTATTGACGCATCATCCTCCAGTGGTAAAATTGTTTATCGAGAATTAAGTTCTTGGTGGAGTAATCGTTTCATTGTAGCATGGCGTATCTTTGATTAAATTTTATGAATCATAAACAGCAAAGAGAGAAATTTATCATATTTCAATCTTTGCTGTTTTTTATTGGAGCTTAATAAATTTCATAAAATATTTGTATACCCATATACTATAAAGAGCTAGTACGAAGGTAGGTTGGAGGATAGTATGAATTTAGAAAAGCAAGTATTAGAATTCTTAAATTGTAGTCTAAATTGGTATCTCTCAACCACACCATGCCTTTTTCTTGAGAAAACTAATAAAATTAACGAGAATGAAATTGTAATATTCGAAATAGAGAATATGACGGAGTTTACTGAGGAGAAACGTCTTAGAGCAATAGAAAATGTATTAAATGCTTTACCAATAAATGATACTAATTTTTTTTATTTGATTCATGGCTTAAATAGTGAGATACGATATTTTTATGGCGTTGTCCCTACAATAGATTGCCATTGTTGTGATGATCTTAGAAACATTGAATTAAGTGCTGAGGTATTACAAACTTCTTTAGAGGGAAATTTTCCAGACAGCATAATAACTCCGATCAATCAAGAAGGAATTGAAAATCTACTTGATGAAATAAACGAATTAGAATGTAACGTGATGGTGGAAGGAACTCCTGGAGTTCTGAATACTACAAACTTAAGTCTGGGGATTGACAATATACCAATTGCCATGATGGAAGATAATTTTGTTTATTTGGTAATAGGGAAACGCTTTACATTAGATGAAATCATTTGTTCTATTGCCCAGATTGAGGATATTGATAATTTGTTATCTATTATAACAGAAGAAATTATTACAAAACAATGTACTGATAGTAATTCTAACTCCTGTGCTAATAGTTTAACTAATTTTGCAGCATATTCGGACTCATTTTCAAGAA
>JAEWHR010000123.1 GCA_023387655.1 Bacillota bacterium
ATAATTACATTCGCTTATTTAAAGAAAATGACTTATTTTACTTTGGTCGTTGGTTTATGAATACCTTAGTTGTTGCTGTATTCTCCTGTATCATATCAACATTTTATGTATTATGTATTTCCTATTCCTTATCGAGAACTAGATTTAAGGGGAGAAAGGCAATGATGAACATTGGTCTTATCCTGAATATGTTCCCAGGTTTCATGTCCATGATTGCCGTATACTATATCTTAAAAGGGATTGGAATTACACAGTCTTTAGTGGCACTAATCCTTGTTTATTCTGGTGGAGCAGGACTTAGCTATTATATTGCCAAAGGTTTTTTTGACACAATTCCAAAAGCAATTGATGAAGCAGCTCAAATTGATGGAGCGACAAAATGGAATGTATTTACAAAAATCACAATGCCATTGTCAAAACCAATTATAGTATACACTATCTTAACTTCCTTTTTAGCACCATGGTTAGACTTTATCTTTGCCAAAGTAATTATGGGAGATAAGTATGAAAATTATACTGTGTCTATCGGTCTTTGGACGATGCTAGAGAAAGAATTTGTTCAAAACTGGTATACAAGATTTGCAGCTGGAGCAGTGTGTGTATCAATTCCGATTGCTTTATTATTTATTGTAATGCAGAAGTATTACACAGACGGTCTGTCCGGATCTGTGAAAGGTTAATAATCTAAAAAATCATAGGAGGGGACAGAGATGAGAAAGTCAATAAAACTTTGGTGTCTCTTACTAATCACTGCTATATTACTAAGCGGATGTGGTAAGGTAACCCATAATAATAACAATACCACTCCTACACCGATTAAAGAGAATATTAAGGTGGTAACGCCTATTGTTACTACCGTGCCTTTGGATGGAGTAGAGAATGAACAGGATGAATATCCGCCAATTGCTACACATGAGTTACATATCATAGAAGATAATTATCGTACTTATTATGAGGTGTTTTTATATTCTTTTTGTGATAGTAATGGAGATGGAATTGGCGATATCAATGGATTAATTTCAAAGCTTGATTACTTAAATGATAATGATCCAAATACAGATGCTGATTTAGGTATCAATGGAATCTGGCTAATGCCAATCATGCCATCGGATACGTATCATAAATATGATGTGAATGATTATTATAACATCGACCCAAGATATGGAACACTAGAGGAGTTTAAAACATTGTTAAGTGAGTGTGATAAACGAGGAATTAAAGTTATTATAGACCTAGTGTTTAATCATACCTCCGATACCAATCCATGGTTTAAGGAAGCTACTAAATATCTAATGACCCTTCCAGAAGGGAAAGCTCCAGATAATCTGGAATGCCCTTATATAGACTACTATAATTTTGAGAAAGATAAAGCAGATAACTATACATATTATCGCGTAGGTATGACAGATTGGTATTATGAAGCAGTATTTTGGAATGAGATGCCTGATTTAAATCTATCCAGTGATGTCGTCAGAGCAGAAATCGAAACGATAGCTAGTTTTTGGTTAGATCTTGGAGTAGGAGGATTTCGTTTGGATGCAGCGAAAGAGTATTTTACGGGTTCTCCAGAGAAAAACATGGAAGTGTTATCTTGGTTTACAGATTATTGTAAACAAAAGGCTCCTGATTGTTACTTAGTAGCTGAAGTTTGGGATACTTTTGGAACGATAGCATCTTATTATGAAAGTGGTATTGATAGTATCTTTAATTATGCGTATGGAGATTCCGTAGGAAAGATAGCTACTACTGTTAAAACGGCTGGTCGTTCTAACGCTGGGTATAATCTAGCGTCGAATATGGTACAGGTACAAGAGATATTTGAATCAAGAAATCCTAATTATATCGACGCATCTTTTGTAAGCAATCACGACAATAATCGTGCTGCAGCTTATGTTTCCTATGAAGAAGATAAAGTGAAACTACTTGGTGGCATTAATATTTTCATGAATGGAAGTAGTTTTCTATACTATGGAGAAGAAATCGGCTTATCAGGTGTTGGTAAAGATGAAAATAAAAGAGCACCTATGCTTTGGTCTGATACCGATAAAACTGGAATTACAATAGGACCACCCAATATGGAGCGTTTTGAACAGTATTTCCCTGCAGTAGATACACAAGGTAAGGCCCCATCTTCTATATTAAGTTATTATAAGAAAGCAATCAGGTTACGGAATGAAAATCCTGAGATAGCCAGGGGTAATATTGAAATGATACCGGTGAGTGATCATGATATTGCAGCCATAAGGAAGACCTATGAAGATTCTTCTATCATCGTTCTATATAATTTAAGCCCAGAAGAAAAACAGATTACATTATTAAAAAAGGATTATCCATATAAATCTATACGAGGTGCGTTGACAACAACAGCAAAACAGCCAAGTATACAAGGTGACTTGGTAACATTACCAGCGTATGCAATTGTAATATTAAAATAGAAGTAAGTACTGAAATATTACTACTAGGCTATTTTAGTCTGGATGATCCTCAGTATAAATATCAGATGCATAAAAAAACGTATCGAAATGACAGCTAGATTAAAATGCTAGTAAGTTACTACATGCGCGAATAAAGATGAGGAGAGAAATTATGAATCAAAACCTGGAGCAGCTAAAGACATTACAGACAAATGAAGAAATCTATTTTTACCTTCTGTCCATGACAAAGGAAATGGTGAAACGCGGTAAGAAGAATGAATCAAAGAAGAAATTATATTATATATCTGCTGAATTTTTAATCGGAAAGCTTTTATCAAATAACCTGATTAACCTTGGAATTTACGATCAAGTAGAGGAAGCATTGCAAGCTGTTGGTAAGAGTATGACAGAAATAGAAAATGTTGAACTAGAGCCATCCTTAGGAAATGGTGGACTGGGTCGATTAGCAGCATGTTTTCTTGATTCCATCGCAACTCTTGGTTTAAATGGGGATGGTATCGGTCTAAATTATCATTATGGATTGTTTAAGCAGACTTTCCAAAATAATCTTCAAACAGAAGAGAAGAATCCATGGATTACAAAGGAAAGCTGGCTTACCAAGAAAAAAACACAATATAAGATACCATTTGCTGATTTTACCTTAACATCTACACTTTATGATATCGATGTTACTGGATATGAGAGTGGATCCAATAAGCTACATTTATTCGACATTGATACGATTGATGAGAATCTAGTAACGGATCATATTAATTTTGATAAAGAAGATATACGCCATAATCTAACGTTGTTTTTATATCCGGATGACAGCGACGAAAAAGGCAAGCTTCTTAGAATTTATCAACAATACTTTATGGTAAGCAATGCTGCACAATTTATTATGGAAGAAGCCATTGCAAAGGGCAGTAACTTATATGATTTAGCAGATTATGCAGTCGTACAAATTAACGATACTCACCCAACCCTTGTTATTCCAGAGTTCATTCGTTTATTAATGGAAAGAGGAGTAACGACAAGAGAGGCAATTTCCATTGTTTCTAAGATGTGTGCTTATACAAACCATACAATTCTTGCAGAAGCGTTAGAAACCTGGCCAATGGATTATTTAAAGAAGGTAGTACCACACTTGATACCGATCATTCAGACACTGGACCGAAGAATAAAGAGAAAATATAAGATGGAAGAGGTTGCAATCATTGATAAGCAAAAAAGAGTTCACATGGCATTTATCGATATTCATTATGGATATAGTGTAAATGGTGTTGCAGCACTTCACACAGATATCTTAAAACAAAATGAATTAAAAGTATTTTATGAATTATATCCTGAAAAATTCAATAATAAGACGAATGGTATTACTTTCCGTCGTTGGTTATTACATTGTAATAAGCCACTATCTTCTTTGTTGGAAGAATTAATAGGTTCCCAGTTTAAAAAGGATGCAATGAACATAATTAAGCTTTTGGAATATGAAAAAGACGAAAATGTACTATCTCGATTACTTGACATTAAAAAAGAAGCAAAGGTTGCGTTAAGTGAATATTTAAAGAAGACGCAAAACTTAACGCTCAATCCGGATTCCATCTATGATATTCAGATTAAGCGTCTTCATGAGTACAAACGTCAACAGATGAATGCACTTTATATAATACATAAGTATTTAGAGATAAAATCGGGTAAAATTCCATCCACTCCTATTACGTTTTTATTCGGTGCGAAAGCAGCACCAGCTTATGTGATCGCAAAAGATATTATTCACCTTATCCTTTGCCTTCAGGAACTAATATTAAATGATAAAGATGTCAACCCATACATGAATGTAGTTATGGTTGAGAATTATAATGTAACACTTGCTGAAAAGTTAATTCCTGCTTGTGATATTTCAGAACAAATTTCGTTAGCTTCCAAAGAAGCGAGTGGAACAGGAAACATGAAATTTATGTTAAATGGTGCGATTACTCTTGGTACCGAGGATGGAGCAAATGTTGAGATTCATGAGTTAGTCGGGGACGATAATATCTATATTTTTGGTGCTAAGAGTGATGAAGTAATTCAACATTATGAGAAAGCAGATTATAGTTCTAGGAAAATATATGAAGAAGATGCTCACATAAAAGAATTAGTCGACTTTATTCTAAGCAAAGAACTTTTAACAGTTGGATCGAAAGAAAATCTTGAACGCTTACACCATGAAATTGTGAATAAGGATTGGTTCATGACATTACTTGACTTAAATGAATACATTGCTAAGAAAGAAGAAGCATTTAAGGATTATGAAAACCGCGAAGAGTGGGCAAAGAAGATGATTGTTAATATTGCAAAGGCAGGCTATTTTTCTTCTGATCGAACCATTGCACAGTATAATGATGAAATCTGGAAACTAAGCTAGGGAGGAACCTAAAATGAGAAAAGCGGGAATCTTAATGCCAGTGGCATCCCTCCCATCTTCTTATGGAATTGGGGATTTTGGAGAAGACAGTTATCGATTTATCGACTTAATGAAGCAAGCAGGGATTACTCTGTGGCAAATTTTACCCCTAAATCCGCTTGGATATGGAAACTCACCATATCAGCCCTACTCCTCATTTGCAGGTGATGAACTATATATTAGTTTGGACTTATTAGTAAAGGATGGACTGTTAGAAAGTGCTAGACCATACCACAAAAATTATAAACACATCGATTATCAGAGAGTTCGAGCATATAAAGAGAAGTATCTAAAGAAAGCTTATGTAAATTTCAAGTTACAGAATACAAACTCAGAAGGAGTAGAACAACAAAATCAAGAGTATCAAGAATTTATTAATCAAGAATGGGTTTATCCTTATGCGGTCTATCTCACCTTAAAAAAACAAAACAACTTAATTTGTTGGAATGAGTGGCCCAAGGATCAACAGACCTGGATCGTAGATAGACGTTATGATCTCTCTCATTTAGAGGATAACATTGCATATGAGATGTTTCTTCAATATGTATTTTATACACAGTGGATGAAGTTAAAAGAATATGCAAATCGTAATGGAATCGAAATTATGGGAGATATTCCAATCTATGTTGGTATTGACTCTTTAGATGTCTGGAGTAATCAAAAGTGTTTTTTATTAGATGCTGATTCAAAGCCAGCGTTTGTGGCAGGAGTTCCACCAGATTATTTTAGTAGAACAGGACAGCGTTGGGGAAATCCAATTTATAACTGGGATTATATTAAAAAAACAGGATTTGATTTTTGGTTAAAACGACTTTCGTATAATTCTAAGTTATTTGATATAATTCGCATTGATCATTTTCGTGCTTTTGATACCTATTGGAAGATACCAGCATCATGTGATACAGCGATTGAAGGAGAATGGGTGGAAGCACCTGGTTATGAGCTATTTGACAAGGTATTTAGTGAGTTCCAGGATATTAAGATAGTAGTAGAAGACCTGGGTGACCTAAGACCTGAAGTACTTCAGTTACGTGATCATTATGGATTTAAGGGAATGCGGATCGTACAATTTAATTTTAATCCAAGAGAAGAGGAAAATAGCAATTATGATCATGTGGAACATCTGATTTTATATACTGGAACACACGACAATCAAACAATGAAAGGATGGTACCAATCACAAACTCCAAAAGTGAAGAGGAGGGTACTTCGTGATTTGAAAAGTTCTGGTTGTATGAAAGGGTCACCAGCTTGGAGATTTGTTGATTTTACTTTTAAACAAGATTCTTATATGTCGATAGTACCGTTACAAGACATTATTGAATTAGGTGATGAGGGAAGAATTAATACTCCGGGTACCTTAGGATCACCAAATTGGGAATGGAAGATGAATTCTCTAAAACCTTTCGAGAAGAAGGCTGAGGATTTAAGAAAATTAATCATGCGAAAGTAGTTATCTTATAATTTGCGGGAATAAATGAGATCGTTAATACGATTCATTTATACCCGCTTTTTGCAATGATGTTTACCTACACAATTTTTAAAACCTATATCGTATCAAAAAGTTGGAATTTTGATACGATATAGGTTTAAAACTTGGGAATTTTAATGAACAAAGGCCATATTTTATTATTTTAACGTAGAAAAGTAAATTATGATTGAATTTTTTTTTAGAATGAGTTATTATGTCATAAAAATGATTATAGGTTTATCCTAAATCGAATCTAGGTTATATGAGGAGAATGAACATGAAAAAAGTTGTGAAGTTTGGTGGTAGTTCTTTAGCGGACGCGCATCAGTTTGAAAAAGTTGGAAATATCATACGTTCGGATGAGGATAGAAAATTTGTGATACCATCTGCTCCAGGTAAAAGAAATTCGAAGGATACCAAAGTTACAGATATGCTATATTCTTGTTATGCTTTAGCAGAAGAAGGAAAAGATTTTCTTGATTCTTTAAATAAAATAAAAGAACGTTATCAAGAAATTATTGATGGTTTAAAATTAAACCTTACGCTTGATAAGGAGTTTGAACTCATACATAAAAACTTCGAAAATAAAGCTGGAGATAATTATGCAGCAAGCCGTGGGGAATATTTAAATGGTATTATTATGGCGAACTATCTTTCGTATGAGTTTGTTGACCCAGCAGAGGTAATTTGCTTTGATAAAGACGGATCCTTTGATTCTTTTAAAACCGATAAGCTTTTATCAAAACGTCTTTCTAAAATAGAACGCGCAGTCATTCCAGGATTTTATGGAGCGCTACCGGATGGTACGATTAAAACTTTTTCCCGTGGTGGCTCTGATATCACTGGTTCCATCGTATCCAGAGCTGTGAAAGCAGACGTGTATGAAAACTGGACAGATGTATCAGGATTTTTAGTGGCAGATCCAAGAATTATAGATGATCCTGCAGTTATTGAGACGATAACATATAAAGAACTTCGTGAGTTATCGTACATGGGTGCTACAGTACTTCATGAAGAGGCTATCTTCCCGGTTCGTAAGGCAGGTATTCCAATCAACATCCGCAATACGAACTCGCCGGAGGATAATGGTACTTGGATTGTTGAATCTACTTGTCATAAGCCTAAGTATACGATTACTGGTATTGCTGGTAAGAAGGGATTTTGTGCAATTAATATCGAGAAAGCTATGATGAATACAGAAGTTGGATTTGGACGTAAAGTACTAGAAGTATTTGAGAAACATAACATTTCCTTTGAACATGTACCTTCTGGAATTGATACTATGACTGTTTTTGTTCATCAGTCCGAATTTGAAGAGAAAGAACAAAAGGTATTAGCAGGAATTCATAAGCTTGCTGAACCAGATTCTATTGATATGGAAGCAGATCTTGGCCTTATTGCTGTAGTAGGACGAGGAATGAAGGCAATGCGTGGCACAGCTGCTAGAATATTTGCTGCACTTGCTCATTCCGATATTAATATTAAGATGATTGACCAAGGGTCCAGTGAACTCAACATCATTATTGGTGTTAGAAATGAAGATTTTGAAGCAGCAATCAAAGCAATTTACGATATTTTTGTTACGTCACGATTATAAAAGAAAATGTGATAATTTGAGATACCAATCGAGAAATCGATTGGTATTTTTTTGTGTAGGTATTTTTTGTGTAGATATTATATGCGAAGATATTTTTTTGTGTAGATCTTCTTTGTGTTCTGGAATAACTACTCTCGATAATCTTGCCCATGAAAAGGAGAGCTTTGTAGTTTACCGGTTAAGTATTCAGTGGGTGTACAATGATAGACCTTACGAAATGTACGTAAAAAGGTGGAATAATCACTATATCCGCTCTGTAAACTTGCTGTTGTAATAGGAGTACCATCTCGCATTAATTCAATAGCATTGGTTAATCTCTTTTTTGTTATATAATTGTGAAGTGATGTTCCGGTCACTTCTTTAAATTTATGCATGAGATAAGAGGAACTTAAGTATAAGGCACTAGATAGTGCATCAATGCTTAAATCACCGGATAAATTCTCGGAAATATAGGCGATTAGGGAATCTACATGTTTATTCGATTGAATGCTAGATTGTGTTTCGATTGTTGTAGAAGAAGCCTGCATTCGATTGATCAATATCATAAGTTGTACAAACAGTGTATTGGAATATAACTCATTCGCATATTCTTTGGAATGAAAGGAATCCTCTAGCTCATGTAAGAGGTTGGAGAATTTCATTCGATATTTTGCTTCGGTTCTTAATAGATTACTTTTTTTCACAACAGTTTCTTGAAAGCAATCATCTAGGTGATATTGTTTTAAGGTCTCTTTCTCTAAAAATTCACGATTCAGCCATAAAATAATACGCTCATATGGAACTCCAGGTTGAATGATAGGCTTATGCATCTCATGATGATTGATGAGTAGGATATCCCAAGGCATTAATTTATAAACCTTTCCCTCAACCATATATGTTACATTACCAGAGAAAAAGATAACAATTTTTTGAAATTCATGATAATGATATTCAATCGATTCTGTATGAGAATCTTTTAGATGAAAAAATCGAAATTGGTCATGAAGATAACCACGTTTGTTATTAAATTCCATGTTATACCTCTACATTCCTTTCTAATCGATTTTTTTATTAAAACTATTCTTATCATAATATAGAAGAACAGGAAATGCAATATATCAAGCAGAAATAGATATGTTTAAGTTAAAATATGTTGTGTATTATATAGGTAAAGAGAGAATTTCTTTAGAATCAGAAGAAATTAGAGGAAGGATCAAATTTAAATAATGCTGAATTTTAGATGAATGCATCAAAAGTATATTAAGAAGAAATCAAATTTATGCAACTAGGTATTGAGAAGAAATCAAATTAATACAACTAGGTATTGAGTAGAATTCAAAAAACAAGTATGAGCATCTAATTTAAGTATAAAAATGAAACAAAGCAAGCTTGAGAATCTAATTTAAGTATAAAAGTGCAACAAAACAAGTTGGAAAATATAATTTAAGAATAAAAATGCAACGAAACAAGAGAAGACACCAAGAAAGATTAATTTTAAGTATTATACATAATCGAAAGGGGTTTAATTATGGAATTTATCTTTGAGAAATATCATGGAAATGGAAATGATTATTTAGTATTTGATACCAAGAAATTCGAGTATGAATTGAAAGGTTCACAGATTCGTGAAATATGTGACCGTCATTTTGGAGTAGGTTCCGATGGTATTTTGATGGGACCGTATGATAGGGATGATGGAATTTACGTCCGTATTTTTAATCCGGATGGAAGTGAAGCTGAAAAAAGTGGGAATGGGATTAGTATCTTTGCACAATTTTTGAGAGATCATAAGTATGTAGCAGAAGATGTAGTTACAATCAATACATTAGGTGGACCGATTGAAATACATTATACCAATGATAAAGATGGCACTCTTAATGTAGCAATGGGTAAAGTATCTTATATGAGCGATGAAATACCTGTGATCGGTGAAACTAGAGAAGTGATAGAAGAAGCGATGGAGTTTAATGGACAGAAGGTCATCACTACCTGCTTAACCATCGGTAATCCACATTGTGTAATCATAAGGGATGATTTAGTTAAGAGCGAAGTTAAGAGTTTAGGTAAGATAATCGAATGTGACGAACATTTTCCAAATAAAATAAATGTTCAATTTATGAAGGTATTAAATCGTGAAGAAATCATGATTGAAATCTATGAACGTGGAGCTGGGTACACCTTATCTTCTGGCAGTAGCAGTTGTGCTGCTGCAAATGTTGCATATAAATTGGGACTTACGGATCGTAATGTGAAAGTTCATATGCCTGGTGGAACAGTAGAAGTAGAAATAGGGGAAGATGGTATGACTTATATGACAAGTCATGTAAAACGAATTGGCAAGATAATCACTGCTGATGTATTTATAGAAGAATTATAAAAAACATTATAGATTGAATGATAGAGCCTACTTTGTATATTTGCGATTATAATAAATAACAGAGTAGGTTCTTTTTTTTTGTACTTAAAAACTTAAATTTACAAATTGCAATAGAACTCATTCTTAAAATTAGATGCTTAGAAAATACTTTCACATTAGTAAGGAATGGTATATAATGGTATAGAAATGGACAAGGAGGGGATCTATGAGTAAAGCCTGTGTAACACCAAAAGAAGTTGGCTATGATGAAAGTAGGATTAACGTTTTGAATCGTTTCTTTGATGAATTAATAGATAAGGGAGTATTATATGGTGCAAGTTATTGTATGGCAAAGAACGGTACAATCTTTACGAAAAATGCTCTAGGCAAATCTTCGAATGAAACTAAGGATGAGAATTCATTACATACTGATTCTATCTTTCAAGTTGCATCAATATCAAAATTTATTACGGCTACAGCGCTCTTTCGTCTTGTTGAAGATGGTAAAATTCGTTTATCGCAGCCAGTAAGTGATTTTATCGATGAATTTTTAGAACCACCATTTCACCAAATAACACTAACTCATCTTTTAAGCCATACCTCTGGATTTGGTGTTGATTATGGTGCACTACCAAGCAATGGATGTCCTAATATCTATGAATGTATTGAGGAGGAATTTCGCGCTGGTGGAAGGAATTGGGTCTTAGCTTCTCTAAAATCAGGATTATATTTTGAGCCAGGAACTCAATGGGGTTATTCTACTTTTGGATATCATCTTTTAGGTGAGATTATACAAAGAGTGAGTGGTGAGGAACTAACTAAATTCGTACATAAAAATATACTAGATCCTTGTGATATGACAAGTAGCTTCTATGAATTACCGGCCGATATGATTCCTAGAGCAACATATTATAATAATTACCAAAAATCTAAATTAGATAGTTTTTCACAGGGTAGTAAGCAAAAATCTAATTCTAATATAAATCATAGTGACGATAATCCATGGAATTTAATTCCTTTCGGTGGGAGTGGGTTATACTCAACACCAGAGGATTTAGTGAAGTTTGGCATGATGTTATCTATGGGTGGTTACTACAACGGTATCAGGGTTATTGGTAGGAAAGCAATAGAAAAAATGACAAGAACTTATACAAAAGAGCAGGTAAAAGACTTTTGTTGGGGACAAGCTGGTGTGTATCGTAGGTATGGGCTTGGACCAGACAAACGATTTAACGATGATTTTATTTACTCAGAAGATACTTATGGGCATGAAGGATCTGGAAGATGTAATCTAGTGATTGATCCGAAAGAACAGTTTGTTGTCTCTTACTTTGTACCTTACGTGAATCAAGATGTATGGGATGCAGTACCGCTTTGGAATACCATGGAAATCATGTGGTCTGGAATAATTTAAATTGCACTACAGTTGTAGAAAGTAGATTGATTCAATGTAATAGAGAGATGATATTACATGACTGTAAATAATATAATAGGTGAGATATATAATAAGTAAGCAAAGGATAGCGAGGACTAAATTAATGAATCTTAACATAAAAGGCAAGATTTCCAAAATAAAATCTACGGGGAAAGTTTGCAATCGTAATACATATTATTTAAACAAACGAAAAAAACCTATAAAGAAAACTGCTATATTGTTTGAATCTAAAGCTGGGGCTGACTTAGCGGGTAATATTTTCTATTTACTGAAGGAGTTAAGTAATAGTGAATACTTAAAATTTCAATGTTACCTTAACGTTATTTCAACGAGTAAGGATAGAATACAAAGAATGTTAGAGAAGTATCATATCAAGAACGTCACACTTCTTGATATGAATTCAAATAAGTATCTAGAGATGTTAGCTACAGCGAAATACATCGTAAATGATACTAGTTTTCCAACTTGGTTTTATAAGAGACCAGAGCAGGTTTATCTAAATACTTGGCATGGTACTCCTCTAAAACATATGGGATATGAAGTAGAAAATCGTGCGTTTGCCATAGGAAATATTCAAAAGAATTTTCAAATTGCAGATTATCTACTATATCCAAACGATTATATGAAAGAAAAGATGACTCATGCATATTATCTTGAGAATACATACCAAGGAACTATCCTCTGTGAAGGGTATCCAAGAAATGCAACTTTTTATCAAAAAAATCGTGCGGAAATAATTCGTAAGGAATTAGAATTAACCAAGAAACAAGTGATTGTCTATATGCCAACCTGGCGTGGAACGTTGACAGAAAGCAACAACACGGACCAAGTGGAAGCTTGTGCTTGTAATTTTGCGATGCTTGATAAGCTTCTTAGTGAGGATCAGATATTCTATGTGAAATTCCATGTATTTTTACAAGAATGCTTTGATTTTAGTGAGTATAAACATATCAAACCTTTTCCAGAAGGTTATGAAACCTATGATTTCTTAAATTCTGCGGATGTCTTGGTTACAGATTATTCCAGTGTGTTTTTTGATTTTGCGAACACTAGAAAGAAAATCATACTTTTCACCTATGATCGTAAGGATTATTTGGATGAGAGAGGCCTTTATATTCCTCTTGATGAGTTACCGTTTCCTCAAGCTGAGAATGTTACTGAGTTAAGCAAAGAACTAAGAAAGCCGAAAACTTATGATGATTCGGAATTTTTAAAGAAATATTGTACATATGATAATATCGATGCAGCACATAGGATTGCAAGGCATATATTTTTAGGACAAAATGTATGCAAAGAAGAAAAAGTAAAAGGCAATGGAAAGCCAAATATCCTTGTTTATTGCTCTAATTTAGCGAAGAATGGTATTACGACCTCACTATTAAATCTTATGAATTTAGTAGATAAAGAGAGTGCAAATTACTATTTCTTCTTTAAGCAGAATCAATTTACAAAAACTCCGACGCGATTATCGGTACTTCCAGAAAACACAGGATTAATGCCGCTTTGTGGAAGTACGATTGAATGGAAGTGGATGGAAGCGATATATCATAAACTTTATTATCGTTTTAATAATGACTCGAAATTCTTACAAAAACGCATGAATCGACTTTATCAAAGAGATTTTGATAAGAGATTTCATAATGTACGAATTGATGAAATTGTACATTTTACTGGTTATGCTCCAGATGTTACCTTGTATTTACAACAATCAAAAGCTCCCAAAGTAATCTTTGCACACAATGATATGTATGAAGAATATAAAGAAAAGAAGAATTTTCACTTAAATATCTTAAAACATGCATTTGAATCTTACGATAAGATAATTGCGGTGAGTGAGGCTACCAGAGATTCCGTTAAGAAAATAGGGAATTTTATGGATAAGGTGGTTGTATTACAAAATGCCCACGACGTAGATGGAATCTTAGAAAAATCCAAACTCCCATTTGTAATGGAAGAGGAGACAGAACTCTCTGTTCCTTATGAAGAGTTTACAAAGATGCTGGATGGTGATTCTATGAAATTTATAACCGTCGGACGTTTCTCACCAGAAAAAGGACACCTGAAATTGATGTCAGCCTTTAATGAGTTTCATAAGGATCATCCGAATACAAAGCTTATTATCATCGGTGGTTATGGTACCTTGTTTCAAAAAACAGTGGATTTTTCAAAAAAATTAGAATGCGCGAAAGATATCTATATCGTAAAATCAACTTCAAATCCATTTACCATACTAAAGCAATGTGATTTATTTCTTCTGCCATCAGACCGAGAACCTCTTGGGTTAGTATTACTGGAGGCTGATACGTTAGGAATACCAATTGTTGCAACAAATATCCCAGGTTCGGGTGATTTTATAAGAGAACATCATGGGTATCTAGTTGATAACAGTGAAAAGGGATTAAGAGACGGTATGGAAGACTTTTTAGAGGGTAAAGTAAAACCTCTTAATATTTCATTTAAGGAATATAATCTATCCATAGTGAAGCAGTTTGAAGAGTTAATTGGAGTGAATAATGCTAAAAAATAGAATCCATGTTTGATTTTACGTGACTATAAAAAAGGAAACCAAGAGAGTTTCTATGCGAGTAGGAAGCAATACGGAGGTACATATAGACATGAAAGTTGGAATCGTTACCATCTCATCAGCACACAACTATGGATGTATGCTGCAGGCTTGGGGGCTACAAGAATATGTTAAAAAGCTAGGCTATGAGGTTGATATCATTAATCTTCGATTGGACTGTATCGACCGCCTATATAAACCACTAAATTTATATAAGGGACTAAAGAATGCGAAGAGATTTCATAAGATACGCTCTTTTTTATGGCTTAATCTTAAGAAAAAAGGTATTCGTGCCAATCGAAAATATAAGAAGTTTGAATCTTTTATTTCAAATCAGTTGCATACAACAACGTGCTACCGTAGTTATCAAGAGTTGCTTCTATCAAAGGTGGGAGATAAGTATGACATTTTAATCACTGGTAGTGATCAAGTATGGAATGGGGCAATCACTGGAGGGTTAAATAAAGCTTTTTTCTTGGATTTTACGAAAAGTTCAGTAAGAAAGCTATCTTTTGCATCTAGCCTTGGTAAAACAGAATTAAAGGATTATGAAAAAGAGTTTTTTAAATACTATTTAAAAAACTTTGATGCGATTGCAGTAAGAGAGGAATCTGCGAAAGAGATGCTCTCACCATTAACGGACACGCCTATCGATGTTGTTGTAGACCCAACATTATTGTTAGAAGCTAAGGATTTTGATAAGCTAAAGAAAACTTCAAGATATAAGAAAAGCTATATCTTAGTTCATGTCATTAATGCAGACAATCAAGTCCGGCCAATAGCTGAGAAACTATCAAAACTTACTGGACTACCAGTGATTCACAATCGTCCGGACAAACGTTATTCTAATGAATTGGGACGTTTTGATGACGCTGGGGTTGAGGAATTTTTAGGACTCTTAGAAAATGCAGAGTATATAGTGACGAATTCATTTCACGCAACAGTGTTCGCAATTATATATCGACGTAAATTTTTTACGATTCCTCATGAAAAATATCCAGAAAGAATGGTACACTTACTTAAAACATTAGAATTAACCGAATATTTAATTCAGGATGCAATAGAATTACCTACAAATCCTAACCAATTGGATTATCATTATGACAAGGTACATGAACTTTGGGATAATCAAAGAAAACAATCTCAGGATATTTTAAAACGAGAATTGAATTATTAATAAAGAAAACACTAATAAAAGATACGTTACGATAGAAATTCTAAAAGTTACGTATCTTTTATTAGTTCGTTAACGTTTCGTTTCAAGAACAGAGGGTTCTGACCTTAATAAAATTTACTTTAGTTTCGTGTTCTCTCTTTATCCACATAGGAAATTAATGGACTGACAAAACCATTTTGAAACAATTCGTTGGCTTTATCTATGACAATGCGAGAAAACTCATGGTATTTTTGATACCACCAATTAACATAATGGTATCCATCTTTTCTAAGTCGGAATGACTGAGAATTGTATTTATAATCGCGTTTTAGTTGATATAACTTTTCATAGTTTTCAAAGGTGAATGGCATCGTGATATCCCTAAACGTATAACATTGTTTGGCCGGAGAATATTTCTTAAAATCAATAACTTGATGTAGATAACAAAGAAGGATACATGCATTTCTTGTATAATGTGCAATTAAATTCATTAATTGCTCTGCGGATACTTTATGATCAATGTAATCTTGATATTCTTCTTCTATTGAGTCGATGTCATCATACATCAAACGTAATACTTCAACATTTGGATTTAATGAAGCAAAGGCATGATAAATAAAATCTGTTCTTGAATAATAAATTTGTGCGTATAGTTTTAGATTCCAACACCAATAATTTCCATGAGCGCACATATTGGCAAATGAGCTCTTTGTGTATACAGATAACCACCTCATTGGAACTTTTAGAGCCTTCGCAAGCTGCTGCTTTCGATTCAATAATCTATGCCTTGAACAATCCTCGACAATGATAAGCATATCAATGTCACTTAGTTCATCAAATTCTTCACTAATATACGAACCGAAGAGTGCAAAGGTTTCTATATGATAAGGATAAGGTGTTAGTTTGAAATATTGATTGTTTACATTGAATTCTATCATCACCGACAACACTTCCTCTCTTCAATTAACTTTTTGTTAATATTCATTCCTTTCACATCCTTTTTGTAAGAGTAGAGTAAAATACTCCCTATGATTAATATATTCAAATCGACATAAAAGATGATTAAATGACAAAATGCTTCCAGGTGAGGATTTGTTTTGAAATTGACCGTTGACAGCTTCCTCGCAATGGAAGTACAATAATATTAGATAGTAAAGTTCAGGAGGGATAACAATGCAATTTGAAACATTACAAAAAGACATGGTAACTGCAATGAAAGAGAGAAATAAAAGTCGAAAAGATAGTATCTCTTCCTTAATATCTGCAATTAAAAAGGTAGCCATTGATGAAGGTCATCGTGAGAACATTACCGAAGAACTTGTGGATCGTGTTATCTTAAAAGAATTAAAGACAGCAAAAGAGCAGTTAGATACTTGCCCTGATGATAGAGTCGATTTAAAAGCAGAGTATCAAGCTCGTCATGATGTTATTTTAGAATATGCACCAAAGTTAATGAGTGAAGATGAGGTTAAGGTATTTTTACAAACTAACTTTGCTGAAGTTTTAGCGACAAAAAACAAAGGGGAAATCATGAAAGTAGTCATGAAGGAACTTAAAGGTAAAGCAGACGGAAAAGTAATTAACCAAGTAGTTGCAACACTCTGTGAGTAAAATAAGAGGGTATTCCAAAGGTGATATGCATTTGGAATACTCTTTCTTTCATTAATAGGAAATTACTCCGCGAGTAATCTCTTATTAATAAATAAACTCTCCGAGGGATGCGCACTCTGCTTTTGATCTTGGATAACGTTTGAGATATGAGGTTATGATACATATATAATCGAAGATTATGCTCTTCATATAGACTTAGATTTTCTAAAGAAATATTATATTCCATATTATGCGTATAATTGTATTATGAAACTTTTTTGAGTAATACTTATGAAAAGTATAAGACATCATATGAAAATTTAGACAGAAGAAAATAAAAAGATGAGGCGTGACTTAGAGATGGAGGTAAGGATAAGATGAAGTTAAAGATGGGAAAAATAAAATTTATATTCTATATCTTAATTCTCATGGTAACTGTGATTTTTAGTGGATGTAGAATGAATACAAACGACAATCAGGAGGAAGCAAAGAACAACATAACCATAACACCAAACATAGAAAGCCCCACTGAAATACCCACTGAAACACCATTAGTTACACCAATAGAACCGGTAATCGATATAACAACGACACCTGTGCAACCATCAGAGGAAGTATCGAGCAGTATGCTCGTTGCCAAGAGATGGATGGATACAATGACTTTAGAAGAAAAGGTGGCTCAGATGTTTTTTGTTCGTTGTCCAGAAGAGAATGCAGAGGAGATCATGGCGGAATACCAGTTCGGAGGATATTTGCTTTTTGCGAGAGATTTTGAAAGTGAAACGAAAGAGAGTGTAACAAAGAAGATCACAACATATCAGGAAATTTCCAAGATTCCTGCATTTATTGGTGTAGATGAAGAGGGTGGTACGGTTAACCGTATCAGTAAATATAAAGCATTTCGAAACAGTCCATTTGAATCACCACGTGCACTCTATCAAAAGGGTGGATTTGATGAAATACGAAAGGATACGAGAGAGAAAACCAACCTTTTATTATCTCTTGGTATCAATATAAATTTTGCGCCAGTTTGTGATGTGGCTAGTTCTAGTGAGGACTTTATTTATGACAGAGCATTTGGAACAGAAGTAGAAAAGACCTCCGAGTATGTAACTTTAGTTGTAGAAACAATGAAAGAAATGGGGATTGGTTCTGTGTTAAAGCATTTTCCTGGATATGGAAACAATGTAGATACGCATACTGGGATCGCCTATGATAAAAGAGAGTATGAAACCTTTCAAAACAATGATTTTCTACCGTTTAAAGCAGGGATAGATGTTGGTGCACCATTTGTTTTGGTATCACATAATATTGTAGAAAGTATGGATGATAAATTACCGGCGTCTTTGTCTTTTGCAGTTCATCATATTCTAAGAAGTCAATTAGGTTTTAAAAATATAATTATTACTGATGATTTATCTATGGATGCAATTACCACCTATACAGGTCAGGAGGATGCAGCAGTCTTAGCAATAGAGGCTGGAAATGATATGCTTTGTAGTACCGATTATAAAGAACAGATAGCCGCTGTAGTTAACGCGGTAAAAAGCGGTAAAATTACAGAAGAGCGAATTGATGAATCTGTTCTTCGAATTCTACAAACAAAATACGATTTGGGATTGATCAAATAATTTAAAGATAGCTACCCTAGCGAATAGGAGTCCATTCGCAAGGGTAGCTATTTTAGTGGGATAATATAGCATACTCTTGCAAAGAAGATAGCTATGAAGAAAGAGTAAGAAAGAAAAAGAAATAAAAGAAAGAAAGAGAAAGAAAAAGAAAAAGAAAGAGTAAGTTATGCGTTGAGATTGTTTATACCACGCAAGGGATACCATTTCTGAAAGCTTAAGGGAAAGAGTAGAATATAATCCATGATAGCTCCTTTATATAGGAGATAATAAACCATTTTCTGTAAGGTGAAAATAAGATATATTAATAGATAGGAATAATGTTCTTATAATCAGATATATGTTGCAAAGAGAGTACCTTTTAGGAGATTGTAAATTACACATAAAGGAGGAGCTATTGATGGAACAAAAAGTATATGGGATACATATGGGACCTGCCAAATGTGCAGTTGATTTGGGAGATGGTAGTGAAAGAGGTGGATATGTTAATCAGGATTATATCTTACAAAAACTCGGTCGTCCACATCGTGCTATTAGCTTGATGTATTGTTATTATCCACTTGATAAAGGTTGGCCAGAAAGAGCAAGTGTAGCACATGCAAGCGACTTAGTATCATTTGCTTGGGATTATCCATATGATGATTACTTTACATACAAAGGTGGATTAGGAGGCGATTTATCAGAAGAGCCATTTTCTTATATGAGAGATGTAAGAAGACACGGTCAGGATGTACTTCTTACTCTAACCATTGACCCTCATGTGACGGATGAACATTTAATAGCCATAGCGAAGGATTTAACTACGTTTGGTAGAGTACAGCTTCGTATTAATCATGAAGCAACGGGTTCATGGTTCTCCTTTAATAAACGTTGTACTTATCAGGAAGTTGCTGATTTTTATGTACGTTTTCATAAGATTGTAAAGGAACATGCAACCAATGTACAGACGATTCTTTGTATTGGTGGTATTGAGGATGTTAATGCTACAGAAATGATAAAGGAAGAGGAGTTTACAGAAGCAGTAAAGACAACCGATATCTGGTCGGTTGATAAGTACATAACGCTACATTATGGTTGGCCATATGACATTGCAGAAAGAGGAGGAAAATCTCACTATTGTAAAACAGCAGAGGAGACTTATCGCTTGGCAAAACTAAGTTATGATCGTTTTTGCTATTTAAACGGTGGTAATAGTAAGCCGATGGTAATGTCAGAATTAAATGCAGATGGAGACGTTACTGGCCAAATTAGACAAGCTAGTATGATGAAAGAATTCTGCAATTTTATCAAGGAAGATAAGGAGCAATGGTTAAGCGGTTTTACGATGTATCAATTCCGTGATGATGGTAGATTAGGTCTTGAAATGACAGATCCAAATAACAAAGAAGTTGGGATTGAACAACCTTTATTGCAGGAATACAAGGAGATAATCCATGATGACTTCTTTCAACCAGTCATGACAATGAAAGAAGAGATAAAATTCCCGGTGACATTACGATGGGGTGGAAGTGAAGACTCAGATGGTATTACAATACCAATTGTCTTAGAGAAAAACCCTGTCTTCTTTGAGGTTTATTTTGAAGAGGAATTAAAAGAGTTAAACTTAATGATGTGCGTTGAGAATATGTGGTTTTATAAAGCTCCTGGGGCAACCTGCATCGATATAATGCCAATCTTTTGGGAAAAACCTTTGAACAGTGGGAAAGAGGTAGCATTGACTATTTTTGCTCCTCCGGCAGATGGTGAAAATGAGAATACCGGTGCCGCTGATTGGATGATCAATTCTTATACGATATTACCAAAACTACCAAACATCCGTGTTCGTTATGAGCCTACAGAGGAATGTTAGTTTTCTCACTTAAATTTCGAATAACAACACAAGAGGGAACTCTTATCGTAGGTTTGCTGTAATTTTTATTATTAGCCAAATAACAACATAAGAGGCACTCTTATCGTAGCAGTTTGCTGTAATTCTTTTATTAGCCAATAAACAACAAAACAAGATAAACTTTTATAGAAATGATAATAAATAAATTCATCCTCTGTTATTAGTAGAATTACCAAATATTTTTCTTATAAAAACGAAGATAATGATATACAATGGAATCATTTATGGTATAATCCATTAGGAAAGTTTTTATAGAAAAAACTAAAAACCACTATATCGTGTAGCAAAAAGAATTTTAATTACAAAATACAGTGGTTTTTCTTTAATTGTAGAGAAAGATATGGTAATATAATAAGAAAATGTTTTTGTAACAGAAAGGAAGAACAGTGGTGATTGTAGTTGGTGGAATGATTGGATTAGGAAAGACAAGCTATGCAACGATGCTTGGTGATTATTTTCATACAGAAGTTTTTTATGAAAGTGTAGAAGGAAATAAAATACTGCCGTTATTTTATACTTCCAGTGAAGAAGAGATACAAAGAAAACGGTATCCTTTTTTGCTTCAGTTGTGGTTTTTGGACACGAGGTTTCGTTCGATTAAGCAAGCCTTTACAAATCAAAACAACATACTTGATCGTAGTATTTATGAAGATTGGTATTTTGCAAAGAAGAATATGGAGCTTGGTAGAATTTCAGAACTTGAGATGGAGATTTATGAAAGGCTACTTCATAACATGATGGAGGAATTGAAGGGAATGCCGAAAAAATCCCCTGATCTTATGATATATCTAAAAGGGAGTTTTGAAACGGTAATGAATCGAATAAAACTTCGTGGAAGAGACTTTGAGTTAGATAGTAGTTTGATTGATTATTATCGATTTCTTTGGGAAGGTTACGATGATTGGGTTCAAAACTACTATAAAGCAAGCGATATCTTAGTTATTGATACTGACCATACGGATATTGTGAACAAGGAAGAAGATCGAATTCGAGTAATTCAAGAAGTTGAAGAGAAATTAAAGCAACAAAGAAATGAAGTCATAATGACAGAGTAAATAATATACCAAAGCATTTTTAAGTCAATGAAGTCTTTATGAATAAGAAGCAGAGAGCAATATGATAGTAAAACATAGATGCCTCTACTTCTTTTCATGGGATTGTTAATAGCCTTCTGCTTTTCTTTGCTTTCTAAGGGCATGACGCTTCATTGCAGCATCCCATTCTGCCTGTTGTTCTACCGTTTCAATGATTATTCGTGGAACTCTTTTTGGCTGTTCCTTTTCATCCAAAGCGACCATGACAAAATATGCGCGGTTAATTGGATAACGTGAACCTTCCTTATTTTCCACATAAGTGTCGATTCGTACTTCCATAGAGGAATTACCTACATAGGTTACGCGTCCAACTAAGACAACGATATCATTTAAGTGGGCACCATTTTTAAATTGTAGATTATCTATAGAGGCAGTAATCACATTTCCTCCAGAGTGACGCATGCCAACAATACCAGCCAATTCATCAATCCAAGCGAGAAGTTGTCCACCAAATAAACGACCTGAGCCATTTATGTGAGCTTGCATAACGATATATGTTTTTTCTGTTAAGGATTCAAAAACCCTTTTTTGTTTTTCTTCATGATTCATAACTTTCTCCAATCTAGCCGTAAACGTAACAAATACTGATTTCAGGTTTGGGCATACTAGTAAAGTAATCTTATCACGAACCTTATTTTTTTGTCTAGTAGGGAGGAACAAGTTTTGGATTCAGTCCTTGATTATGTAGATCAATTTGATGGAATTAAGAGAGAATGGATCAATGATTTTACTGAGTATATGAGAATAAAACATCCAGATATCAAGCCTGTTATATGGTTTCGTATGCCAACTTATCGTATTGGTACGTTATTTTTTGCGTTTTCAATTACAAAATATCATTTTACTTTTCATACAAATGATGAAGAGTGTATGGATATATTAAAAAAATCCTTTTCCATTGCGTCTTTTGGAAAACGTTCTGTTAAAATTAAATACAAATATAAGTCGGAATCTTATGTGATTTACAATATGATAGAATACCTAATTAATAAAATGATGACAGAACAAAAGGAGTAGTGATACACAGATTGTTTATAAAAATAAAATAAAATGATAAATCATTTAAAAAACTAATAAATATAGATAGAAATATAATATGTATTTTAGTTTCTCTACTTTTTTTCTTTACAGTTTGTGTTATAATAAGACATCAAGTGATAATATTTTTCTTCCTCAACATAACCTAAAAGACAATTATGTTGGAATAACAAGAAGCCTGATATACAGCAATAAAAGAATAGAAAAAACAATCACAGATTATGTTTCTGGAGTGAAAGATGAAAGCAATTAGTAGTGAAAATGTAAATGAGATTATTTGTAGAACTTTAAGTATTATTAATCCTAAAATCATCAACCATGGTGAAATAACAGGATATATCTTATATAAAATGTTAGAATGTGAACACATATATTCTGATCACGATTTAATTGATTATACCATGCTAAGTATTTTACATGATATTGGTTTATATAAGGAACCAAATGTTAGGAATGTTGTAGATTTTGAGTCAAAAGATGTATGGTCACATTCGATTTATGGTTTTTTATTTTTAAAATATTTTACCCCAATGAAAGACAAAGCTGAGATTGTCTTATATCATCATATTGATTATAATCGATATCATTTGATATCTAGCAAATATTTGCATATTATTGATTGTTTAAATCTAGCGGATCATATGGATACTTATATGCATCAACGCCCAGATGATATGGAGAAAGATTACTTTGTAAAGTACCGAGATATAAAATTCTCTGGAAAAGCACTAGATTTATTTTTTCGAGCGGAAGCAAAATATAAGATAACAGAAAAGCTTGCAAATGGTAGTTATAAGAAAGAATTATCTGAATTTCTATCTAAAAAAGTATTTTCTGATAAATACAAAAAAGGTTTTTTAGAAATGCTTGTATATACCATCGATTTCCGTAGCGAACATACAGTAATTCATACGATGGCTACCGTTAATTTTGCAAGACAGCTAGGAAGACTAATGAGATTAAGTGGTGTAGAACTTCATAACCTATATTATGGAGCACTACTTCATGATTTAGGGAAATTAGCGATTCCGTTAGAAATCTTAGAATCACCAGGGCGTTTATCTGACGAAGAGATGAAAATCATGAAAGCTCATGTCCGTATAACAGAGATGGTACTTGAAGGTGTAGTAGACCAAGATGTGCTAGAAATTGCAGTACGCCACCATGAAAAATTAGATGGTTCAGGGTACCATCGTGGACTTACAAAAAAGGATTTGACCTTACCACAGCAAATTGTTGCAGTAGCTGATATATTAAGCGCACTTTATGGGAAGAGAAGTTATAAGGATGCGTTTGATAGTGAGAAGATAAAAGAAATTCTTTGGAAAGATGCTGAAAACAATAAGATTAGTAAGCCAGTGGTTGAGTGTCTATTAAGAAATTATAATAGTATCATATCGAAGTTTGAAACAGAAAAAAAACAAACAATCGGACTGTATTTAAACATAAAGGAGCAATATGAAATTATTGCTCAAAGATTTAATACTTATCTATAACAATTTTAAAAAGACGGTATAGCCTTATATGACTATGGCGTCTTTTTTGTTTTATATCAAAGCTAATGTCTTTTTTGTTCTAACTCAAAGCTAATTGACAAGATAGTTTACTAATGGTAGACTAAAGAAAGCAGTTTACTACAAGTAGACCAAAGAAACAGTTTATTGAGTGTAGACCAAAGAAAATAGTTTATTGCATGTAGATCAAAGAAACAGTTTATTGCATGTAGACCGAATAAAATAGTTTACTGTAAATAGACCGAATAAGAGGAGAGAAATAAATGGGAGATTATAAGTTAGGAGTAATGGAAACAAGATTTGCTGATCTGATTTGGAACAATGAGCCATTAACATCCGGCGACTTGGTGAAGCTTTGTGAAATAAATTTAAGTTGGAAGAAATCGACTACATATACAATTTT
>JAEWHR010000124.1 GCA_023387655.1 Bacillota bacterium
TTACCATCACGAGCAACACCACTAGAAGTACATGCCACATCGTACTTTGCAGCATCTGAAAGTATGGATAGCTTTTGCTCAATTGTCATCGATTCCTGTATAATCATAAAAATCCTCTCATGGCGATATAATTTATTCGAACTTATGTTCGATATTAATTATATCATTATCCCCAAAAGATTGCAACCTATTCTAAATCTAGCTCTTTAAAAAAAGTGTACTTTTCTAAGAGTAAGACACTATATGCTCTCTCTTAAAAGTACACTTTTTATATATTTCTTGGATAGTAGTTCATAATTTCTTGTAAAGTATAAATCAGGCATATCCATACTAAAAATAGCGAATATCATTTAAAAACAAACATAACCATACTAAAATTACCGATTACTATTTAAATCCATAACCATACTAAAACCAACGATTATCATTTAAAATCGAAAACAACTATACTAAAATCACCAATTATCATTTAGAATTAAACACAACCTTACTATAACTAACGATTATTATATAGAATTGAATATAGCCATACTAAAACCAAACATAAATACAAAACAATAAAAAAATCGCCAAAGCCCCAATAAATACTCCTCCTACCAGAAGAGCTGCTAATAAGGAGCTAAATATAACCCTACGTGTTTCTCTTGCATTGAGTTCTGGAATGTTCTGACGACGTCTTATTTCCTCTTCATCGATCTCTTTTTGATACCATGGTAAACCTTCGATGTTCATATCTGCGATTTTTTTATTATCATCAACAAATTCCCCTTGTGTGAAGGAAACCCCTTCTCTTGCTGCTGTGAATTCATCACAAGCACGTCTGTCATCGATTTCTTTTTTAACATCCTTATCTAAAATATCAGAGGACACCCCAGTAGTAGCTCCTACATTCGGAGTACCATCCATATAGTAAGGTTTATCAGCAATATTCGATTCATCTATAATATCAAAGTTTTGAGAAAAAAATACTTCATTGGTATTAAGATGATCTAAGCCTACCTTCTCTGGCATTTCCATCGAAGACTCATTGTTAAGCCCCATCTCTTCTTTCTTATTCATAGTCCCTCCATTCTCTACTGATGCATAAAAAACCTGCTTGTTAACAGGAGTAATAAACCTCTACCTCTATTATTCTCTATAACCTACTATATCATGTAAGAAAAGTTAATCTTTGCATATTTTAAAAAACAGCACAAGTAAGCAGTTTATCACTTGCCCACTTGTGCTGAGTTATTTGCTAAAAGAATAAGTTTATCTTAACTTTTATTCTTATTTTGAATTATAAAGATGACAACGAACTATGTGTCCATTTCCAACCTCATTTGGTCCAGGTACTTCTTTCTTACAAATATCCATACAATGACTACAACGTGTATGGAACTTACATCCAGAAGGTGGATTTGCAGGAGATGGTATACTTCCTTGAAGGATAATTCGATTCATCTTAGCATGAGGATCTGGCATTGGTATCGCACTAAATAAAGCCTTTGTATATGGATGTAATGGCTCTCTAAAGATATCCACTTTATCTCCATACTCAACCATAGTACCAAGATACATAACACCAATCGTATCAGATATATGCTCAACAACAGATAAGTCATGACTGATAAAAAGATAAGTTAAATTAAATTCCTTCTGAAGATCCTTAAGAAGGTTGATAATCTGCGCCTGAATAGATACGTCAAGAGCAGATACTGGCTCGTCACAGATTACAAAATCAGGATTTAAAGCAAGTGTTCTTGCAATACAAATTCTCTGTCTTTGTCCACCTGAAAACTCATGAGGATAACGGTCTGCATGGAAACTTTGCAATCCACAGGATGCCATTATTTTATCAACGTATGAATTTAACTCTTCCTTTGGTACAATCTTATGCTGTCTTACTGCCTCACCTATAATTTCACCAACTGGTAATCTTGGAGAAAGAGAGGAATAAGGATCTTGGAAGATAATTTGCATCTTTGGACGAAGTGCACGTAATTCTTTCTTGGAAAGCTTGTGTATATCTTGCCCGTTAAAGATAACGTCACCACCGGACTTTTCTTGAAGTTTTAATATAGTACGTCCGATTGTGGTTTTACCACAACCTGACTCACCAACTAAGCCCATTGTTGTTCCTCGCTTAATATTAAAACTTACACCATCCACAGCTTTTACATAATTTTTTGCTCCACCTAATACACTCGATTTAATCGGGTAATATTTTTTCAAATCACGTACTTCAAGGATATAATCCTCATTGTTGTTTACTTGAATATCTTTATTTTTATTCTTTAATTGATTCTCCATATTATGCTTCCCCTCCTTTGCCTTCGGAATAGCGATAACAGGATACAACGTGAGTATCTGATAATCTCACTTCGCAAGGATAAGCACCATCACATGCTGCAACTTGACGGTCACAACGATCTTTAAAATAGCAGTAATTTGGCATATTAACTGGATTTGGTACTTTACCAGGTATACTATACAAACGATCTACGATTTTATTTACTACTGGTTTTGAATTCATAAGACCAATGGTATATGGATGGCTTGGATTATCGAAAATTTCCGCAACTGTACCTTTTTCAACAACACGTCCAGCATACATAACCACAACATAATCCGCCATCTCAGCAATTACACCCAAATCATGTGTAATTAACATAATGGAGCTATTAATTTTATTCTTAAGATTTCGTAAGATATCAAGAATTTGTGCTTGTATTGTTACGTCTAATGCTGTAGTTGGCTCATCCGCAATAATTAATCTAGGGTTACAAGCGAGAGCCATCGCTATCATAACTCTCTGTCTCATACCACCAGAAAGTTCATGAGGATACATTTTATATACACCCTCGGCATTTGCAATACCAACAAGTTTTAACATATCAACGGAACGATTTTTTACTTCGTTTTTACCCATACTCTTATTATGAAGCTCAATTACTTCATCAATT
This sequence comes from Bacillota bacterium, assembly GCA_023387655.1. Taxonomy (GTDB): domain Bacteria; phylum Bacillota; class Clostridia; order Lachnospirales; family Lachnospiraceae; genus Lachnoclostridium. The sequence continues at coordinate 2,946 of JAEWHR010000124.1, forward strand.
TGAGGTCCGATACGGAAAACTGGATTTAAACTAGTCATAGGTTCCTGGAAAATCATTGAGATTTGATTTCCTCTTAGCTTACGCATCTCTTGGATAGGTGTCTTAGCAATATCATATACATCTTTTCCTGTATTAAAACGAATTGATCCGTCAACTATCTGTCCTTGAGGACGTTGTACTAATTGCATTAGAGATAGGCTTGTTACACTCTTCCCACAACCTGATTCTCCAACGACACCAACTGTCTTACCAATTGGAATTTCAAAAGATACACCGTTAACTGACTTTACCGTTCCGATATCTGTAAAGAAATACGTATGAAGATTATCAAATTCAACAACGTTATTGTTGTCTTTCATTTGAGTCATATACTCTTCTTTTGGTATATTTCTACGATTAAGTTTCTTTTCAAATTCCTTGGTAATCTTTCTATTTTCACGAGAAATTCTTCTTGATTCCTTACCAGAAATATAATTCGCTTTTTTTGCATTTTTCTTTTCTTTTGACATTTGCTTCACCTACCTTTTCATCTTAGGATCAAATGCATCACGTAATCCATCACCAATAAAGTTAAATGCCAATACGGTTAAGAGAATGCAAAAACCAGCTGGAATCCAAACAAACCAATAATTTGTCATAACATGAACATTTGATACCGCACTGATAATGTTACCCCAAGAAGCATATGGGAACTTAACACCAATACCTAAGAAACTTAAAGAAGATTCTGTTAAGATAATGCTACCAAGACCCATTGTAGCCATAACAATTAATTGAGGAATAACGTTAGGAATCAAGTGACGGAAAATTCTTCTTGGAATTGAAATACCCATTGCTTCCGTAGCTGTCATAAATTCTTGTTCACGAAGAGAAAGAATCTGACCACGTACCATACGTGCTACACCAGGCCATCCAAGCAATCCCATAATAATCATTAAGAAATAAATACGAACTTGTGGATGAACTTTTAATGAGTCCATAACAGAACCTAGAATAATAATTAGTGGTAAGGATGGAATACAATAAAAGATATCTACAATACGCATAATCAGATTATCAACCCATTTTCCAAAGTAACCTGCGATACCACCTAGAACTACTCCTAGTAAAGTCTGTATTATAACAACAATAAAACCAATCATTAAGGAGATTCGACCACCATACATTAAACGGGTCATAATATCCATACCATTTCCATCAGTTCCAAGCCAGTGTGCTTTACTTGGTGCTTGATAAATCTGGATCAACTGTGTCTCTACGTCTGCTTTTACTGTATACTGCTCATTTTTACGAGTGATTGTATATACTATTTCATTACCCTCTGCATCGGTCTGAGTTACTGTTGTTTCGCCATTATTAATTGCTTGTTGAATTAATGACTTAAATTCAACATCAAGGAAAACATCATTTCCAATTGGAGCTACAACGAAATCAGAAAGCTGTGCATAATTTACTTGATTTCCGTTCTCATTATAATAGATGGTTGCAGAACTTCCCTCAAGCTCGATGTAATAAGTGATACCATCTACTACAAAGCTACTCTTTCCTTCATTAAAAGCTTTTTCAGCCTGAAGTTTGAAATCAAAACTAAGTTTTGTATCCGGATTATAAGTATCAAAAATCTTGTGAGAAGCTAAGGCAACATCATCAAGTGTGCCTAAAGCGTATTCTTTTCCTTGTTTGGAAACTTGATAAGTAACACCATCTACAGTAAAACTAGTTTCTTTTGCTTCAATTGCTGCTAAGAAACCATCTTTAACTGCTGGTGCTAATGTTTTCCCATTCTCTGCCTTAACCGTTGCATTGCCACGAATTACTGTAGCAGTTGCATACTTATCCATAAGGGATATTCGGTAAAGATTCTCCCCCTCTTTTGTTAATGCATAAACATTTCCCATAGAAGTAAATTCATTTTTATCTGAATTTACTGCAAGGATTACTTCCGCCTTTACAGCAGATGGGAAGTCTTTACCTTCTACTGTTGTATAACGAAATTCTTTGTTCTTAGTTACGCTTGCATATTCTTTTGACATAGTTTCATATCCCATAAATACCTGACTTTCATCATATGGGCTTACAAATCCGCCTACAAATGCAAACAAAAACATACCAATAATGATAAACGAACCAATAATAGCGAGTTTATTACGAATAAATCTTTTAAATACCAACATAGTTGGAGATAACACTTTTACTCTTTGATCATCATCAAGTGCCATCTTTTTCTCTACAGATTGACTCATAGTTTTCTCATTTTTGGCAGGTTGATTATTTTGAACAAGAGAATCATTGTTTTGATTCTGCTTGCTATTTTCATTTTTATTCTCCATAAGTGCTCCCTCTGCCTTTAATTGATGACAAGTAAGAAATAATCTGACTCATCTTTTTTCTTGTTTTATAACTGTATAAATTATTATCCAACACGTACACGAGGGTCTACCACTGCGTATAAGATGTCAGATATTAAGTTACCCATCAATGTTAAAGCTGCCATAAATGTCATGTAAAACATGAAAAATGGAATATCACCATTCGTCATGGCCATATAAGAGGTATAACCGATACCTGGTATTTGGAACAATGTTTCGGTAATCATAGCACCTGCAAATAATCCAGGAAGAGTACCACCAATGATTGTTACAATTGGTATCAGTGTATTTCTAAAAGCATGCTTATTGATTACTGTACTTTCAGAAAGACCCTTAGCTCTTGCTGTTCGGATAAAATCCGAATTTAATACTTCTAACATATTCGTTCTTGTATAACGCATCAAGCTACCAATACTAATAATTGTTAATGTAGCAATCGGCAATACAAAGTGTGCCGCAACATCGAGGAATTTTCCCCATGCATCTAACTGATCGTAATACCGTCCAACTTTTCCATATAAATCAAACCATCCTAGGTTGATTGAAAAAATTAATTTAAGAATTGTCGCAAAGAAAAATCCTGGTAAAGAGATACCAATCAATGCAATAACTGTAATTGTATAATCTGTTCTACTGTATTGTTTTCTAGCAGAAAGTATACCAAGTGGTATTGCTATTCCAATCTGTAAAACAAAAGATACTACTCCAAGATAGAAGGAGTCCCAAATAACTCTTGAAAACTTCTCTGTAACTGGTACGTTAAAGTACCAAGAATCACCGAATTCTCCGCGTACTGCAGAGGCTAACCAACGAAAAAATCCTTCAATTATTCCACTATCCATACCATACATAGCTTTTAACTGTTCTAACCATTCAGTATAGCTCTTAGATCCCGGAAGAGAGGCTCTTTCTCTTGCTAGTGTTTCGATGTAGGAAGTTGGAATACAGCGGATGATTGCATAAATAATCAATGATACAAAAAACAAGATCACCACGCTGGTTAAAATTCTCTTTAAAATATATTTCCACATAATAAACCTCTCACTATCTACTTTTATGTTTTGCTCACCTGCAACCCAAACCATACCCACTAAATTTATCTTAACTTGGTTACGCTTACTCCCGTTCATTTAGCTATATCAATATGAAGTGGATAGCTTATTTTGGACAAAGGCCAAACTGCACGATATATCAAACGTCGTCAGACGTTTTTACGCCGTCAGACGTTTTTTGTACAAATTTGACCTTTGTCCTAATACAAAACAAGTTGAATTGGTAATACCATTCACACAATGTGAATCGTATGAGCTTTATTTCATCTCAAGCTTCTCAATATCGTTCATCCAATCCCAATGGGTTGTAATATCAGGAGTAACTGTATCCATATTCACACGATCTGCACTGAAAATGAAACAATTCTGTCTCTGGTATACAGGAATCTCAACACCCCAATCAAGGATAATATCAAGGCAAGTCTTATAGGTTGCTTTTCTATAAGATTGATCTGCACTCTTTCTAGCGTCTAAGATTAACTGATCTAATTGAGCATCAGCAATGTGATAGTGATTAGAATCAGAACCACCTTTACCAACAATATTAGAACTATAGTAAATCTGATACATATCAGGATCTACAGTTGCTCCCCAAGCAGCAACAAACATTTCTTGTGTTCCGGCATCTAACTTATCCCACATAACATTGGAATCGGATGGATCGTTGATTGTTAATGTAATACCAATCTTAGCCAAATCTTCTTTTGCTTTCGTAAGAATTGCAAAGGAAGGATGGTCACCCTGACCGTCTGCACCAATGATTACTTCATATTCTAACTTAGCACCTTCTGGAGCTTTTGTGAACTTACCTGTTGCTTCATCAAAAGTATATCCTGCTGCCTTAAAGTAATCTGTAGCAGCCTGAAGAGCTGCTTCATATTTCTGATCAGCAGTCATATCTGCTGTATAGATATCTTTACCATCTACTGTCTGTGAGTAAGCTACTCTGTAGTCTTCATCAGACTTCTGTGGAGCAGCCCAAGAAGTATTAGAGATAGGATAATTGATAACACTTGCAACTTCACCATAGTAACTATCGATAGTTACATCACGGTATACTGAATAAATAGTAGCAAACGCTTTTCTTAAATTCTTAGATTCTTCGGAAGCTGGATCATCTCCAACTTTCATGGTGTCGGCATTTAAACCGATGTAACCATAACCAAGGTTATCTACTGTAGTAGTAATGATCTTATCACCAGATAATTCCTTGTTAGAGTTGTAGTTTGAAATTTCATCGAAAGCTGATACACTACCGGATGGATCTGCAATATCGATTGTTCCAGTACCAACACCAGAAATCTTATCAGCTTCTGCAGTTTCTTTAAACTGAATATATTTTGTCTTAGGTTCTCCCTTGTAGTAATATTCATTAGCTTCAAGGTAAACAACTTTGTTTTCATATTTTACAAACTTATAAGGACCTGCACCCATAGGCTTTGTGGTCTTTTCTTTTACTGAAGATAAATCACCTCTAGTAAAACCAAACTTATTATTTTCATAATCATATTGAGCCTCATCACCATAATAGTGCATTGGAGCAATAGTAATACCACAAATCTTGTAAATAGCAGAAGCATCAAAACCAGTTGTTACAACTTCAACTTCTGTCTGACTGATTTTCTTAATACCTGCGATGTTTGGAACTTCTTCTCCGCCTTTAGAAAGTTTTTCTTCTAATAAAACGTTAGAAACAATATCTTTCACCTGGCCATCAAAGTAAGTTTCATCTCCTGCATATGCATTAGCAAGTGCTTGATAATTAGCACCGTAAGCCGCAGTGATATCTTCTAAAACCTTCGCTTCATCTTCTACTTTAGAAGCATCATAGCTTTCATCTACACTGTAGAAGTTTGCAAATAAATCTTTTGCTACTGGGAATTTATCTGTGTACTCTTTGTAAGATTCATTACCATAGAGACCTTTTACCCATTCAAGCTCTGAAACTAATGTTGGAGCAATAATTTCTTTATTGATTGCTTCTTTTGATGCATCACTTAAATCAGCAAGTTCTTTTGTAATTTCTTCATCAGAAACTACAGTATTCTCTGCATTGGTATTGTTTTTACGATAGTTTAACATACCAACGATAGGTACAGAATATAAAGTAGAACTTCCGTCATAACTAACGTCAGATAACACATAATAGGAGAAGATAATATCATCTGCGTCCATTACATGACCATCGCTGAACTTAACATCATCACGAATCTTAATATTATAAGTAGTTGTATCGGAAGCCTCATCACGGTTTACAGAAATATTACTAATACCCTGGTAAAGGTAATCTGTACCATTGTAAGCAACTGTTTCACCTTCAATAGCATTTAAAATTACGCCACCAGTTCTGTCCAAAGTTAACATAGGCACTTGAGTTAACTCAACGATATCCATATCATAGCCACTATCTGCAAAAAATGGACTGAATTTTTCACTAAACTGTAAGGAACCAACTACTAACGGTTTTTCACTAGAATTACCCGCAGTGTTTCCGTCACTTGGGTTCTCCCCTGACTGCTTGTCACTATTTTTCTTACCACAAGCTGCTAAAGCAACACACATGGTTAAAACAAGAAAAACAGACAATGCTTTTTTAAACTTGTTTTTTCTCATAGTCTCTCTCTCCTTTTTATCAGGTCATAGATATATGCCCTAGAATATTGAGAATGTTAACATGATTAACTACTTTTGTCAATGTGATGAAATCTTGTAAAAATTTCTAATTGTGGTATTATTTTACGTTTTACATGTACTTTATCACGTTAAATCGGTATTAGATTACAAAAATAGCCACTTTTATATCCATTTTTCACAGAAATTTATTTAATTTCGATTATATTTTTGTTAACCGTTTTTTGATGTTGCATGAATAAAAATGCTAATCCGGCAATTATCAAAATCCCACTTAAGAAGATATATTCTTTCGAATTAATATCAGTAATGTTGTTTCGTATCATAAATAAAATCTCCCCTAATGCACATGCAATGGAAAGAATTAATAATGATAATGTTGTTTTTTTCATTCTAATAATAGTAAAGTTATATTCTTTTGTCGTCATATCTCCAGAAATATTGAGTAATTTTATTGTCCCCATATTTGTGTAGAATATCGGAAGGAAAAGAAAGACGTAGGGCAATACGACATAAATAATACGTGATCCTTCATTATTTAATAAACCTAAAAAAGCAAAAAGAGAGAAAAGTATCAAACCATAGATTACATTAATCCACTTAGCCTTCTTTAATTTCTTTTCCTCCATTTGGATTCGATAATATGTTCCGTGGTAAGTTATGTTCTTTTTCTCTTTTATCTTCTTACCATCTCGGATTATTTCAGTATTGATATCGTAATCATTCACATACGCTCTTTTTTTAGCCATCATAATCCCCTCTACAATCTAGTATTTAGCCGCTCAATCATTCTATCTGGACTATCATACTCTATTATTTTGCAAAATCACATAGTGAATTACTGGAAGATTAGTAAAGTTAAATATGAGAGGCTAAAATATGAGTAACTAAATATGAGTTACTAAATATGAGTTACTAAACATAAGTTACTAAATATGAGTTACTAAATATGAGTTACTAAATATGAGTTGCTAATTAATCAAGCTTAAATATAAGAAATAAAAAGCATTCTACTCTTAGCTATCAGTCTCCAAAACATTTATTTTTTTGCCATTTATCTACATAAGTACGACTCACCAACTCACTTATTCCTCATATAATACTGTATAGCATAAATATGGAGGCTACTCATGGAATCTCGTATCACTACAAAGGAATTTCTCCATGTAGATCATTTAAGCTATTCGTATCATACCTTAGCTGGAGAGACTACTGCATTAAAAGATGTTAGCTTTCATGTATCAGAAGGTGAGTTCCTAGCAATTGTTGGACCTAGTGGTTGCGGTAAATCTACTTTATTATCCCTAATTGCTGGTTTAATTAAGCCCGATACTGGAAGTATCTATATTAATGGTAAGGACACAAAAAATTCAGGCTTAAATATCGGTTACATGTTGCAAAAAGACCATCTTCTGGATTGGAGAAGCACATTGCGAAATGTTGCACTTGGTCTAGAAATTCAACATAAATACTCAGACCAAAGCATGGTAATAATTAATCACATGTTAGAGACTTATGGATTGATTTCATTTATTGACTCAAAGCCAACAGAACTGTCTGGGGGCATGAGACAACGTGCGGCTTTAATCCGTACTCTCTTGCTTCAACCAGATATTCTGCTATTAGATGAACCATTTTCAGCGCTAGATTACCAAACACGTCTTGAGGTTTCAGATGATATCTGTAAGATTATCCGAAAGGAAAATAAAACCGCTGTATTAATCACCCACGATATAGCGGAAGCAATTAGTACAGCGGATAAGGTGATTGTGCTTTCGAATCGGCCAGCTTCTGTAAAGAAAGAATTTATGATTAACTTAACCTCGAAAGATGATTCCCCTCTACAAAAGCGTTTAGCTCCTGAATTCAGTACCTATTTTAATTTAATCTGGAAGGAGTTGACGTCCCTATGATGCATCGTATTAAAAAAGAGGATTTCTTATCTGCCTCTGCAATCCACCAAGCATATCTGAAACGATATAAAAAAAGAATAACAAAAATTCGTATCACACAATGGATTATTTTTATCTCTTTTTTATTTTTGTGGGAGTTTTCCACAAGAGTAGGATGGTTGAATTCTTTTATATTTAGTAGTCCTTCCAGAGTTGTTACAACGTTTGTAACAATGGCCAAGGATGGATCCGTGTTTTACCATATCGGAATTACACTTCTGGAAACATTTATAAGTTTTGCTCTAGTAATAGGAATAGGACTTTTAGTTGCAGTCTTATTATGGTGGAATGAAAGTGTTGCGAAAGTACTAGAACCTTATCTTGTAGTGCTTAATAGTCTTCCAAAGTCTGCTCTTGCACCTGTTTTTATTGTTTGGCTAGGGAATAATATGAAGACGATTATTGTTGCGGCGGTGATGGTTGCTGTCTTTGGTACCATAATAACTCTATATACCAATTTTAATTCCACAGAACATGATAAATATAAACTTATCTATACCTTAGGTGGTACGAAAAAGGATGTGCTATTTAAAGTAGTTCTTCCAAGTAACCTTCCATCTATTATAAGCTGTATGAAAGTAAACATTGGCCTTTCTCTTGTTGGTGTAATTATAGGCGAATTCCTTGCAGCAAAGGCTGGATTAGGATATCTAATCGTTTATGGTTCTCAGGTTTTTAAACTAGATTGGGTTATTATGAGTATTGTGATTCTATGTATTGTTGCCACTGCTTTATATGGAGTTCTTGGATATATTGAGAGAAGAGTTAGAAGAAGTTAAGATTAGAGGAATGGATATGTTCTATAATGTTGGGGTATGTGTATAATCATTTCACTACTCCAACTTTTTTATTTTATAAAATAAAAACCCACGTGTGGCGGTCTTTGAAGCAATCACTAAGAGGTTGTAATAATGAGATGACAACCTTCTTAAGTTTCAGTTTAGTGCAACAAAAAACCTACCAAACTTATATTGATAGTTGATAGGCGTATACCTATTTCTTTTATATTTATTTAATATTTAATACGCTATTAAAAAATAAAGCGATGTAACATACCTTCGTATAATGCTCATAATCTACTGTTTAAAAACAATTCCATTTCATTGTTTTTTTCGATAAAACCACACGATTTGTAAATATTTCTTCCTTGTTCACTGCTGCTTAACCATAATCGATTAATACCATTATTTTTGGAATAATCAATAATAGTATGTACAAGCCTTGTCGATAGTCCCTTTTTTCTAAATGTTGGGGCAGTATAAACGTTAAGTAAATAGCCCTCTTTTCCAGATAAATTATCCGCATATGGTATACGTGTTAAAAGACATAGCGATGCAATTGCTACAATTTTGTTTTCCAACTCTATTCCCCAGCATATTAAGTCGTTATCTATATGTGAAGTATAGTATTCTTTTGTTACTATCTCTAAATCAGATGTATCTGAAGTAATATTTATTTCATTTAACTCTTGAAATAACTGCAATCTTAATCTGCAAAAGTCATCCAAATGTCCTAAGTTCAGCTTGATAATTTTCATTTACATATGCACCTCCTGTTATATAAATAATCATTTAACACTAGAGTTTTACCCCATTAACTCAGTAAATTCTATGAAGTTTAGCCAAAAATCATTGCAAGCACTTTATACCTATAAACTTTCTTTGGTTTCTTACCACATACCAAATTGTCAGACGATGCCCTTCTTGATATGTGCCATTTACAGCCAATGAATTTTCTGATGTTACAATCTTATTGCCAACATGATATGAAAAATAAGACCACTTTTGCGGTGTCTTTGGACTTTTATGCAATGATCTATTGTTTGGTTTTTTATTGTTTCCTACTGTAACATTAGTTAGAATGGCATTTACTTTAATGATATTCTTCATATTACACTCTGCTCTCTGCACGTATAATGCTTAATTTTATTTAATTATTTACTAAACAATATGTAGTTGTCAAGGTGTGTTTCTATTATTTTATATAGCCCTTGCTTTTTACTACAATACCCCCATAAATATACATATCAACTGGAGGGTTTATATGAACTTATCAGAACTTAAAAATAGATTGCGCAATCTGTTAATTAATTTCAGTTTAATATCTTAATCTTCTTTTTCTACCTTAAATCCACTAACCCTATTACCACTAAGTGAAAAACCATAATATCCACCATATTCAACGTTTAACTTCATTGGGATTCCACATGACATTTCCGTTGCATCTTCTAGAATTACAAAAAATTCAATAGTAAATCCTGATAAATCATCTTTATGCAAATTCGTTGGTGTAAATTCTATCGTAAGCACCTCTCCCATTTTAATCAATGTTCCATCTGCATGCACAATACTCCCTATACCAAGTCGTTCATACAGTTTATTTTCATAATGTATACCGTATATTTCATCTGAGCAATTATTGGTAATAGTAATATAGATTATATTTTCTTTTGATATCGCTATAGTCGAGCTTTGTAAGTAAGTTATTATACCTATTACAAGAAGAACTGCTGTAATAATAAAAAAACCTTTTCTCATTCTTGAGCTTCCTTTATGCATTATAATACAATTTATGGAGTCTAGTAATGATAAATTACAATTACCGCTGCACAGCAAAATTATTAATTGACTCACGGTAAGTAAATTCTAGTTTTTACTATATAAGAGTAGAGAATTTGTCTCTATTCTTATTTTTTTGTTATGATGAGTTTGATTGGCTGACGTAATTCTAGACTGGGACACCACGCCCGACGGTAAACCTGTCAGCCAGCTCTCATTATCATTCATTCGATTCAGCAAGTTGGGACGTAGCGCCCGTGTAACTAACAAACCTGATTAGATATTTGAGAAGTTGGAACCAATCATAACAAACACAAAGGAGGATTATCATGATTGCAGTAGGTGTCGACGTTTCCAAATCTAAAAGTACTATTGCAGTTCTAAGTTCTACAGGAGAGCTTGTTCTTAAACCATCTGAATTCCATCATAACGAGCAAGATCTCGGTCAACTTATTACTATGCTGAAGAATCAATCTGATGAAATACGTGTAGTAATGGAGGCCACTGGCCACTATCATTACCCAATTCTCAAACAGTTTCTTGCTTCTAATTTATTTGTAACACTTGTTAATCCATATCTCATGAAGAAATATGGAGATAATGAAATTCGTAAAGCTAAAACAGATAAGAAAGATGCCTTGCGAATTGCCATGTATGCACTGGAAAAATCATATTTCTTAGTTCCTTATACCGCTGTTGATGAGAAATACAATGATCTAAAATTTCTTTCACGTCAGTATAATCAAAGTGTATCGATGAAGGTTAAGGCACGTGTACAACTTTGCAACTTGCTTGATGAAATCATGCCAGGTATTCAATCCATTCTAACCTCAAAAACACTTGATCCAGAAGATAATTTCTTATACCGTTTTATTGAAAAATATGAGAGCTTTGACAATGTTAAATCGATGAGTGAGAAGCGATTTACATCGTCATATATTAAATTTGCTTATAAAAGTAGTGCAAGAAATCCACAAGCAAAAGCTCTTAAAATCTATGAAACAGCACAGAGAAGCATTACTACTAGAGAATTAAACACTAGCACATCAGTTGCGGTAAAAAACGCATTGCTCCTATTAAAACAAACTGAAATTTCTTCCAATGCTATTTTATCTCAGATGCAGTCAATAGCCTCTACATTGCCAGAATACACTATTGTAAGGGCTATGAATGGAGTAGGTGATAAACTAGCTCCACGCTTGATTGCTGAAATCGGAGATGTTCGCCGATTTAAAAGCGCACGTGCGCTTAACGCCTATGCGGGTAATGATGCACCTCCGTTCCAATCAGGGCAATATGAAAGTCTAAATAGACACATATCAAAAAGAGGTTCTGCAAGCCTTAGAAAGGCTTGTTATGAAGTAATGCAATCATTAAAACTTCACATGCCACAAGATGATGCAGTATACCTTTTCATGCTAAAAAAAGAAGGTGAAGGCAAACCTAAAAACGTAGCAAAAATGGCTGGAGTAAATAAATTTTTACATATCTACTATGCTCGTGTGATGGAGCTTTATAAGTAAGATTTTTTTCTCATTATTTCATGAGCTTTATTAAAGTTATCCTTTTTTAGAATAAATAATTTTAAATTTTTT
>JAEWHR010000162.1 GCA_023387655.1 Bacillota bacterium
GATAATACAGTAGAACAAAGTATTCCAAAAACAGGCGAACCAGGTGTTGGGAAAGCTATCATGATAGTACTTCTTGGAGTTGGAGGATTAATTATTACAACAAGAAAAAAGAGAATTATAAAAGGGAAGATCGGATAAGTTAGGTTAAATTATACTGACTTATATCATCCACTTTACAAAACGGCCAGAAATGATTACTTCATTGCTGGTCGTTTTTTAGATCGTAGTTGTTAAAATGTCAATCTAATGTAATTAGTGATTGTACAATTGACCTTTTGTTCATTTGGATGTAGAATTATTTTAATTATGTTAAATAATGGTATATGATCGGGGTATAATCAGATCAAATTTTTTAAATATGAATAACGGATATAAAAAAGAGAGGATAAAGGCTATGGAGTATAAAATTATCCATTTACCAAAAGAGAAATGGAAGGGAACTATAATTCCCATAAGATATACAACAGATAAATATTACGATGTTATAGTAAAAAAAACAGAGAATGGATTTGCTATTGAGATAGAAAAGAAAGATTTTACAGAGCCAGTAACTCATACACCAGAAGAATATGATTTTCCAGATAAGTTATATGAAGATCACTGGGAGAATGCTTATGCTTGGGGAGTATTAGTTAATGATGAATTAGTTGCTGCAATTGAAACGGACCAAGAATTGTGGTCTAATCGTTTAAGAATTACAGAGCTTTGGGTAGATGAGAAATATCAAAAACAAGGAATCGGTCATGGATTGATTGAAATTGCAAAGGAACAAGCAAGAAGAGAACGTCGTCGTGCAGTTATATTAGAGACACAATCATGTAATGTTAATGCAGTAGACTTTTATCAGCATGAAGGATTTACCTTGATTGGTATGGATACTTGTTGCTACAGGAATAACGATTTACAAAGAAAAGAAGTAAGACTAGAACTTGGATGGTTTCCAGATGAGAAGAAAAGATTAAAACATGACGAAATAGAAATTAGAATGGAGACACAGGATGATTGGTACAATGTAGAATTAATGACACAACATGCATTTTGGAACAAACATCATCTTGGATGTAACGAACATTACCTTGTGCATAAATTACGACAAGACAAAGACTATCTCCCAGAGTTAAGCAGAATAGCAGTAAAGGATGGAGAAGTGATAGGCTGCATAATGTATTCAAAAGCGCGAATTGTTGATGGTACAGATACCCATGAAATTATAACCTTTGGACCACTTTGTGTAGAGCCTAAATGGCAGGGATGTGGGGTAGGTGAGCTGTTATTAAAGGAAACAATGAACTTAGCTGCAGATAAAGGGTACAAAGGCATTGTAATTTTTGGTGAGCCAGATTATTATCCAAGAATAGGATTTAAAACATGTGACAATTTTAATATTACAACTTCTAATGGTAAAAACTTTGATGCATTTATGGGAATTGAATTAGTAGCTGATAGTATGAAAGGTATAAAAGGAAAGTTCTATGAATCTAAAGTTTTTGAAAATCTTCCCAAGGAAGAAGTGGAAGAATATAATAATAAATTTCCTAAATTACTAAAAGTAAGATTTCCGGGACAATGGGATTAATGTGGACTGATTAATTATTTCAATAATAAGTATGAAAAAGGTGCGTCCTAGCCTATAGTTAAGACCACCTTTACTCATATTCATGACAAGGAAAAGTACGCGAAGCGTGCTTTTTCTTGTTTTGAGAGGGTTTTAGATTCATGAATTCTGCTAGGAATGCAACAATTAGTACGATTTTAGGTGTACAAAGGGAAAAGTTACAATATTATCAATCTCTGTTTTTCGAACTTGTGTTCTAATGTGAAATATGGTATAATATGGATATTTGGTTATTATAACTGCTAGCAATCGTATATAGGGTGGTTGCTCTTCATTCTAAATCGAATGGAGGTAGATACAGAGAATTTAAAGAAAAGGGAAAGATAAAAATGAAAGCAAAGAAAATTATAAAGGAAAAGGAAAAAAATCCTTTACATAAGGATTATCCCCTTCGATCCAATCTGAAGTTCATATTTGGAACGATGTTCAGGGAAGAGAAGGCTCTTAGGTATCTAATTCCAATGGGTATCGTTGTGGCTCCCATAATGAGCTACCTCTGGAATTTTACTTCCAGAAGTGTCATTGAGTTAATTACCGAGGGAGAAGACTGGAAAGCCTTGATACCACTTATTCTGACCTTTATCGTGAGTATTATGCTAGCCTGTGTAATTAATACCTATTACTGGTCCAGTACCTAGTTTCGTTATATCGGGGTGCGTATGCATCTTATGACAAGTTTGAACAGAAAGGCTATGACGGTGAACTTTGAGCATCTGGAGAATCCGGATGTCATGGATGCCTTTCGTAAAGCACAGAACTCTAGTGGTGGAAATGAACAGGGTGTTGAGGGAATGATGCGTACAGGGGTGGAATGCATGTCAAAGATGGCGGTTGCGTTCGTAGGCTTTGTTATCATGGGAACTCTGCATCCACTGATTTTGCTATTGCTCTGTGCCACGGCAGCATGTTCCTTTGTGATGAATGACCGTGTGAATGCTTATACTAAGAAGACAGTATGGGATGTATTGGCACCTTGGTGGCGTAAAAACAATTACATGAACAATATTAGCACAGAATTCAAAGCAGCCAAGGATATTCGCATGTTCAATCTAACGGACTGGTTATTGGAAAAATGCAGGAATCTGAATATATACCGTTACAATATGCAGAAGAAAAATGAACTTTGTTGGTTTTATGTTGGTATATTTGACAATGTGATGTGGGCATTTTCTCAAGTGGGAATCTATGCCTTTATCATCAATTCAGTTATCAAGGGATACATTACGATTTCTAATGCATTTCTCTATGTAGTAACAGCTGAGACGTTCTATGGTAGCGTTAGCTCAGTATTAAAGAATATTTCCGGATTGCGCCAAAGAAATCGTGAAGTAAGCGACTTTCGAAGCTTTCTCGATTTTGAAGGTGGGGATTTGGAGAATGACGGACTTCCGGTTCCCGGAGGTAATCAGTACGAGTTCGTATTCGAGAATGTATCTTTCTGTTATCCGAAATCAGAGAAATACGCGTTAAAGGAATTAAATCTTACGTTTAAGCCAGGGGAACGATTGGCTGTTGTAGGGCTTAACGGTGCTGGAAAGACAACTTTTATTAAGTTATTGCTTCGTCTCTATGAACCGACCAGTGGTAAAATTTTTTTAAATGGGGTGGATATTCAAAGCTTTCAAAAGAGAAGTTATTATCAATTATTTGCTCCTTTGTTCCAGGAAGTGGAGTTGTTTGCATTTCCCCTTGCAGAAAATATTTCTATGGATACACCGGAGAACACCAATGTGGCGCGTGCAGAGGAATGTTTACATATGGCAGGCTTTAGTAATAAATTAAAGAATTTGCCCAAAGGAGTTCATACCGAGGTTCTCAAGATCATTGATGAGGAAGGGTTGGATTTTTCTGGTGGAGAACGTCAAAAGCTAGCATTGGCTAGGGCTCTGTACAAGGATTCACCGATCATTGTTCTTGATGAGCCAACGGCAGCCTTAGATGCACTGGCGGAGTATGAGTTATATCAGAACTTTGACCGAATGATCGGGAATAAATCAGCGATATATATCAGTCACCGGCTTAGCTCAACCAGATTCTGTGATCATATTGCCATGTTTAAGGACGGGCAAATGGTGGAATACGGCACTCACGAAGAGTTATTAAAAAAGAATGGACCTTATTCAAATATGTTCGAATTGCAGGCTCAGTACTATGTTGAGGAAGGAGGTGTTAATGATGGCGAAGAATGTAGCAATGACATCCAAGCGTGACAAGGCGAAGAATAAAAACTGCAACGAAGCGAATTCTTCCACAAAGAAATCAAAAGGATGTGTGAAGCACTCTCTGTTATTTATTCTAAAGCTGGTATGGAAGAAGAAACCAGTCTTATTTCTAATTTATTTTATACAATTAGTTGCAGAGGTTAGCAGAACCATGTTGGCAGTAATTCTTCCGAAATATATCATTGATTACCTGATGGAAGTACTACAGGGGAAACCTTATCCTGAAGTAAAGTTCAAGCTATTACTGACCATTGGAGTTTCGATTGGTTCTCATTTTTTATGTAGCAGCATCGCGAACTTAACTCACGCTATGCGTACATCCTACGGCGAATGGTTCAACCGTCACCTAGAAGAAGAGCTGGCACGCCATGCCATGACCATGGATTTTGAACATACGGAGGATCCAGCTGCACTGGATCAGTTGAACAAGGCAAAGGAAGGTATTAACTCGTATAGTGGTGGTGTGGAAGGAATTCTATCGAACTTTTACACAATTGTAATGAATTTTACCGTGTTGACAGGTATTATTACAATTATCGTTATCGGCTGCCCTTGGCTGATCCTTATTCAGGGAGTTAGCTTGTGCATAGTAACTTATTATAATTATCTCAACAATAAAATTGAAGTACAAAGCTTTCTTGAACTTTCGACGCTAAATCGTAAATTTGGCTATTTCTTTTATCAATTGGCAGATTTTCGTTTCGGAAAGGATATCCGGCTCTATGACAGTGTAGATATGATGGGGGAAAAAGCGGATACAGAGAACCGTAAAATGCTTGAAGTATGGGCGAAACGCATGAAACGTCAACGGCACAACTCCTGGAAAACAGATATTATTAATAGCCTTCGAGATGGTAGCTCATATTTTTACTTAGGAGTACTAGCCATTAAGAAAATCATTACCATCGGTGATTTCACCATGTATTCCGGTGCGGCGGGGAACTTCTTCTGGGCTTTGTTTCATATCGTAAATGGTGTGCAGGGGGTTGTGAAACGTTCCAATTATATTTATGAATACATCGTATTTCTACAGTATCCCTCAGCAATGGAGAAGGGGACTGGAGCGATTGAGGAAACAGAGCATGTAATTGAATTTTGTAATGTAAGCTTTAAGTATCCTAGAACGGACCATTACGTCTTACGCCATGTGAACTTGAAGATTACCTCCGGTGAACATCTTTCTATCGTTGGACTGAATGGTGCGGGTAAAACAACTTTTATCAAACTTCTGTGCCGCCTCTATGACGTGAACGAAGGTGCTATCCTTTTGGATGGGCGTAACATTAAGGAATACTCTGATGAAGAATACCGAAAGCTTTTCGCTGTCGTATTCCAGGACTTTCAGCTGTTTGCCTTTAGTCTGAAGGAAAATGTGGCACTGGAGCAAAGTTCCTATGCTATGGAGGAAGCGATAGAAAAAGCATTGACCTTAAGTGGTGTCTATGAAGATGCCGTGAAGCTAGAGAAGGGTCTGAATACGATTATCTATAAGAGCTTTGATGAAGAGGGGACAGAGTTATCAGGCGGACAACGTCAAAAGGTTGCGATTAGTCGAGCCATGTACAAGGATGCACCTATTGTTATTCTGGACGAACCAACTGCAGCGCTAGATCCCATGGCAGAGTATGAGATATATCGTAAATTTAATGACCTAGTCGGTGGGAAAACAGCGATTTACATCTCACACCGATTGTCCTCCTGTAAATTTTGTGACCGCATAGCCGTGTTCGCAGAAGATCACATTAAGGAGTATGGAACTCATGAGGAGCTTATTGGGTATGAGGATGGAATTTATGCTACTATGTTCCGAGCTCAGGCTGGATATTATGTGTAGTGGATGATGACCTTTTAAGTTCATTTATTCGGCTACTAAGAATTTCGGTTCGAAAGGAAATATTCCTGATTCAATCACAGTTGACAGACACAAATTTGAACACATGCTTCTACCATCGAATAATGTACATTATTTAGTTTATAATGAATTTATCAAACGAGCTGTTGGTAAGCTTGGAGAAAGTATATATGTGACACTTTAAAAAGACAATAGAAAACGAGAGTTTATAATACCCTCGTATATAAGATTATTTAAAAAGTACAGGCGTTTTTGACATGTTTCTTGAACGCCCTGATTATGAAAACGTGAGCAAGTAAACCATATTGAACTTGCAAAAGAAGAAGCAACAAAAATAAACAGGATAAACACTTGATTAAGCGATTAAATGAGCAAAACAATAAACATGTAAACAATAATGGAGGAATGTAAAATGTCAAATGTAGAATTAATTGAAATCATTAAAAAGTTTTCAGAATCTGGATGGGAATTGATTGACGCACCCTCGAAAAAATGGTTGGCAGACAGCAAGTCATCAAATGCAACCGCTGAATTAATAAAAGCAGTTGAACAGGCGGATATGGAATGTGGTAGTTGTGGCTGTGAATTTGACCCGCTGTACAAAAGAGCACTAGAGTTATTAATCGTACAATAAGTTTTAAATAATTACAGATAATTGAGTATGAGTTGCTTCGAAGTTGCTTACAAAGGCGAACTATAGATTGTTTATTATATTTATCTATTCTTTCTATACAGGATTGTATTAACTACTGCGTATGTAAAAGCAATAATGCTAATCCAATCAATGAATACAGTAGTTAAGTTAATAAGGATTCCATTTAAGGTATGAATGGAAGATAGAGATAAGGCTCTTATAATAATAGGTATAAGGAACAAGGTGCTTTGGGTTAAAACAACTAAAATCCAAGATGAAATAATACGAAGTTTTGATTTATCTTGGATAGAATATGGTGTATTACGAAATTTTACAATGGTAATACATATAAATAAAAGTAAAACGAGGAATTGAATCCATCCAATTGCTAATCTCATATAGTTCATACTGTAAGTCCAGTGAAAGGTATAGAATATTACTTTCCAGCTAAGACCTGTGGCGAATCTTAGATAAACATCAATGGAAAAATATACGCCCCAGCTACACCATAGACCTAGATGCTTCTTAAAGGAGAAACAAATGATGCCACAAATGATAAGTGGTGATGTTAAGAGGCATGAAAATACAAAGGTATCTATTTCTAGTAGCATTGTAAAAATTAGAAACGTTATATAACCTAGGGACAAAAGAATAGTACCTGATATTATTCTAGTTGATAGAGTAGTATGGGGTTCTTTTAGACTAGCTAGATTTGTATTATATGAATCCATATCGGAGGTTGAGTTCTCTTTTACTAAGTCATCGAGAAAAACCTGAAATAATTCACTCATTTTTATTAATTTGGACAATTCAGGTACTGCATTGTTATTTTCCCATTTTGAGATCGTTTGCCTTGAAACATCTAATATCTCAGCAAGGTCATCTTGAGATAAGTTTCTCTCACTTCGAAGTTTATATATTCTTTCACCAAGATTCATAGAGAAGTTCTCCTTAATTGTGTAATGACCATATT
>JAEWHR010000198.1 GCA_023387655.1 Bacillota bacterium
ATCCTAGGTTGGCCATCAATCTTCTGATTTTTTCTGACTTAATGTCTATATATCAACAATTTCAGTCAATATACACCACCATATAATACCGGATAATCTATCCCCACAATGCTCGTTAGACCCACTAATCATATTAGCAGATATAGAACCAATCGTAATTCCTTTTATATAATTAAAATTATTATGTGGCCTAGCTGATTCTTATTTACTAAGGCAAAGGTGTGTATATTCCTCAAATAAAGCTAATAAAAACAAGATTAAGGTTAAAATATAAAATTTCCTTCATAATAAATATTTTAATTTATGAACATATCGGTATGTTCACATAACTCATACAAGGCAGTCATAGATATAACTTATGAACATAGAAGAAAAAAATTTTAATATCTATCCACTTTTTATGGTACATATATTATATCGAGGTGATAATCATGAATATTTGCACTGATATATTATTGATTAGTACATTAGCATGTCGTATAGCAGAATGCTTAGATGATAATGAATTAGCGTTGCTTGCGGCGGATACTGTATTATTAAGTGATGCATTAAATGCAATTGCTGTTCGTAGAGCAATCTTAAAGGAGGCTTGTGAGTCGCAAAACGATAATTCAGATACAGATAATAAGGAAAATACCGAGAAACAAACTAGCAAAAATAATCAAAATACAGCAAAGAATAATGAGAATAGTTCAACAAGCCAGAACAGAAATAAAAGCATATCAATGAATAACGAGAATAGTTCAATAAGCCAAAACAGTAATAACAGTAATAAAAGTACAGCAATCAATAACGGGAATCGTTCTATAAACCAAAGCAGCAATAAATAGTAAGGATAACTTAATAAGCAAGGAAAGCAGTATGAATAATAAAAGTACAGCAATAAATAGCGAGGATATTCCATTAAGCCAATGAAGTGATAAAAAATACTAGAATTTTTCAGTATATAATTGAGGAATTATTATGTATTAAGGCGTTAAAACATCAATACAAATACTGCTGTAATAGGATTTTCAATATATAGTTTAAATGAAGATATCTTAAGTAAATTAAATATGCTTAGAAGGCTTTTAATAAAATAAATTAGATAGACATCAATTCATATTAATGCCTATCTGAATGGAATAAATCTTAGTTATCATAGATTGGACAAGCGATCTGTTAAAATATCTGATAGCAAAGGTTAATGAGTATTGGTACTGCAGCCGAGCAAATCATACCATTGATAACCGATAATACGACAGTTTCTTCATTGGTATATTTAATTAGCATAGGCAGGGTAGTATCCTCACTGGTAGCTCCTGCAGGTGCTATACAGCTAGGATAGTTTAAATATTTTGATATGAGTGGAATGCTAAAAAAAGAAAAAATCTCTCTCATAAGATTACTTAGGAAAGTAATACTACCAAATGTAGCACCTGCAAACTCACTAACCATAACACCAGACAGACTATACCAACCTAATCCACTTGCCATAGCAGTACTAGTGTTCATGGAAATGCCGGTAATGTAGCTACAAACAATTCCTCCAAGTAGTGAACCAATAATAATACCCAAGGGAATAATAAAAATTTTAATATGATACTCCTTAATTTTCTGCATAATCCCGCGGTTTAATCCGATACTAATTCCTACAAGAAACATGAGCAAATATAGGATGTAATGAGTATGTTCTGCAATAAATGAAAAGACTGTTATATCAATACCAGATAATCCATATACAATTCCTAACAACAAAGCGATAACGGTAAGTAGAACCATAATTAGTCCTCCTTTTCTTTTGAATTCTTCTTCATGAATAGCATGGTTAACAGATAGACAATTAAAGTTGAGAAGACGGTTGGGATTAAAAAGTATAGAAAACTTGTGAAACCAAGTGTTGATAATTCCTGAATAAAGTTTTCTCTTTTACCAAGCAAAACACCCATAGAAAATATGATAAGAACAGTACATACTATTTGCATTTTTTCGTTCTTCTTTTTATGTTTTTCAGGAAAAAATTTTGATCCTACGAGAATACCTATTCCCATAACAACGAGAATGTCCATTATATAGCCTCCCTTCTTTAAAAGTATCCATATTCAATATCAGATCTTAGAGTCATGCGTAATAGTAGGAACATAGCAAGCATGAATGTTATTAGAAACGACAGGTCTCAGGAAATGAGAGTTGAAATCTATTTAAAAAGCAAAAGATTAATCTAATATTATATGAAAACTAAATGAGAACTTTATCTTTAGTAAAGTTCAATGAAATAAATACAAACGAATATACTATATCAAATATTTAGACTATAGGCAATAGAAACGACTTAAATTAAAGTTTTGGAGAAAAAGGTCATAGAAATTTTAAGCAATCGTAACGAATTATATTATAGTATTATAGAAAAAAGTCTTAGAAATTTTGAGCTATAGTAACGAATTAAATTAAAGTTTTGTAGAAGAAAGTATTAGAAATTTTGGGTAATAGAAAAAAAATGTGAATAGAATTTTAACAAATTTTCTAACATTCAGTACTTAGAAGGGATAAATTAGTTCAATATATCAACACTTTGACGAAGTAGAGTGTAAAAATGTAAGAAAGTTTTGATTTTTTGTATGTTTCTATCGATAGGATAGGTTATTTTTTATCTGGTCTGGAATAGCTAAGAATCTTGACTTTGGGTATAGTTTATGATATATTAAACCGTATCGACATTGGTACAAATTACGTGCTATGACGTAAACCTAACAGGTTGCTAACTAGATTATGTCACGTGAATTTGAAGCCTGCAAACTATATGTTTACAGGTTTTTTGTTATAATTATTTGTATTAAAATGTTATTAAGTGAATGTAGTACAATAGAACTTTTGCTAGATTAGGAAATATTATCATGAATTAACACTAGAATTAGATAATTTATTAACAAAATCTTTATTTGACTTCTTAAGACTTTTCTTATAAGATTTAAAAAGCATTTAATTTTTAAAGTATAACATAGGAGTTATAAGATTAACTTAAGATACCTCCTTGACAAACTTGGGTTAGGTGGTGATATAGTGACAAAGGGTCAGTTGGAAGCGAAGGTTAGTGAAGCTCTTAGTAAATTCGAAATTGAGTATATGGGACGCGGACCAAAGACTATTAGAACCTATATTATACACGATATGATTGTTGTCAGACTTACCGGTGTGCTTAGTCCATCGGAACAAAAATTGACAGATAATCCACAAGGAATCGAGTTATTCAAGAAGGTAAGGTCATCGCTATTTGAAGGTGGGCGAGGATACTTAGAAACATTAATTAAAGAAATCATTGATGTAGCTATCGTCAGTACTCACTCGGATATTAGTACGAAGACCGGTGAAAAAATTGTTGTGATAACAATAGATAAGGATGTTGAAGATCTAATCTCCTAAGAAAAAAGTTGGTTTAATATTTCATAATATGGAAGACGATACAAAGTAGTTATACTAAGTTGTAAGTTAGCCAATATCAAAGGTTTCTTTGATATTGGCTTTTTTAAAAAAGGAGGGCTTTCGCTATGAAAAAGGTTGGCATTATCATAGAGAATGATAGTGATTTACCAGTTGTGAAAGGTGCAATTAATAGTATAAAAAGCTTTGGCATACCATTGGTTGTTCATGTCATTAGTGCACATAGAACACCAGATATTGCAAGAGAGTTTGCTACTACAGCAAAAGAACAGAATTTTGGTGTGATTATTGTAGCCGATAGTAAAGCAGGGCACTTGGCTGGAACTTTAGCTGCATATACTACACTACCTGTTATTGCTATTCCTTGCAAAACAGAAGATCTTGGCGGACTGGATTCCCTTCTATCCGCTGTCCAAATGCCAAATGGAGTACCAGTTGCGACAGTTGCCATCGATGGATCAGAAAATGCAGGAGTGTTAGCTGCTCAAATCTTAGGCATTCATAATGATATCATAAGTGAAAAACTTGAGGGAATGAAAAAGCATATGGTTGAAGAGTTTGTAAAGAAAGATGAAAAGTTACAAACGGACATATGGTGGAAGTTATAGCGATACATAATAATTCATAATGGATTTAGAATATCGCTGTTGAATATTATGGGATACCAATATTGCGTATAGATCATGGTTAAGGTAGGTATAATTAACATAAGGGCTAAAAATATATAATAGAAAACATCTAGAAATATATTTTTATATAAAAAGATATGGAAGAAAGAGAGGATTGCTATGAAAATCAATCAGGAAAAGTGGAATTTGCCATCTTATATCAAGGATATTTTAACGGAGTGCAAACACGTATATTATCCACAAACAAAGAAGGAGCTGTTACATATGGCTTTTGGTGGAGAAGATGTGGACACTTATGAGGTGGCTTATGATGTACCAGGCAAGGGTAGCATAGTAGAGGCAACTGTTACTCGTTGTAAAAATGGTATTGTTGTCAATTATCCAGAAGACTATATGCGTAGACGTGATCCAGACTGTCTGTTAGTTGCCGATGACAATGATACAGACAAGCCAAAGTACGATGATGTTTACAATCAGGATTTTGAACCACTTCGTCAAGAAACATTCCAATGGTTAAAAGAGCAAAATCTGATTGTTTTTGCTTTTAAGTCTGGCGGTGAGGAATACGGTTATGATACTTTATTAGTTGCTCCAGCGAATGCAGGATTCTTTGCTTGTGCGGTTGCAGATCTACAGGGATTTATCAGTATGTATGATATTTCGGAGGACTTTAATCCAAAGGCTGTAATTTTCTTAGCTCCTCCATTCCGTCATACTCATTTTGATGGTAAGCAGATAGTAATTCACAATCGTTTGAAAGAAATTCATGAGTTATACTCCTTTAACTTATATCCAGGACCAAGTGCGAAGAAGGGTATCTACGGTGTTTTACTTAACATTGGTGAAAATGAAGGCTGGACTACAGTTCATGCTTCTACCGTTAAGGTTATTACCCCATACGACAATGAAATTGTTATTATGCATGAGGGCGCATCAGGCGGTGGAAAGAGTGAGATGATTGAGCATGTTCACCGTGAGATGGATGGTCGTATTTTACTTGGTAAAAACACGGTAAATGGTGAGAAAACATATATAGAGTTAACAGAGTCATGTGAGTTAAGACCTGTTACCGATGATATGGCACTATGTCATCCAAAGATGCAAAATGATAGTAAAAAACTTGTAGTAAAAGATGCAGAGCAAGGTTGGTTCTTACGTTGTGACCATATTAAGAGTTATGGTTCTGCTCCACAGTATGAGAAAATCTTTATTCATCCTGAGGAACCATTGGTATTCTTAAATATTCAGGGCGTACCAAATTCTACTTGTCTTGTTTGGGAGCATACATTAGATTCTAATGGAAAACCATGTCCAAATCCAAGAGTAGTGCTTCCAAGACATTTGGTACCAAATGTAATTGATGAGCCAGTAGAAATTGATGTTAGAAGCTTTGGTGTTAGAACTCCAGCTTGTACAAAGAAGAATCCTTCTTATGGTATCCTTGGTTTGTGCCACATCTTACCTCCAGCACTTGCTTGGTTATGGAGATTGGTTGCACCAAGAGGATATAACAATCCAAGTATTACTTCTTCCGAAGGTATGACAAGCGAAGGAGTAGGATCTTACTGGCCATTTGCTACTGGTAAGATGGTTGAGCAGGCAAATCTTCTTATGGAACAGGTGTTAAATTCTAGTCATACTCGTTATTTACTCATTCCAAATCAGCACATTGGTGTTTATGAAGTTGGATTTATGCCACAATGGGTAACTAGAGAGTACATCGCTAGAAGAGGAAGTGCAAAATTTAAGCCAGAGCATTTAGTAGAAGCTCGTTGTCCAATTCTAGGATATGGACTTGGATCCCTTAAGGTGGACGGTCAGTATATTCATAAGGAATTTTTACAACCAGAGATGCAGCAAGAAGTTGGTATCGAAGGCTATGATGCTGGTGCTAAGATGCTTCTTGAGTTCTTCAAGAAGGAAGTGGAAAAATTCTTAACTCCAGAACTTCATGAGATGGGTAGAAAAACAATTGAGTTATTACTTTCCGATGCTACTGTTCAAGAATACAATGACTTATTGCCAATGAGATATTAATTAGTAAATTTTTAGTATAGTTATATAGAACCCTAAAGAGCGGGTGCAAATGGAATATTCCTAGGAGAAGCTAGTCAGTTTTCGGAGGATTCCGTTTGCGCTCGCTTTTATGCATGGAAAAAACGTTTGATTAGAATGCATTTTCTAAGTTTAAATAATTATAAACTTTGCATTTTTAATCATAGTTCGCTATAATCATGCTATACGTGATATGATTATTGAAAAATATGGTATTCTTAACAAGGGGAGACTTATGAAAAAGATTTTAGTTGTTGAGGATGATCTTAACATTAATAACATGTTGAGAGAAGCATTAGAAGATGAAGGTTATGAGGTGATTCAGGCATATTCGGGTACGGAAGCCATGCTTAATGTAAGTATGACAGAGTTTGATTTAATTCTTTTGGATTTAATGTTACCAGGAATGTCAGGAGAAGAATTTCTTAAGTCATTTTATAAAAAGGATCAAACACCTGTTATTATACTGTCAGCAAAGGATGAACTAGACAGTAAAGTGGATGTCTTATCGTGTGGAGCGGATGATTACATTACAAAACCATTTCAATTAAAGGAATTATTAGTTCGAATGGAAGTTGCTCTTCGACGAGTGAATCGAAAGGTAGAAAAATCAGAGGATGAGACTAATCATTGCCTATATCATAAAGATTTATTATTAAATCGTAGTTCCTATGAAGTTAGATTAACAGGAGAATCCATTTCACTTACCAAACAAGAATTTAAGATATTAGAATTATTACTCCTCCACCCAAGCAAGGTTTTTAGCAAACAGGAGATTTATAATTATGCATGGGAGGAATATTTTATTGGTGAGGATAAGACGATTAACGTACATATCAGTAACATTCGAATGAAGCTAAAAAAGGTTACAGAGGAAGACTATATTGATACGGTCTGGGGAATAGGCTTTAAACTTAGTAAATAGAATCTTTACCATTTCTTTAACTTTCCTTTGCGATATATTTATAAACCTCCTATAAGATAGTAAATGAAAAGGGTTATACCTTATATAAAGAAGTAATATGAAGACAGAGAAGAGGAGGAGGATGAGTATGAATGATATATTGTTAAGGTCATCTAAACTAACCAAAAAGTATAAGAATTATGCAGCTGTTAATCAGGTAAGCTTAACGATAAAACGTGGTGATATCTATGGTTTTATTGGTAGGAATGGAGCAGGTAAAACGACATTCTTAAAGATGATTAGCGGACTAGCGAAGCAAACTTCAGGTAGTATTGAATTGTTTGGTGCAGACTGTAGTAAGCAAAAGGAATTATTTTCAAGAATTGGGGTTTTGATTGAAGCGCCTGGGTTATTTCCTAATATGACTGCTTTTGAGAACCTTAAGATGAAGTGTATCAGCCTTGGGATTAAGGATGATAACTATATCCATGAGATTATTGAGTTAGTCGGCTTAAAAGGTGTAAATAATAAAAAAACAAAAAATTATTCTCTTGGTATGAAACAAAGACTTGGAATCGGTATGGCATTGATTGGTGAACCAGACTTATTAGTATTAGATGAACCAATTAATGGTCTTGATCCTCAAGGTATCGTTGAAGTGAGGGACACGATTCAAAGGTTAAACAAAGAACGTAATATGACGATTATTATTTCTAGTCATATCTTAGAGGAATTGTCCAAAATAGCGACAAGATATGGAATTATTGAAAAAGGAGTACTTCTTCAGGAGATAACCAGTGAAGAGCTTATGGAGCGTTGCAGTGAACGTATACAGATTACCCTAAGTAATGCAAAGGAAGCATGTACAATCCTAGAAGAAAAATTGGGTATAACAGATTATAAAGTGATTAACCCAACAACCATTTATGTATTTGAGCAACTTAATAATCCTGCACTCATTAATATGACACTTTGTAATAATGGGGTTATGGTTTCATCCATTCATGTAGCTAATGATGATTTGGAGACTTATTTCATTCATTTAACAGGAGGTGCCAGCCATGCTTAAAACAATTAAAATGGATTTGTATCGTATGTTTCGCAGTAAAAGCTTTTATATTACTTTATTCATCACCTATATCCTTGTGATTGTATCGATATCTACATTTAAGCTAATACAAGACAACGATAGTTTAAAGAGTATTTACGATCAGAGCAAGGAAGCATCGGATTCTATTAATGTTGGTATAACCGCAGGAATGATATACATTAAAAGTGATGAACTTAAACTAGTGGATCTATTTAGTGCAACAGTTGGCGGAGCATCAATTGTTGTTATGGCTGTTATATACTCTGTTATTTTTATCTGTTCAGAACATAATAGTGGCTATATTAAAAATGTAATCAGTAGAAAAGGATATAGAGTTCAATTTACTATTTCAAAAGCTATTTGTATGGCCATTTATCTGTTGATTAGTTTGTTAGGGACTGCCATTTTTATAGGAATTTCATCAGCTCTTTTACTGGATAATTATACATTGGGTAAGGTTAGTGAGTTTGCAACTTATTTTATTATCCAATACCTGATTCATTATGCAATTGTTATGTTAGTGGTCTTTTTTTGTAATCTAACTAGAAATATGGCAATCAGTATGGCGGTTGGAATTTGTCTATGTTCTGGAATGGTAGGATTACTGACAAGTCTTTTGGATCGTTTGAAATTTAATATTGTTTTTTCAGACTATTTACTTACCACAAATTTAAAAATATTACCAACATCTTTTAATACAACCATTTATACAAGGGCTACGTTGGTGTCTTTGGTTGTAACATTTGTATTTGCATTTTCTAGTGTCATCTTAATGAGTAAACAAGATGTGAGATAAGGAAAAACAATACGCAAAATATTACGTAAACAATACGCAGACACGCAGACAATGTGCAAAACAAATTTTTAAAGGAATTTAAATGTACTATGGATACTATGATTGATAAAGGTAAGGAAGGAGAAGAGGACATGATATGGATTTTACTTATTGTTTCATGCATATCAATTGGATACTTGATTGCTGTTTTACAATATCGTAAGCAGATCCGTATATGGAATCAGAATCTTTCCTTTATTTTATCCAATAATTCCAATATGCGACTAGAGCAATTAGTTCCATCAAAGGATATTTCTAAGTTATTAGAATTGTTGAATGAGTTAATGCAAAAACATAGAAATCTTAAGGTAGAATATGAAGAAAAGGATGAATCATTTAAACATCTTATAACAAATCTATCCCATGACATACGCACACCATTGACCTCCCTTGATGGTTATTTTCAATTATTAACTAGAGCCAAAGAACCAGAGACAAGGGATCGATATATTCATATTATAGAAGGACGTATTAGGGAACTAATGGAGATGTTAGACCAATTGTTTCTATATATGAAGTTACAGAATAATTGTTATGAACTTTTTATAGAGGAATGTAATTTAAGTCAGATTCTTTGTGAATCTATGCTTGGTTTTTATGAGCAATTTTCCAATCGAGGAATAGAACCAGAGATTCATTTGCCAGAGCAAGAGGTGATTTTGGTTGGCAATCACTCTGCATTTGTAAGAATTCTTCAGAATATTATAAAAAACGCCTTAGAACACGGAGATGAGCAGTTTAAAATTACCTTAGAGAAATCAGATGGTATCATAGTCACTTGTAGAAATGGTTATAGAAAAGGAGAAGAAATTGATTTTTCTCTAATTTTTGAACGCTTTTATAAGGCAGATAAAGCACGGACACAATCATCAACGGGATTAGGGCTTGCGATTGCTAAAGATTTGGCTGAAAAACTTGGAGGTAAAGTAGAAGCCTTTTGTGAGGGAGCAGAGTTTTCCATTCAAGTTCATTTTCCATCCAACGAGAAGATGTTACCATAGGGGACATGATTCGTAAAATAAAAAGGATATACTAGTATCCGTAAAAAAACGTTAGTATTAAAAATAAGTTATAAAAGATAGAAGTTATAAAAGTAAGAAGTTATAAAAGTAAGAAGCTATAAAAGTAAGAAGCTATATAAGTAAGAAGCTATAGAAGTAAGAAGTTATAAAAGAAAGTAGTTATAAAAAGTAGCTGTGAATAGTAGCTATAGCAAAGAACTATAAAAAAATAGCTTTAACTTAAAAAGAAACATTAACAAAAAAGCAGATACAAAGTGGTTTCCAAAGAAAAGGATTTGGGATAATCACGTGTATCTGCTTTTTATTAATCTAAATTAGTTCTTATTTATGAAATTTTTGTAGACCAATTACTACAATCAATCACCTTTGTTGCAAAATCTTCATAGAAGTCTGGTTCATGGCAGATTAATAAGATGCTACCTTTGTATTCCGTGAGAGCACGTTTTAATTCTTCTTTTGCTTCTACATCTAAGTGGTTGGTAGGCTCGTCGAGAAGAAGGATATTAGTTTCTCGGTTAATGAGCTTACAAAGTCTAACTTTCGCTTGTTCACCACCACTTAATACGCGAACCTGGCTTTCAATGTGCTTTGTTGTGAGACCACATTTTGCTAGCGCAGTACGTACTTCATATTGTGTCCAGGAAGGGTACTCGCACCAGAGCTCTTCAATACAGGTATTATTTTTCGCACCTGTCATCTCTTGCTCAAAATAACCCTGATAGAGGTAGTCGCCTAGGGTTACTTTACCGTTTAATGGTGGTATAATTCCTAAGATACTTTTCATTAAAGTTGTTTTTCCGATACCATTTGCACCTTTTAATACAATTTTTTCACCACGCTCCATAGCAAGAGTGATTGGATTTGATAGTGGTTCATCATAACCAATGACCAAATGATCTGTTTGGAAGATATAGCGGCTTGCGGCACGAGCTTCTTTAAAATGAAATTCTGGCTTTGGTTTTTCTTTTGCAAGTTCTATTACTTCCATTTTATCTAATTTTTTCTGACGAGACATTGCCATATTACGGGTGGATACACGTGCTTTGTTACGAGCAACAAAGTCTTGAAGTTCATTGATTTCTTGTTGTTGCTTCTTATAAGCAGCTTCTAACTGTGCTTTTTTCACTGCATAAACTTCTTGAAATTTGTCATAATCTCCGACGTAACGATTTAATTCCCCGTTTTCCATATGATAAATAAGGTTAACTACACTATTTAAGAATGGTATATCATGTGATATAAGGATAAACGCATTTTCATAGTCCTGTAAATAACGCTTAAGCCATTCGATGTGTTCTACGTCTAAGTAGTTTGTTGGCTCATCGAGTAGAAGAATATCCGGTTTTTCAAGAAGTAATTTACCAAGTAAAACCTTAGTTCTTTGACCTCCACTTAAGTCAGTAACATCTTTATCTAAACCAATATCGGTAAGGCCAAGAGCACGTCCGATTTCTTCGACCTTAGAGTCAATAATATAAAAATCATGGGCATCTAAAAGATCTTGGATAGTACCAAACTCCTCCATGAGCTCTGCCATCTTTTCTTCAGAGGCATCTGCTAACTCATTACAGATGGTATTCATTTTTGCTTCTAATTCAAATAAGAAGTTAAAAGCTGATTTTAGTACATCACGAATAGACATTCCTTTTTCTAGCACGGAATGTTGATCAAGATAGCCAACACGAACATTTTTCGACCACTCAATATTACCTTCGTCTGGCATAAGTTTATTGGTTATAATATTCATAAAAGTAGATTTACCTTCGCCATTCGCTCCGATAAGCCCAATATGCTCCCCTTTTAACAAGCGGAAGGATACATCGTGAAATATCATTCGCTCACCAAAACCATGATTTAGGTTCGTTACATTTAATATGCTCATTCTAACCTCAATTCTAGCGCTTTTGCGCCTTATTATAACAATAGTAATTTGTGTACATACGCAACTTACTAGTTTAAAAACTTTTTTGACTTAATGCACCTTGTTAATAATACATTAGGTGCAAAACATAAACATTATAGTCGATGTAGAATAAAAATACAAGAGATTTCTCTTAGGCTTTACCCGGATATGCTAACATTTTTTTGAAATAAATATAAATATATTTATTAAAATTTTAATGGGATATTAATGAAACCATCATTTACGGGAGATTATAGTTGTGATAGAATGTTTTTTATTAAAGGAGATAACATATGACAATACAAGAATTTTTAAATCAATTAAGAGATAGCTTGGATGGTGAACTCCCTTACAATGAAATTGTATCTAATGTGAATTATTATAGAGATTATATGGAGTCCAAAAAAGGGGAGCAGTCCGAAGAAGAAATTACAGCAGGGCTAGGAGATCCTCGCCTGATTGCAAGAACAATTATTGATACTTATCAGATGAATCATGATAATCAGGTTCATTACCAATCCTATAGTTATTCAGACGGAGGTAATTATCAAACTACAAATTCCTCACGTGGAAATTATAATCGTGAAGAAGATAGTAAGAAAAACCATGCCAATACCATATTTAAAACAATAGGTATTCAAGGTTGGCTTGGTTGTTTGATTAGTTTATTTATTTTGTTTCTTGTATTAGGAGCTATTTTCTGGCTTGGCGCACTTGCATTTAAGGTGTTTTTTAGATTTGTACTTCCTATTGTTTTAATTGTTGCAGGAGTCTCTTATATTTATAATCGATTTAAAAGATAAGAGAAGTATTCGTATCAATAAATGCCATAAAGTATAAGGGAGTATTGCTTCATCGCTTAATTAAGCCATGGAGCAATACTCCCTTTTTTCATTTCCTTTTTACCATTCTGGTTTTAGAGTGGTAGTATTGTTTTTTTAAATTCTCCGTTAATAATCTGTGCAGCAGAATTATATATTGCAGATAAACCACAGAAAATTCCAACGTAACCAGCGATGGTATGAATGCTGTGAGAATCCATAAAATTAGCCAAAGCTAGTAATAAAAATAGCAAAGTTAACGAGCCAAATACAATACGAGTAGCCACGTTATGTTTTAGTGTACCGATAAACATAAATAACGTGAAAATTCCCCATAGTAAAAGATAAAAACCAAGGCTAATCGAATCAGAATCTGTGATGGATTTTGTTGGATTCATCCAAATCAATATAAGTGACCACCAAAAGAATCCATAAGCTGTAAATGCAGTAGCACCAAACGTATTATTCTTTTTAAACTCCATAATACCAGCTATAATTTGTGCGGCTCCCCCAAGAGCAAAGCCCATTGCTACGATTACGATGGAAAGTGGTATAAATCCTGCATTGTGAAGGTTAAGTAAGCAGGTTGTCATTCCAAATCCAAGCAAACCAAGTGGAGCTGGATTGGCAATCATTGCTTTTGTTTCAGTTGACATAGTGTCCTCCCTTGAAGTAAATAAATTATTATTTAAACATAGGCTGCCATTGTAGCATGAGAAGGGGATTATTTCAAGAGATATTATGTTAGAAGTATTTAGTATTATGTTAGAAGTATTTAGAAAAGTTATTACTTGTTTTAAAAAGTGAAACAGCCGGTAGGGGAGCTACCGGCTGTTTCGTTGAGGGGAGTATAAATAATTAATAAGGGGTTATATAGCGTATCAAAATTATGTAAGCTTACTAAGCAGTTTCCTGCTTACTTCGTATTCATAATTACTGATACATTTTTATAATACTACATAAAAAGGGAAAAATCAATAGATAATTAAATCTTTTTTTTATTTTAGAATCACCTTATAGTTCCTTAATATATGGGAAATAAAAAGAAAGGATTTTGTCGTATGGAAAAGAAAATAAGATGCTATGAACTGAGTTTGATACTAGTTTCAACTAGGTTCAAAATCTTATTTGTAGTTATGAATAAATTTCACTGAAGTAGACATACTTACTGATGTAGTTATAATAACTAATTTTAATAGGAGGACATATTATGTCATCAGAAAATAATAGCAAGAATACAAAGAACAATTCTAGCTCTTATAAGAATTCACAGAATGCGCAAAATGCTCAGAATTCACAAAATGCACAAAATGCACAGAATGCACAAAATGCACAAAACGCACAAAATGCTCAGAATAACACAAAGAACAATTCTGGTAACTACAAGAATACTCAGAATAACCAGAATTACAAATAGTTCTCACTATGTAGACGTTTTCTTACGGAGTCTTCCTCTATAAGAAATTGTGGATAGTGCTTATTCTATTGTAATGATTTTGCCTAGGATTTAGTAATATAAGAGGATGATTGCTTATATTATGTAATTCTAGGCATATTTCATTTCTAGCATTATTATACTGGTTTTTAATTAAATTAATTACATTGTATAAATTGAGTTATTAATGTATTATTGCCAAGGAATTTATAAATATTTGTCAGTTTAGAGTTTAAAACTATCACCATTTCCGTCGAAAGGAATACTATATTGTAGAAAGGGTTTCTATCTTTGTATTGAATAACAGAGGCGGTGCATGGTATGTATTTTGAAGGAGTGCGGATAGATGAAATTAATCATTATATCGGTAGAAAGGATGCTATTATTGTAGACTTAAGAAAAAAAGAAGATTATGATAAGGGACATATTCCAGGCGCTGTTAGCATACCATATACTTCCTCAGAGGAGCTTGCGGATAAAGTAAAATATTTTAAAGTAATTCTCTTATATTGCTATAGAGGAAATATTAGTATGTTAGCGGCGAGAGATCTTAACGGAATTCAGGGAAAAGTTTATCATGTTTGCGGAGGTATTCATGCTTATCCGTATCGTTTGGAGCGTTAATAGACGATATAATAACATTGACTGAAAGGGAAAAGAGAATTACAATGAGACCAGTGGTTTTTAGAAAATCAACGAAAGCAGTGAAACTCTTAACTGTTTTGGTTGGTTTTCTATGCGCTATTTATGGCGTATTGTTTAAAAACAATTGGAGGTTAGAATGAGTCGATACGAATACATTGCACCATGTCATTTTGGATTGGAAGCAGTACTAAAGAGAGAAATCACAGACTTAGGTTACGAAATAGTCAGCGTAGAAGATGGACGAGTTATTTTTGCTGGAGATGAGACCGCGATCTGTAGAGCTAATATGTTCCTTCGAACAACAGAGAGAGTACTTATTAAAGTAGCAAAATTTAAAGCGGAAACTTTTGAAGAATTATTTCAAAAGACAAAGCAGGTTCCGTGGGAACAGTTTATCCCTAAGGATGGTAAGTTCTGGGTTGCAAAAGCAACATCAATTAAGAGTAAATTATTTAGTCCTACCGATATACAATCTATTATGAAAAAAGCGATGGTTGAAAGATTAAAGGGAGTTTATAAAGTAGAATGGTTTGAGGAGAATGGGAATGAATATCCTATTCGCGTTACCTTTATGAAAGATGAGATTACCATTGGGATTGATACTTCTGGTGTATCGCTTCATAAGAGAGGATATCGTAAGTTAATATCGAAGGCACCAATCACTGAAACCTTGGCAGCAGCTCTAATTATGCTAACTCCTTGGAATAAAGATAGAGTGTTAATCGATCCTTTCTGTGGTAGTGGTACATTCCCTATTGAAGCAGCCATGATTGGAGCTAGAATAGCGCCTGGTCTTAATCGTTCCTTTTTAGCGGAGAGTTGGACCGATCTCATACCCAAGAAGGCATGGTATGAAGCAGTGGAAGAAGCTAATGATTTGATCCTTCATGACATCGAAATGAATATCCAGGGGTATGACATTGATGGAGAAGTGATTAAAGCTGCAAAACAAAATGCTGAGGTAGCTGGAGTGGATCAGTACATTCATTTTCAAAAACGTTCCGTTAGTGAGCTTAGTAGTCCGAAAAAATATGGTTTTATAATAACTAACCCACCATATGGAGAACGATTGGAAGATAAATCAGCGATGCCTCCAATTTATCATGAAATCGGACAAGCAATGAAACGCTTAGATACTTGGTCTTGCTACTTAATTACAAGTTATGAAGATGCTGAAAAACACATTGGACGTCAAGCAGACCGAAATCGAAAGATTTACAATGGTATGTTAAAGACATATTTTTATCAGTTTATGGGCCCAAAACCACCGAAGCGTTAAGAAATGACAGAGGCGAAGGAAAAGTTAGAATGGGACATGGTATTAAATAAGTAAAAAATAAGGACTGAAGCAAATAGCCCTCCATCTCTATGGAGAAGAAGCTATTTGATGCAGTCCTTTATTGTATTTTGATAAATGACCATAGAGGTTGACAAGTGACCATGTATTTTGATAATTGACCATAGAAAAGTTTCTATAATCAAACAATGTTTCATTATAAAGCAATGCTATATAAAGCAATGTTATTTGGTTTCATAATGAAATCACTTAAATCATTCTATGTCTAGATATGCTTCGTTATCCAAGTTTCAATGTCTTTCATAATTTCTTTGGCATTCAATTCATTTAACAATTCATGTCTGCAATCTTTATACATGATACAGTCTACCTTTTGGAATCCCAAACGTTTATATAACATAAATAAGCGTTCGACATCTTTACCATACCGGCTCACAGGATCTTTGGTTCCACTAGTAAAAAGAATCGGTAATTCTTTACTTACAAGCTTGATTCGTTTTGGTAATCCAGCGTGATAATCTAAGTTAGCAAGGTCTTCATAGAAACTCGTACTACATTGAAATCCACAATATGGATCATTAATATAAGCCCCTACATTCGGATTATTCCTTGATAACCAATCAAAGGAAGTGCGTTCAGAGAGAGAAGTATAGTGTTTGGTTTCAAATATTTGTTTATTTAAAAATGGGGAATAATGTTTTGCACCCTTTAGTTTTTTAATTGTGCGAGCACATACTATACCGATTCGGCTTTTGATTCGTGGGTTAAAGGCTGTACCAATTAAAACGGCGCAATCTAAATCCTTAAAAAATTGCATCACATTTCTTGAGATTAAAGACCCCATACTGTGACCAATTAAGATTAATTTATTCGCACGATTGTGTTCTTTAACATAAGCTAAGACATTAAAAGCATCAGAGATTAAAAGTTTATAGCCATCATTGTCTGCAATATAGCCAAGGTCTTCTAGCTTTTGATCAGTTCCATGACCTCTATGGTTATAACGGTATACGTCATAGCCACAACTGTTAAGATAATCTGTAAATATTTGATAGCGTTTGTAATGTTCGGCCATACCATGAAGCAACAATATGGTTCCTTTTATAGGTACTGAGTGACATAACTGGGGGTAAAGTATGGTCTCATAACCATCTTTTTGAACTACAATAGGATTGATTGCTTTCAATTTAAAAATCTCCTTTCTTAACTAGGAAATAAGTAGCATTTTGTATTTTTATTACAATCGTTCTACCCATACATATTATAAGTGGATTATGGAAAAAAGGCAAATAAATTCCAAATAATATTGAATACTGAATATTAATTTAGATAGGAACAATATAGACAAATGGTGAGGAAACCTTTATACTTAAGCATGAAAAATATGTTAATGAAACAAGTTTCATGCCGATATATAAATAGAGCAATTTTGATTGGTATCTATATGTGTAAGGAGGAACAAAAGTGCCAGAAGATAGGATTTTGAAGCGTGCTGCAGCTTTTAGTGTGTTGCTTATGGTATGTGTATTACTAATTCCTTTTGTGTTACATTTACAAAGGGATAATGTGTCGTACTTTGGTGTTATTCCTATGCTTCCAACGACGGTTTCTACCATGCACCCAATAAATGAGAAAGAAAATCTAAAATACTTATCAAATCAAGAAGATTCTGAAAGAAAGCAAGATGTGAATCAACAAATACCAGGCGGAATTTCAGAGGATATTAAAAATAGGCTAGGAAATAACTATATCGTTGTAGAAAAACCCTCTATTTTATCGGATTCTGCAATGGTTGAATTAATTGATGAGGCAGTGGATCGTCGGATCCGTTTGATTATTACGGATTCCATTGAAACTAAGATAGAGGAGAACCAAATTCATCGAATGTTTCAAGGAAACTATCATAAAGGGGCTCCAGAAACTGAAGTTCCAAAAGCAACAGATACTCCGGAAAATCAAATGAATCAAGAACAATTTGTAGAAAAGCAACCTCTTACTTCTGCTTCAGCAGGCAAGGAGAAAGAAGATAACATTGCTTCAGGTAGTAAGAAAGATATATCTAGTTCTAACACCTCAACGAGTGGATCAAATGAGGAAATAGAAGAGAATAAGGAATCAAAGAATGGTAACGATTGTATAAAGAGTCTTCAAATTAGCACCTATGAAACTCCTACAAATGAAAATTTTTCTACTGAGATTTCAATTGAACTAGATAAAACTTACGCTTATTTATTATACGAGGATGATTATAACTACTATATTTCCCTAGTGCGTCCTAAAGATATCTATGATAAGATTATTGTTGTAGATGCCGGGCATGGTGGAAATGACTCCGGAACCTATTCAAGGGATTTTATGTATCACGAAAAGGATATGAATCTTTCCATGGTACAGGAGATAAAAAAACTATTAGACAAAGAAGATATTAAAGTTTATTACACCAGAACTACGGATCGCAGACTTACTCTAAACCAACGGGTGAACCTCGCAAACGATGTGGAAGCAGACTTTTTCTTAAGTATTCATTGTAATGCAAATGACGAACGTGGTGTTCATGGAACAGAGGTACTTTATAATGAGAAACAGAATGACTGGTCTGTTATGAATTCGAAAGGTTTCGCGTCTATTTGCTTAAAAGAAGTAGTAGAAGAAATTGGATTAGATGATAGAGGACTAGTTCCGCGTAGCAAGGATGTCCATATTGTAGGAGAAGCGAAGGTACCGGTTGCTTTAGTAGAAGTCGGGTTTATGTCGAATCAAGGAGATCTTAACTTCTTAACTAGCGTAGATGGAAAGCAAAAACTTGCGAAAGGTATATACGATGCAATATTATCTGCCTATAGTGAACTTGAGAAGGAAAATCAAAAAGGACAAATGGCAGTAAAAAAACAATGAAAATAAAAATAGAAATAAAAATAGAAATAAAAATAGAATTTTGAAGTAAGGAAGCAAACGATGAGAAAGATTATATTTGCAACATCAAACGAAGGAAAAATGAAAGAAATTCGTATGATATTAAAGGATTTAGAGTATGAAGTATTATCAATGAAGGAAGCTGGTATCGATATCTCTATTGAAGAAACAGGAACAACCTTTGAAGAGAATGCGATTATTAAAGCAAAAACAATAATGGAACTGACTGGAGAAATTGTTTTAGCAGATGATTCTGGATTAGAGATTGATTATCTTAATAAAGCTCCAGGTGTATATTCTGCACGCTATCTTGGAGAGAATACTTCTTATGATGTTAAAAACAATCATATCTTATCTTTGCTTGAAGGTGTGACAAAAGAGAAACGTTCGGCAAGGTTTGTGTGCGTTATTGCATGTGCCTGGCCAAATGGTGAGATAAAGGTAAAAAGAGCAACCATTGAAGGAAACATTGGCTATAAGATAGCTGGAGAAAATGGATTTGGTTATGATCCAATCTTCGTTGTTCCAGAATACGGTTGTACTACTGCGGAATTATCTCCAGAGCAAAAGAATACAATTAGTCATCGGGCGAAAGCGTTGAATGCAATGAAAGAAGAATTATAGGTTTAGGAGAGCGCTCATGAAGATACTAATTGTAAGTGATACACATGGAAGATGTCATTATTTGGAGCGAGCTATAAAAAGGGTCTCTCCAATTGACATGTTAATCCATCTTGGAGATTTAGAAGGAGATGCAACCTACATTGAAACGATTGCTGACTGCCCTGTTGAGATGGTTTCTGGAAATAATGATTATTTTACCGACATACCACGTGAAAAATTTTTAGAAATCGGGAAATACTATGTAATGTTAACACATGGACATCGCTATGGAGTGAACTACGGAACAGAGCAATTAAAAGAGGCTGCTATGTTAAATGGTGCTGATATCGTGATGTTTGGACATACCCACCAACCGCTGATAGATTTGACAGATGATAATCTCTCTGTTATTAATCCTGGTAGTATTACACAACCTAGACAAACTGGACGAATACCAACGTTTATCCTTATGGATATTGATTCAAAAGGAGAAGCCCATTATACACTAAATTTCATTGAGGATATTTTGTAAGTAATTCCTAAATACCAGGTGGTATAAACTGGATGAAAAAAGTTATAAAAAAAGTGTTGACATTCACCTTTTTGTCATATATAATAACTCTTGCGTCTGACAGAGAACACTTCTTAAGGATGCAAAACAGAATATGATGTGTGGTTTTATTTACCGGGGTGTGGCTCAGTTTGGCTAGAGTGCTTGATTTGGGATCAAGAGGTCGCAGGTTCGAATCCTGTCACCCCGACTGAATAACAAAACACGCATGCGGGTGTAGTTCAATGGTAGAACACTAGCCTTCCAAGCTAGATACGTGGGTTCGATTCCCATCACCCGCTTGATGTTTGGCATGACATCGAAAACATATGCTAAATGTGCTAGTAGCTCAGTTGGATAGAGCATCGGCCTTCTAAGCCGGTTGTCGGGGGTTCGAATCCCTTCTGGCACATTTTTTCTTTACAAAAAGAAAATACTTTGTGGTGGGTATAGCGCAGTTGGTTAGCGCGCCAGATTGTGGCTCTGGAGGCCAAGGGTTCGAATCCCTTTATCCACCCTAACAACAAATGTGTTGTAATTGTTCAGTATTTTTGAAATATAAGATATTGATAGTGGGCTATCGCCAAGCGGTAAGGCACAGGACTTTGACTCCTGCATTCGCTGGTTCAAATCCAGCTAGCCCAGCTGCTAAGTGATTTAGCAAAATGGGATATTAGCTCAGTCGGTAGAGCACTTGACTTTTAATCAAGGTGTCCCGGGTTCGAATCCCGGATGTCTCATGACAGAGTTTGAAGGTTAATTTATAACTGGAGACTTCTGTTGGAAAAAGCAATAAAAGAATTGCTAATGTATGCGGATGTGGCGGAACTGGCAGACGCACTAGACTTAGGATCTAGCGGGCAACCGTGCAGGTTCAATTCCTGTCATCCGCATTAGTTTTTTCTTTTTATGTATTTCTTAAATACATGCTTTCCATAAGATAAGATGGCATGTTTGCCGCGGGGTGTGGCTCAGTTTGGCTAGAGTGCTTGATTTGGGATCAAGAGGTCGCAGGTTCGAATCCTGTCACCCCGATATTGTATGAGATTAAGAGGCGTAAGCCTCTTTTTTTCGTTTACAGAAAAAAATTACCAGACTGTCTTTTTGCAGTTTTGTAGCATATACTTCCAATTTCTCATATTATCTGATATAATAAAGGCTGATATTTACTTTACATGACAAGCTTAGGAACTAGCGGTTACGCTAATTACATAGGAAAATAATAAATAAAGCTATTCACCGAAAGCCTAAAGCATCAGATTGGGAGGTTTTACTATGGCATCAGTATATGTATTTTTAGCAAATGGATTTGAGGAAATAGAAGCACTTACCGTAGTTGATCTACTACGTAGAGCTAGAATCGATGTAACTACAGTATCAATTACCGAAAATATTCTTGTTCATGGGGCTCATGGAATTGATGTTATGGCCGATATATTATTTAAGGACAATTTATCAGAAACTGATATGCTGGTTCTGCCTGGTGGTGGACCAGGAACAAGAAGTTTATTAGCCCATGAGGGATTAAAAGATTTACTTATTGATTATGATAAAAAAGGTCGTTATCTAGCGGCTATTTGTGCAGCACCATCTGTTTTAGGGATGCATGGTTTGTTGGAAGGAAAACGTGCAATCAGTTATCCTGGATTTGAGGATAAGCTGAAAGGAGCTATAGTAACGAACGATAAGGTTGTTGTAGATGGAAACATCATTACAAGTAAGGGACCAGGAACTTCAATAGAATTTTCCTTAGAATTAATAAAGATTCTTTGCGGGGAAGAAACTGCTTTACAAATATTAGATGGAATCCAGTATCAGTTGTAACATTAGGTGATCTATGCCAAGGATGGCGGTAAGAAATTGGTTTTATTAGTTTTCAAAATTTTGATTCTTCGTAATCCTTAGCACAAACTTCATGCGCGCAAGGTAGATGCAAGAATGGGGGACAAGATGAAAGATAAAAAAGAAGAATACAGTTATATGATTGATAGGTACAAAGAATCAGGATTTAAAAGAAGAGCAAGGAAAGCGATTACGTTAATTCTAACGTTTTGTTTACTTTTTGGAGCAATCCATCTTATTGATCATGCGCCTTGGATTGTATTTTCTAAGGAAGAGATTGATCCAGTAGATGAGACTAAGATAGAGACAAATAAGATATATTCTACACTAGATACGAACTCAGTAGTACCTGCTGCACTAACCAATATTGAAACGATTACGAATGATGGAACAGCAGTTAAGGTTCAAGTAGATTATTGGAATGAGAAAATTTACGTTTCTCCAGGACCTTCTAGCAGTACAAAGTTTTATTTCTCACAGGATAAGATGAAGACTTGGGAAAGAGTTACTGGAAATATAGATTTGACTATATTTTTAAAAACATCAGATAATACAATTTATTTTAAAGGAAATTTGGATAAAGCAATTGTAGCGGTTACTCTACCAAAAGAAGACAAAAACCTAAAAGTGAGTTATTATGTTGAGCAAAATGGTGCGAATTCCTATGGTAGATTGAAATTTGAAAATCAAACTCGTCCGATTGAGTATCGAAAAGGTACTTATGGAGATTGGAAAGATACATTATCAGATATTACAGACTTATCAAGTTATGAGATTACTGGTTATACCTTGCAGTTTCGCCTAAAAGCAACAAACGCAGAGCGTGCTGGTAAGGTAGTAAGTGTTAAAATACCAAAAAGACAGACTCCACCAAAGATTAAGGTAGACTATTCTAAGCTAGAGATATCTGGACTAAAAGCTGGTCAAACTATTTATTATAAAAATGGAGAATCACAACCAACGATATTTGCGCCAGCAGATTCGAAGGTAAAAACAATAAGTCTCTATGATTTATTATTCAATCAACCTGTTACACCAAATACAGTGAGGCTCCCAGCAGCGACCATTGAATTTCAAACTGCAGGTACCGATAAGAAGGTAGCAAGTTCTATTATTGCAATAGAATTTCAGGAGCAGCCATTAGCACCAACGGGGAAAATCACAGTGGATAAGACCACAGTGACGTTTCCAGAAGCGACAAAGACTACTCCTTATGAATATGTAGTACTTCACCAAGGAGAAAATTTAGACTTATCTAATGTAAAATGGACGAAAGTTACAACCAGTAAATCATTTGAAATTAAAAAAGTTGGTAAAGCAACACCAGCACCTGGAGATGTTATTTATTATCGCTTAGCATCTACTACCAATAAGGATACAAAGATTGTTACTCCAGCGTCAATGTATGCACAGGCGTATATTACGATTGTGCCAATCATCAATTAAGTCTTAATTTTCTTTCGTAATAACCATAATGCGATGAGGTTTGGGATTGCCATTACAGCATTTATCAAATCAGAACTTTCCCATACAAGTTCCAGTGACATTATGGAACCAAAAAATATCATAAGAATATAAACAAGGCGGTAGATATCAACTCCCTTTTTAGGGAAGAGGTATTCTATCGCTTTTTCGCCGAAATAGCTCCAACCAATTAAAGTTGCAACGGCAAAAGCGACTAAGGAGATACGGAGCATAAATGCGCCCAATGGAATTTGAGAAAAGGCTGCGGTTGTTAATTCACCCATAGACAATCCCTTAATAGAATCTGGATTTTTGAGTATGGTAGATACAATAATTAGACCAGTTAAAGCACACATAACAACAGTATCCCAAAAGGTAGCACTCATAGAAACGAGGGCTTGATTTTTATAACGGCGGTCCAGTGACTCTTCACTGCCTGACAGGGATGAACCACCTGCCGCTATAGCAGCAGAACCAAGCCCTGCTTCATTTGTAAAAAGCCCGCGAGATATGCCATATCTAGCGGCTATGCTAATAGAACCGCCTAGAACTCCTCCTGTAATAGCCTTTGAAGAGAAGGCTGTTTTAATAATAATACTTAGAGCAGGTAACACATAAGGTAGATTAACAAATAAAATAAATACACATCCACCAATATAAAAGATGGCCATCGCTGGTACTAACTTCATACAAATGTTTTGAATTGAATTTACCCCTCCAACAATGACAAGACCTATTAAAACGGCAGTAATGATACCGGATATGTAAGGAGAGATACCAAAGGCTTTGGTGGCATCGGTTATGGACCGAGCTTGCGTAGAACCACCCATACCAAAGGCTGCTAATAAGGTGGCGATGCAAAAGATTACAGCCAACCATTTGCTATGTAAACCATATTCAAGTGCGTACATTGGTCCACCACAATAGGTACCATCTGGTTTTTGTTTGCGGTAACACAACCCTAAATAACATTCTGCATAAGTGGTTGCCATTCCAAACACCCCTGTAAGCCAACACCATAGAACAGCGCCTGGTCCACCTAGTGCAATCGCAGTAGAGATGCCAACGATATTTCCTG
Source organism: Bacillota bacterium (assembly GCA_023387655.1). Classification (GTDB taxonomy): domain Bacteria; phylum Bacillota; class Clostridia; order Lachnospirales; family Lachnospiraceae; genus Lachnoclostridium. The sequence goes on from JAEWHR010000198.1 coordinate 24,504, forward strand.
TACCAAGGGTAGCCGCTAAAGTGGTTGTAAGTGTTTTAAAACTGCTGGCATTCCCATGAACATCAGTTTCAGTAGAGACAGAATTTCGGATTCCTTTTTTTAAATCTTTCTGAATAAAATTTAGACGAAAAGTAAAGTATAGGTGTGTTCCAAACAATAAAAATAGCATTGGACCACCCCAGAGATAATGATTGATTGTTTGCATTATTTTTAGCAAGTCATTCATAAAGTCCTTTCTCGTAATCTAAGTCTGTGGGAATAAAAGACAAATCGATTACCTGGGATACAGACACCGAGGAAAATCCTTATACTATGTATATGAGCTCGGGTTATCCTATATTCAGATAGCTTATGAAATAACATAACTTACCATCATAATATTATATGGCGTGGTAATAATAATATCAAGATAAGTGACGAAACACAAAGCATATCAAAACGTGAAATAACTTTTTGAAAGTTGATTGCAAAAGTGACATCTAAGGTTATCATACATTAATCTTTGGATTAGCGTAGGATTTAGACAGAATTGATCGCTATTAGTAGTGAGTGCAGCCAATTGAGAATAGGAAGTTTTATGAAGGACGATAAGCGATGAGAAGTAGTTGCTTATCGTTCCTAAGAGCGGTTTCTTATAGTCTCAAATAGACTATCTTAGTATATGGAACTGCTCGTCAACTATACAGCTTCACGGAGGTGAATTTTATGACAAGTAGCAATCAAAGTACAAGTTCTAGCAAGATGGCAGTGCCTGAAGCAAAAGAAGCAATGAATCGTATGAAGATGGAAGTAGCAGCTGAATTAGGAGTACCTCTAACTCAGGGTTACAATGGAAATCTTACAAGTGCTCAGAACGGATCAGTTGGTGGAGAAATGGTTCGCCAGATGATTAAAAAGCAAGAAGAGTCTATGAGCGGAAAATAGCAAATAGATATAAAAGCTAATATAAAAAACGTTGCAAAGTGGTAAACACTTTGCAGCGTTTTTTTCTGTAAAAATACAAAAATGAAAAAACATTCACATTATGATTATAATATGATAAAATAAATGTATATGGGCAAAAAAATTGCCAAACATTAAAATGAGGAGTTAAAGCATGGGAAAGTATTTTGGAACAGATGGCTTTCGCGGTGAAGCGAATAAAACGTTAACTGTGGAGCATGCTTATAAGGTTGGTCGTTTCCTAGGATGGTATTATGGAAAGGATCATAAGGCTAAGGTAGCAATAGGCAAGGATACAAGAAGATCAAGCTATATGTTTGAATATTCTTTAGTAGCAGGATTGACAGCAAGTGGAGCAGATGTTTATCTTCTGCATGTAACACCTACACCAAGCGTTTCCTATGTGGTACGTAGCGAAGGATTTGACTGTGGTATTATGATTAGTGCAAGTCACAATCCATTTCAGGACAATGGAATAAAAGTAATTAATGGTAGTGGGTATAAATTAGAGGCTGAAGTAGAAAAACTAATTGAAGACTATATTGATGGAAAGTTACCAGAGATACCATTCGCATATGGTGAAAATATTGGGAAAACTGTAGATTATTCAATGGGCAGACATCGCTATATTGGCCATCTGATTTCACTTGCTACTCGTTCTTTTGAGGGGATTAAAGTTGGACTTGACCTTGCAAATGGGTCTGCTACAACAGTGGCAAAAGGTGTTTTTGATGCTTTAGGAGCGAAGACATATGTAATAAATGGAGAACCGAATGGTGTCAATATTAATAAGAATTGCGGCTCTACACATATAGAAAATTTACAAAAATTTGTCCTTGAGAATGGGTTAGATATTGGTTTTGCTTACGATGGAGATGCAGATCGATGTCTTGCAGTAGATGAATTAGGGCAAGAAATTGATGGGGATGCGATTCTTTACCTATGTGGGTGTTATATGAAGGAAAGAGGCGAACTTTGCAATAATACAGTTGTTACTACGATCATGTCGAATCTAGGTCTTTATAAATCCTTAGATGCTAAGGGCATTGGTTATGCAAAAACCGCTGTTGGTGATAAATATGTATATGAAAACATGATGGAACATGGACATTCCATCGGTGGTGAGCAATCTGGACATATCATCTTTAATAAGCATGCTACGACAGGAGATGGTGTCTTAACTTCTTTAAAGATTATGGAAGTCATGTTAGAGAAGAAAGTAAAAGTTTCCGAATTACTACGCGAGCTAAAGATATATCCTCAGCTATTAATCAATGTACCAGTGGTAGATAAGACATTGGCGAAGAATGATAAAGATGTGATAAAAGCAGCAGAGGCAGTGGAAAAAGAGCTTGGTGATGATGGTAGAATCTTAGTTCGTGAAAGTGGTACAGAATCTGTTGTTCGTGTTATGGTAGAAGCAGGAACGAATGAAGTTTGCCAAAGATATGCGGATGAAGTAGTTACAGTTTTGCGTCAAAAAGGTCATATAAGAGCATAAGAAAAAATAGACGATACCCAAATATTGTATAATCGCGTCAAAGGAAATACAGAAAAAAATATCTAGCTTTTGTCTAGGTGTCATGATATAATATACTAATGTCTAGCCCACTTTCCTCGGTTATTGGGTTATGAAAAAAGTGAACATTAGAAATTAGGCGAGCGAACAAAGCGAGTGCCTTTATACTTTAGAAAGTTTGGTATATGAATGCATATACTTTGCTATATTTTAAGGAGGACTTAACAAATGAGTTTCAAGGTGGAAGAATTAGGAAAGAATATGGTAAAGCTAACAATAGAAGCGACAGCAGAGGATTTTGACAAAGCAATTGAACAAGCTTACCAAAAAAATAAGGGTAAAATGAATGTGCAAGGATTCCGTAAGGGAAAAGCACCACGTGCAATCATCGAGAAGATGTATGGTGTGGGTGTATTCTATGAGGAAGCTGCTAATTTTATAATCCCAGAAGCTTATGAAAAAGCGATTGAAGAAAGTAAATTAGAAGTTGTGGCTAGACCAGAAATAGATGTTGTTCAAGTTGAAAAGGGAAAACCTTTTATCTTCACAGCAGAAGTAGCAGTGAAGCCAGAAGTAACTCTTGGTGCATATAAGGGCGTAGAAGTTCCAAAGTCTGACATTGAAGTAACAGAAGAAGAGATTATGGCTGAGCTTGATAAGGTGAGAGAGCAAAACTCTAGAACAATTACAGTGGATGATAGAGCAGTTATGGATAAGGATATCGTTACTATCGACTTCGAAGGTTTTGTTGACGGTGTAGCTTTTGAAGGTGGAAAGGGAGAAGATTATGCTTTAACAATCGGTTCTCACTCCTTCATCGATACATTTGAAGATCAATTAGTTGGCAAGAACATTGGCGAGGATGTAGAAGTTAACGTAACATTCCCAACTGAGTACCATGCAGCAGAACTTGCAGGAAAGCCAGCATTATTTAAAGTAAAAGTAAAAGAAATCAAAGCAAAAGAACTTCCAGCAGCAGATGATGACTTTGCTCAGGATGTTTCCGAGTTTAATACGTTAGAAGAGTATAAGGCTGACCTTAAGAAGTCTTTAATTGAGAAGAAAGAAAAGGCAGCAAAGACTGCTAAGGAAGATGCAGTAGTTGATAAGGTAATTGAAAATGCAACTATGGATATTCCAGATGCTATGGTAGATAGTCAGAAGCGTCAGATGGCAGAGGATTTTGCTCAGAGATTAAAGATGCAGGGTCTTACTTTAGAGCAGTACTTCCAGTTTACTGGATTAAATCCTAACACATTTATGGAGAACCTTGGACCACAGGCTCTTAAGCGTATCCAGAGCAGACTTGTATTAGAGGCAGTTGTTAAGGCTGAGAATATTACAGTGTCTGATGAAGAAATTGACAAGGAACTTGCAGAGATGGCTTCCGCTTACCAAATGGAAGTTGATAAATTAAAAGAATTAATTGGCGAGAAGGAAAAAGAACAGATCGTTATGGATATGGCAGTTCAAAAAGCCATTGATCTTGTAGCAAGTGAGGCAAAGGAAGTTTAATCTAGGTGATTCGACTCTTTGCAATTCATATGGGCTGTTGCTGAAAGCATGTTGCTAAAGCATGTTGCTTAGGCAACAGCCTGTTGTTCATGAAAGGAAAGGTGACGGATATGAGTTTAGTACCTTATGTAATCGAGCAAACAAGTAGAGGAGAGCGTTCCTACGACATTTATTCCAGATTGTTAAAGGAAAGAATTATTTTCCTTGGAGAAGAAGTAACTGATGTTAGTGCAAGTGTTATCGTAGCTCAGTTATTGTTCTTAGAGGCAGAGGATCCAGGTAAGGATATCAGTTTGTATATCAATAGCCCTGGTGGTTCTGTAACAGCAGGCATGGCTATTTATGATACTATGAACTATATTAAATGTGATGTATCTACCATCTGTATTGGTATGGCAGCTAGTATGGGAGCCTTCTTATTGGCAGGTGGAGCTAAGGGAAAGAGATTCGCACTTCCTAACGCAGAGGTTATGATCCATCAACCATCTGGTGGCGCAAAAGGTCAAGCTACCGATATTCAGATTGTTGCAGAGAATATTTTGAAGATTAAGAAGAAATTAAATACTATCTTAGCTCAAAACACAGGAAAACCACTGGAAGTAATTGAAGTGGATACTGAAAGAGATTATTATATGTCTGCAGAAGAAGCAAAAAATTACGGAATTATTGATAGTGTTATTGCAAATAGATAAACTTAAGTTAAGTTGATATAAGCATAAACCTAGCGTGTTTGTATAGCATGTAGGAAGAGAGGTGAACAGATTGGCAAATAGAACAGAAGATAGAAAACAGGTTAGATGCTCATTCTGCGGAAAGTCTCAAGAACAAGTTCGTAGGCTTCTTGCAGGACCTAATGATGTCTATATCTGCGATGAATGTATTGAACTCTGCTATGAGATTGTAGAAGAAGAATTCGATGATGACACAGTAGAGACGGCATCCGGTATTAATCTTTTAAAACCGAAGGAAATAAAAGAATTTTTAGATCAATACGTTATTGGACAGGAAGAAGCGAAGAAGGTTCTTTCTGTATCCGTATATAATCATTATAAACGTGTTTTATCAGAGAAAGATTTAGATGTAGAACTGCAGAAGAGCAATATTCTGATGATTGGACCGACTGGTTCCGGTAAAACCTATGTTGCGCAAACTTTAGCAAAAATCCTTAATGTACCTTTTGCCATTGCAGATGCAACTGCATTGACAGAGGCAGGTTATGTTGGAGAAGATGTGGAAAATATTCTGCTCAAGATCATTCAGGCAGCAGATTACGATATTGAACGTGCACAGTACGGAATTATCTATATCGATGAGATCGATAAGATTACACGTAAGTCAGAAAATACATCCATAACAAGAGATGTATCAGGTGAGGGAGTTCAACAAGCACTCTTAAAAATCTTAGAAGGAACCGTAGCATCTGTTCCACCACAAGGTGGTAGAAAACACCCTCATCAGGAATTTATTCAAATTGATACCACGAATATATTGTTTATCTGTGGTGGAGCATTTGATGGTTTAGAGAAAATCGTAGAAGCGAGAATCGGACAGAAATCAATCGGATTTAATGCTGAAATTGCGCATGGTCAAAAGGCAAACATCGGTGAGTTATTCCGTCAGGTGTTACCACAAGACTTGATAAAATTCGGTATGATCCCAGAGTTTGTAGGACGTGTACCAGTTACTACAGCTCTTGATTTATTAGATGAGCATGCCTTAGTACGAATTTTAACAGAGCCTAAGAATGCCATTACAAAACAATATCGTAAATTGTTTGAGTTAGATGGTGTTGAACTTGCTTTTGATGAGGATGCGCTTTTGGAAATCGCAAAGCGTTCTTTTGAACGTAAAACAGGTGCAAGAGGATTGCGTGCAATTATGGAATCCGTTATGATGGATGCTATGTTTAAGGTACCAACAGATACCAGTGTACTAAAATGTATCATCACAAAGGAAGCTGCGCAAGGAAAAGAGGAGCCACGATTGGTTACTGCCGATAATGGACAGCAGCGCAAGATTACTCAAAAGAAGGTAATGAAGAAAAGTAGTAATGAAATAGCTTAGTTATGAGTAATTATGATACAGCTTAGTTATGAGTAGTAATGAGAAGCTTGGTTATGAGTAATAACGTAATAGCTTAGTTATAAGTTGTAATGAAATAACTTAGTTGTCATTAGAGATAACTAACATAAGAAGTCTGTCGGCGAATTCTTATCAGATAGCTGGCAGACTTTTGTTAACGGAGGAAGTCTGAAAGACTTTTTTCTTGATAAATCTGTTAGCTTGTTTTTAAATTATAAGAGCAGACTTTGTTATCCACAAAAGCAAGCTTAGTTATGGAGGTATTAATGAGTGAATATACGAGACAACTGCCCGTGGTGGCTTTAAGAAATATGGCAGTCATGCCCGGAATGTTGATTCATTTTGATGTTAATAGAAAAATCAGTATCGAAGCAATTGAAGCTGCGATGCTTTTAAATCAGCAGGTACTTCTAGTTTCACAAATAGATGCAGAAAATGAAAATCCTACCATTGAGGATTTGTACCGAGTTGGGACGATAGCAGAAATCAAACAGATGATAAAACTTCCTGGCAATGTAATACGTGTTTTAGTTACTGGGTTGGAGAGGGCAACGCTAGATTCTATAGTTTCTGAGAAACCATATTTAAGAGCTCAAGTTTCATCCGTGGTAGTAGAGGTTCATAGCTTAACTGAGGCAGAAGAGGAAGCAATGATTCGAGCTCTTAAAGATTTATTTGAGGTATACATCACTGAAAATAATAAGTTAAATAAGGATATCATCCGTCAAGTAGAAGCATCCAGGGAAATTGAGAAAATGGTGGAACAGCTCTCGATTCATATCCCAATGACGTTAGAGGATAAGCAACTATTATTAGCTGCAAGTGACTTGATGGAGCAGTATGAACGCCTATGTGTCATCTTAGCAGATGAGATAGAAGTCATGCGAATTAAAAAGGAGCTTCAGAATAAGGTTAAGGATAAAGTTGACAAAAACCAGAAAGACTACATAATGAGGGAACAACTTAAGGTCATTAAGGAAGAACTTGGTGAAACGGGTTCTGTTTCTGATGTTATGCAGTATCTGGAACAACTAGACAGTTTGGTTGCTAGTGATGAAGTAAAAGAGAAGATAAAGAAGGAAATTGAACGATTTCAAAATGTAGCTGGAAGTAATTCAGAGAGTGCTGTTGCAAGAGGTTATGTGGAAACGTTGCTTGCATTACCTTGGGACAAGGTAAGTGAAGATTTTAAGGATTTAGCTTATGCCAAAGAGGTACTTGAAACAGAGCACTATGGGCTAAAAAAGGTAAAGGAACGAGTGCTTGATTTCTTAGCGGTACGCCAGTTAACAAAAAAGGGAGATAGTCCTATTATCTGTCTTGTTGGTCCTCCAGGAACCGGTAAAACTTCCATTGCGCGTTCCATTGCAAAAGCACTTCATAAAGAATATGTTCGAATAAGTCTTGGTGGGGTCAGAGATGAAGCTGAGATAAGAGGGCATCGCAGAACTTATGTAGGTGCACTTCCTGGACGCATTGTTACAGGACTTAAGCAAGCAAAGGTTAAAAATCCTCTTATGCTTCTTGATGAGATAGATAAGATGAGTTCTGATTATAAAGGTGATACAGCATCTGCTATGTTAGAGGTACTCGATTCCGAGCAAAACATCAATTTTGTTGATCATTATGTGGAAATTCCTGTAGATTTATCGGAAGTATTGTTTCTTGCAACTGCAAATTCAACACATACCATACCGAAACCTCTACTGGATCGTATGGAAATAATCGAAGTAAGTTCTTATACAGAAAATGAGAAATTTCATATTGCTAAAAATCATTTACTTATGAAGCAAGTAGAAAAGAACGGTTTAAAAAAGAACCAGATTAGCATATCAGAAAAGGCTCTTAGAAAGATAATTAGCGAGTATACCAAAGAAGCTGGAGTTCGTAGCCTAGAGCGTAAGATATCAGAGGTTTGTAGAAAATGTGCCAGAGAATTATTAGAGCAAGAGTCTGATCAGGGTAATAATCTTAAAAAGCTTGGAAAAGGAAATACACGTAGTAAGAAACAAAGCCAAAGTGAAGTAGCTGTGACATTGGAGGCGGAGGATATTAGTGTTACACCAAAGCCATCTAAGATTAAGGTGACAGAGAAAAACATCACTACTTATCTTGGAAAGCCGAAGTATCGCAATGAAATGGCGAATCAAAAGGATGAAGTTGGGATAGTGTGCGGTCTTGCATGGACGAGTGTAGGTGGAACTACCTTGCAGATTGAAGTGAATTCCCTGCCTGGAAAAGGTGCAATTATATTAACAGGCCAGATGGGAGATGTGATGAAAGAATCTGCACAACTTGGAATTAGTTATATTCGTTCCATTGGAAAGGAATATGAGATAGCAGGGGACTATTTTGGGAAGAATGATATTCATCTTCACATTCCAGAAGGAGCTACACCAAAAGATGGCCCAAGTGCAGGAATAACCATGGCAACTGCTGTGATATCTGCCATTACTGGAAAAAAGGTAAACTCCAAGGTTGCAATGACTGGAGAAATCACACTTCGAGGTCGTGTATTACCAATTGGAGGGCTGAAGGAAAAATTACTAGCTGCAAAGAATGCTGGAATTAAGAAGGTTTTAATACCAGAAAAAAATCGTTGGGATTTCGAAGAATTAGAGCAGGAAATATCAGAGGGAATGGAAGTTATCTGCGTTTCTTCTATGGATGAAGTATTAAAACATGCTCTTGTGTAAAAGCTTAATGTGATGAATTTTAGATAGTTGCATTCATTGAGAAGTTATTAGTAGTTAATTAAGATAGAAATACAAATATAGTTATAAAGCTACTTGTTTATGAATCCCAAGTAGCTAGGAAATGAGGCAAATTATGAATGTAAACCAAGTGGATTTGGAAACGGTATGTGGGGTAACCAGTGTTTTACCGGTAAACACCCAACCAGAATTTGCTTTTGCTGGAAAATCTAATGTGGGGAAATCCTCATTAATCAATGCATTGATGAATAGAAAGTCGTTTGCAAGAACTTCTTCTCAACCAGGAAAGACACAGACTATAAATTTTTATCATATCAATGATAAATTGTATTTTGTTGACCTACCTGGATATGGGTACGCAAAAGTATCTGCAGAGTTAAAAGCAAAATGGGGTAAAATGATTGAAAAATATCTTAGAACATCGACACAGTTAAAGGTGATATTCCTCCTGATTGATATTCGACATGAGCCTTCTGCAAATGACAAAGATATGTATGAATGGATTGTTCATAATGGATTTGAACCAGTAATTATAGCAACAAAACTTGATAAAATTAATCGCAGCCAGCGAGATAAGCATATCAAGATGGTGCGGACTGGTTTGTGTGCTGGAGCGAATACTAAAATCATGCCATTTTCCTCTTTAACCAAAGAAGGAAGAGATGATATCTGGAGATGTATTGAATCTTATTTAGAAGTTCCAGAGACAGAAAACTAGTGATAATTAACTAAGGATATGGACTGAATTAGTGAAATTAATGAAAAGAAGGATATCGTATTACAAAAGTGATGCGTTATTCTTCTTTTTATTTTATTGAAATGCAAAAGAATTGGAATGAAATGCATAAGGCTTGGAATGGAATGCATAAGGCTTGGAATGAAATGCACAAGGCCTGGTATTAAATGGGAAGGATTATGAATAATACAGATTTTTTGCTAATACTTCTTAGATTTTTTATGGAAATGAAGCTGATCAAGTATTTGTCATTGCTATAATAGAGGTAAGTGATTACAATAGCTTATAGGAACAAAACGTATTATAACG
>JAEWHR010000007.1 GCA_023387655.1 Bacillota bacterium
AATAGCATTAATATGCTTTCTGAAAAATTAGAGAGTACAATTTCTGAATTAAAGGTTGCGAATATTGAATTACAATCCGATATTGAACATAAAGTACAAATTGATGAGATGAGGAAGGAATTCTTATCAAATGTCACTCATGAACTGAAGACACCGATCGCACTCATTCAAGGATATGCAGAAGGTCTAAAGGATAATATTTCGGAGGATGAACAGAGTAGGGAATTTTATTGTGAAGTTATTATTGATGAAGCAATGAAGATGAATAAGATGGTAAAAAAACTACTTAGTTTAAATCAATTGGAATTTGGTAACAATCAACCGGAAATTATACGTTTTGACATTGTAGCTCTGATTAAATCTGTTATTCAATCAACAGATATTCTATGTAAGCAAAGAGAAATCAGGGTAATTTTTGAGGATAAAGAGCCTTGTTATGTGTGGGCAGACGAGTATATGATTGAAGAGGTTGTAACGAATTATGTAAGCAATGCAATCAATCATGCAGATGGTGCTAAAATAATTGAAATCAAATTAATTGATATGGGGAACGTGGTTCGTGTTGCTGTTTTTAATACTGGTGAATTAATTCCTGAAGAGGATTTAGAGAAAGTATGGATTAAGTTCTATAAAGTAGACAAGGCTAGAACCCGAGAATATGGTGGAAACGGAATTGGTTTATCCATCGTAAAAGCAATTATGAATGCGCACAATAAGGATTGTGGTGTCGTTAACCACTCAAATGGTGTTGAATTTTGGTTTGAATTAGATATTACATCATAACTATGAAATTCGTTGCCGAATTGGAAGAAAAGTGGTATGATGAGAGAAGCAATTGAGTGATAGAAAAAATATAGAATTCACTTCCATAGGAGGAGATATGTTGAAAAAAAGATTATTGCTAGCTATAGCAGTAGTTTCTATGTTTGGATTAACCGGTTGTGCCAACTCAATTCGGCTGACGGAAAATGAAAATAATATTATTGCGGAGTATTTAGCAGGCGTATTATTAAGTCATCAAAGATCTTATGATCAAGCATTAATAGAACCATCACCAACTCCAACACCAATACCAGTATCTACCCAAACCCCAACTCCTACTAAGACTGAAAATAGTAAGGATTCTAGTAAAGGGAATACCAGTGGTAATCAGACTATTTCTAATGTGCAAGCGAATTCAGATTTCACAGAAGTAATTGGGATTAAGAATCTAACGATAGAATATAATGATTATGATATGGTAGGTAGTTTTTCGGATGAGTATTTTTCCTTAGATGCTTCCAAGGATAAACAGTTGATGGTAATAAAGTTTGATGTAAAAAATACATCAAAGAAAGCGATAAAACTTCAATTAGCGGATGCGGGGATTAAATATCAGCTAGACATCAATACGGGGACAATTGTAAATCCACAGTTAACATTTATGCTAAATGATATGCGCTACCTTGATTTAGAAATTGGAGGCAATGAAACCAAAGAAACTATAGTAATCTTCGAAGTACCTAAAAAACAGGAGATGAAAACAGCCAATCTCATAATTTCTAAAGGTGAAAAAACAGCAATCATTAAGCTGAAATAATGTGAATTAAGTATTAAGTATATTTAGGTAAGGGAGTGTAACATGGAGGTAGTTTTTAAGGAAAAGAAACGTACAAAGTTGTTTGCTTTACCATTGTGTTTTGTAACATATCGCATAGGACCGGACAAAATCAATATACAAAGCGGTTTTCTAAGTATTGTAGAGGATGATGCGTATATGTATAAAGTGCAAGATGTTAGGCTAACACGTAGTTTTATGGAAAGAGTTTTTGGCCTTGGTACTGTTACTTGTTATACCGGGGATAAAACCCATCCAGAACTTAAGCTAATTCATATTCGTAAGAGTTCAAGCATTAAGGAGTACTTAATGGGGGCTTCAGAAGAGGCAAGAAGAAAACGTAGAACCATGCATACCTTAGATATTGACGGAGAAGAACTAGAGAGTATGGATGAGGATGATATGATAGATGAAAACTAAGCTTTTATACTATTCGTCCTTACAGTAAAGTTGAACTTAAAGTTATGATCAAAAAAAGATGCTACTAAGTAGTGATGTATTCACTATTTAGATAGCATCTTTTTTTATGAAATAAAATCTTCTGTAGTGATGAAATTCTTTTGATCTTCATTTGAAATTCTATTGTTTAAAAGAGTTGGGGTTTTAAATGTTGTGTAAAAGAGTTGGGGTTTTAAATGTTGTGAAAAAAAGTAGGGGGGTTATATGTTGTGTAAAAAAGTAGGAGGTTTTATATGTTGTGTAAAAATTGTAGAAGTATATAGAATCTATATAAGGTAGAAGAAAAAAATGTATATATTTTTATAAAAAGATAGAAGTACTATTTTCAAATAAATATAGTTGAAGTAAATAGTACTATAAGAAGGTTAAAGTATATAAACCCTGATAAAACGAAATGTATTTTAAGTATATTTAAATTTGCACCGAAGAGTTTTACCTATTATCTAGAATTTTATGGACAAAAAGTACGAATATGGAATGGAAGTATCGCACATCCTAATAGAAATCCGAGAAAACGTACAAATCGGGTAACTTAAACTTTGGAGGAAATAAAAATGAGAAAGAGGCTAATGCTTTTATTCTTGCTCAGTATATTAGTATTTACTAGCTCTGGCTGCCGTGCAAATACTGTCACAGAAACTGGACAAAAGGTAGAGATATGGAATATCGCATCAATTCAAACAGAAACACATCCTCAAACCCTTGCCATAAAGAAGATGGGTGAAATTTTTTCAGAACTAACAAATGGTAGATACAAATTTGAAGTATATCCAAATGAACTATTAGGACCGCAAAGAGAAACATTAGAGCAAGTACAATATGGAATCATTGAGATGGCCATAATTGGCAATGCAAACATATCAAGTTTTGAAGATGGTTTCTTAACCTTTGAGATGCCTTTTTTATTTGATGATGAGGAGCATCAAAAACGTTTTTTTGAAACATCTGAAATAGTTCCAGAGTTATTTAAGAAAACCGAAAAATACAATTTTAAAATAGTGACATTTTTAACAGCAGGAACTCGAAACATGTATGCGAGTAAACCCATACGCAAATTGGCAGATTTAAAGGGAATGAAAATTAGAACTGCAGAATCTGATACGTATGCTAAGATGATGAGATACCTCGGTGGATCCGCAACCCCTATGTCATTTGGTGAAGTATTTACAGCAATACAATCTGGTGTTGTGGACGGTGCAGAAAATAATGAAGCTTCTTATAATAATTCGAAGCATTATGAGATAGCACCGTATTATTCTTATACGAAACATTTAATAGTTCCTGATTATCTCATTGTGAATACCAATGCTTATGAAAGTTTATCGACAGAAGATAAGGAGGCATTTGATGAAGCTGCCCTTCAGGCAGCAGAATATGAAATTAAATTATGGTCAGAGGATGCAGAGCGTTCTAAAGAAGCAGTAGTTGCGGGGGGTGCAACTTTGATTGAAGATGTGGATGTAGAAGAGCTTAGAAATGCTTGTCTTCCACTCCATAATGAATTATGTGCAAATCCTGAAATTAAGGAGGTTTACGATGCAGTGATGGCAACTTCTGAAAAAAATATGAAGAAATAGGTAAGGTTAGGCAAAATCGCGTGTTTAACTTAAATGTTATACAATGAAAGTTAACAGTTAGCTTTTGGTTGTATAAGTGCGCATCGCAGCGGACAGATGGGATTTCTTATGAAGGTAGTGAGAAAGGTTATAGATAGAATAACAGAAATAATCGCATGCTTGATTCTTGCAATAATGACTATTTTAGTTACATGGCAAGTTATAACGAGATTCGTACTAAAGTCTCCAAGTACAGTCACAGAAGCATTAGCTAAATATTTATTCATATGGCTTGTACTAGTTACAGCTGCATATGTCGTTGGAAAACGAGAGCATATGTCTCTTGGTTTCTTTGTAGGAAAATTTTCTAATAAAACTAGAGCTATTCTCGGTATAATTACGGAGTTTGTAATCTTTGCTTTTGTTGTAATTGTTCTTGTATATGGTGGAGGATATATTTCATATCACGCAATGAATCAGATGGATTCTGCTCTACCGGTACCAGTAGGAGTTATTTATTTAGCATTACCTGTTGGTGGAGTATTATCAGCCTTTTATTCTCTCTGTAATATCGTTGATGGAATATTAAATTTTAAGAGAACCTAGAGTTATTATTATATGTAGATAAGAGAATTTAAAGACTTAGAGAGGAACAACTATGAATACAGCGTTAATATGTGGTCTGATTATGATAGTGGTGATACTTGTTCTATTGTTTATTGGGACGCCAATAAGTATTAGCCTTGGATGTGGGGCAGCGTTAGCAATGACTGTAGTATTACCGGGAACGAAAGCTGCATTAATGGCAGCACAAAAATCATTTACAGGTATGAACTCATTTACTTTACTGGCAATCCCTTTCTTTATACTTGCTGGTATTATAATGAATAATGGAGGGATAGCAAAGAGGCTAGTAGATTTAGCTAAGGTATTAGTAGGACGCTTACCAGGATCTTTGGCTTTAACCAATGTAGTTGCTAATATGTTATTTGGTGCAATCTCTGGAAGTGGTTCTGCCTCCTGTGCAGCAATTGGAGGGATTATGGGGCCGATGGAAGAGAAAGAGGGGTATGAGAAGGATTTTTCTTCTGCAGTCAATATTGCATCCGCTCCAGCTGGTATCTTAATACCACCTAGCAATACACTAATTATTTTCTCAACAGTTGCAGGTGGAGTATCAATAACTTCTTTATTCCTAGGTGGATATATTCCAGGTATCCTATGGGGGATTGGAGTTATGGTTGTAGCATTTATTATGGCAAAAAAGAGGGGATATAAAGGAACACAACGAGTATCTGGAGCAGTTGCTTTGAAAACGTTTTTCGATGCTATCCCTAGTTTGTTGCTAATTGTTATAGTTATAGGTGGTATTTTAGGTGGCATTTTCACTCCAACAGAAGGTTCGGCAATAGCAGTATGTTATGCCTTACTGCTATCGTTTATCTATCGTACAATAAAACTATCTGACTTACCGAGGATATTGTTAGAGTCATCTAAATTAACTTGCATTATCGTATTTTTAATAGGGCTTTCATCCATCATGTCATGGATTTTAGCTTTTACCAAGATTCCAAATTTGATCGCAGATTCTATTCTTGGATTTTCAGATAATCCGATTATTATTTTGTTATTGATGAATGTGATACTTCTTATATTAGGGACATTTATGGATCCGACTCCAGCGATATTAATTTTCACTCCTATTTTTCTTCCTATTGTTGAGAGTTTTGGAATGAATCCAGTGCATTTTGGAGTTATGATGACATTTAATTTGTGCATTGGTTGTATTACTCCACCAGTAGGTGCTATTTTATTTACTGGATGTAAGGTTGCACAAGTAACGATTGAAGATGTAATAAAAACGTTGTTACCTTATTTCATTGTTCTTATTGTTATCTTATTACTTGTTACATTTTGGTCTCCACTCACATTATTTATCCCGAAATTGGCAAAATTAATATAATTTTAAGCGACATGACACTGTTAGACATGCATGTCGCATACATAAGAATGCATACTCGATTCATGGGTTTTCTATGGACAATCTAGATACTCTATAGTACAATAAGATGGATGGTAAATACCCATAACTGAGGGGGATAGGAAGAAGGAGGTCTTTTTGTGGTTGAGATAAGAATTGATAAATGCCCGTATTGTGGAAGTGAAGATATGGGTTGGGGATATCAAAGTGCTCAAGGTGCTGTTATGACAGGAAAGTCTGGCTATGCTGGATCTAAAGTTGAACATATGATCTGTACAGAATGTGGTAGTATAATACATAGTAGGGTTGCAAAACCAGAACTTTTTAAGAATATAACAAAGGAAAAAGTGAAACAAAGAAAAAGAAGACGTAAAGTAACAAGTACAGAGGATAGTTCAGAAGTAGTAACCATGGATAAATAGAATTTAATTGCCCATAGACTAAGTATATATTTTCTGAAAAGTACTTCCTTATTATTGAGGGAGTATTTTTTTAGCCATTACTATTGTTATTTCTAATCAATGATATTGTGACAAAATACATCTTTTTTATGAACGCACATTATTCTTAAAAAAATACAAAATAAGTATTGACTTGTTTCAATTTCAATGGTAAACTAACAAAGCTGTTTCTTTTGGAATTGAATTGTCAGATAAAAGCAATCCAGAAAAATAAGCAGTTGACAAGTGATACAAGTTATGATAGTATATCAAAGCGTCTAATTGTATTAATTTTATATGAAATAACAAAAAAATATAAAATTAATAAAAAATATACTTGACAGTCGGAAAAGCTTGTGGTAAACTTATAAAGTCGCTTCGGCAATGAGAAATAAATCAAAAAAGTGATTGACAAAATAATTCACTTTATGATATTATAAACGAGTTGTTGTTGAAACAACAAAAAAAGAACATTGATAACTGAACAGTGAAACAACCTTGAAATTCGTTGAGAATAAAGTCCAAGCAGAAATGTTTGGCAAAGAACTGTGTTTGATGCAAATCAGACACAACCCTAAATCAGTAAACGGAAACAAAGATTGATAACTAAGGCAACTTAGAAGTCAGCAATTGTTCTGAATGGTTAAAACATCAAAA
>JAEWHR010000014.1 GCA_023387655.1 Bacillota bacterium
AACCGCAGCAGAATGCAGTGGTGTTGATATTATGACTGTGTATAGGAAAAGGTAAGTAGGAAACAGTTAATCTAAGTAGTAGTAGAGAATAGAAAAGTAAAGTAGATAAAGGAAAGTAGATAAAGGAAAGTAGATAAAGGAAAGTAGATAAAGGAAAGTAGATAAAGGATAGTAAACTGTACCCCTTGTAAAGGACATTTTTAAAAAGAGGGGCACCTAATTTTTAGACACCTTCATTTAGCAAGAACCTTAATTTTAGACATTAGAATGTGGGGTGTATCCACAGTATTAGATACAGCCCCCTTTGAAAGTAGGTAATGAAAGTAGATAAATGAAAGTAGATAAAGGAAAGTAAATATAGTAAGAAGAAAGAAACTAGTTAGAAGAAAAAGAAAGTAGATCATAGTAAGTAGAATATGGTAAATAGAAAAAAGAAATGCTTTATTTAGTGTAGGGGTGTCGTAATACGACACCCCGAATTCATTAAAAGACAAAAAGGAAACATATACCCTATAAATTATTACTCATCTATTTTTATCCTTTTAGTAATAAAAGTGTAAAGCCATGTTGTAAAGCTTTAAATATTTTGACATAACCAGTCTTTTACCAATGCAAAAAATTCTCGTACATAGTACTGCGGAGTAGTTAGTAGGAATTCCTGAGCAGAAGATAGAGAAAGATTTTCGTATCCAAGTTTCAATGCAATTCGTGAAGCACGATAAGTGTGAAAGTTACTTGTGATTACAACAACGCTACTTTTAGGGTCATCAATAAATGCTTTACTAAAGGTTAGGTTTTCAACTGTATTAGTAGATTTTTCCTCAAGTAATATACGATCTTCCTTGATACCTCGTGCTAGAAGGCCCTGTTTTATGGCAGAAGCTTCTGTGATATCTTCTCCCTCTCCTTGTCCACCAGAGCAGATTGCTTTTGAGTTTGGATTCTCATTTAAATACTTGGCAGCTGTATTAATACGAGCATTTAATGTAAGGGAAGGGGTTTTTCCTCTAACTTGAGCACCTAAGATTATAACATAATCAGCATTGGGAGCAGGTGTCTGAAGGCTTTTAGCAATTAAGAATCCTTCTGCTAATAAAAAAATTGAGAGACAAATCCATGCACCATATTGGATTACCATGCGAAATACGTTATTTAAGGTACTTGGATGGTTCATAAGATAAGGAAGCAAGAAGGAGGCACTGGTAAGACCGATGGCAAGGGCAATCCAAAACCATAGGAATGAAGTCTTTGAACCAGAGTAAAATAGTACAATTATAAAATAAAGAATGGACAGGACAGAAATAGTCCGTAACATATAGATTGTAATACGCATCTTAACCTCTATTCCAGCACATATAAGGTGCTTTTTTTAGCTGAGGTTAGCGTATCATAGGTTATTCAATAAAGCAATAGGAGGGAAGTTAATTAAAATATTATACATAGAATCTTAAGTAAAAATTCAGAAATTAGGATATGGTTGATAATTCATGAGACTATAAAGGTGGGGCAATAAATCTATCCATGTGAAGTAAAATCACTTCGCACTTGAAAATTTAATTGCCCCACGAAAAAGAAAATTATTATTTAGTATTCAGTTTAAGCAAAAATGTTATGACTAAGTTCCTAGTTTATTAGCGAGGACGATGCCCAGGATGATGTCCAGGATGATGCCCAGGATGATGTCCAGGACCAATCCAAGGGCCTCTCCAAGGACCAGGGCCAATCCAAGGGCCGGGACCAATCCAAGGACCGGGACCAATCCAAGGACCAGGACCAATCCAAGGGCCAGGACCAATCCAAGGACCAGGAGGCGGGAAAAATGGTGGTCTGTTGCCACAACAAGGTCTATTTATCATAAAAAGCGCTCCTTTCATTTTCTTACTACATTATATGAACAGATTCAACAAGATTTACCAATGGTACAAGGAAAAAATGTAAGAATTTGAAAGAAACAGTGGAGTGTAACTAATAAATTGACGACTAAACTAGAAGAATAAAGATATACATGGGTAGAATTAGAGAAATAGGTGGTGAAATTAGAAAAATAGGTGGTGAAATTAGAAAAAAAGGTGGTGGAATTAGGGAAATAGGTAGGTGGAATTAGGGAGATAGGTAGGTGGAATTAGGGAAAAAGCAAGGTGGAATTAGAGAAATAGGTAGATAGAATTAGAGAAATAGCTAGATCATGAGATTAAGAGATACTTCATGAATAGAGTGAATTTAATTCAAAAACTATACAATAATCAAACATATTGTCTAAAACGACAAATAATGATATAAAACTCTGTGAAAATACACAATGAAATAAACATTTACAAAATATTACATATTGATTATAATAGATATAACAAAGACGAGGGGACATACAGTAAAAGTAAAGTAATTTATAGGAGGAATAGTTGTGAGAGTTGCCTTTTTTAGTAAAGAAGGCTCATGCGGTGCTACCAGTAGTCTGGCTGCAATTAGCATAGCAGCAGTTATAAGTGAAAAACTACGTATTTTAACGTTAGAAAATCATTGGAGCGAAAATACAATTGCTGAATGTTATTTTTATGAAAATAGTACCAATATCGTTAAGCATGGATGCGTTCGTTACCTAGAGCGCGGTATCCTTGATAATTTAGTAAAACATTTCGCCGCAATGACCAACAAAAGACGAGAAGGAATCATGACAGTAGAAGTAATTGAAGATAGTCTCTACTATATGCCTCAGAATGCATTCAGCCATGATTTGTTTGACTATGACTTTTCTTGCAACATGTTACCAATGTTAAAAATTCTTGAAACTTCTTATCCTTTTCTATTCATTGATACAAAAAATCAAACAATGAGTTCTAAAATAATTCTAGAGGAAGCCGATTTTGTTGTATTGTATTTACCTCAGAATGAAGTACAAATCGAAGAAATCATGAAATCTTATTCCACCATTCTTAACAAATCCCTATTCTTATTTAGTGATTATCGTGAACAATCTTCTACTTTAATTCCACACATTATGAACGAGTACCAGATTTTACCCGAACGCTTGGCAATTCTACCTCATTCAGTTCCTTTTGAGACTGCAATACAGGAAGGAAGTGCAATTAATTTTATTTATAGTAATTATGATTGTGACAAGAATCATGCAAATTATGCCTTTATTAAGGAGTTGAAAAGGACAACGAAGTTAATTTTGCATGGTACTCAATTAAGGATGAGTGCGATTGGAGGCAATAAGAATGAAGAGAAAGCAAATTGTTACGCGTTTTGAGAGAAGGAGGAGATTAAAGGTTGCATTATTATCCGTAATTATAGCAATCATTTCTATGGCGATTGGTGCTGCAAGCATTTTTTTTTACCTAGAAAAACAAAGAATAGAAGCCGATAAGAAGATAGAAGCACGTAAAAAGTATGTTTATCTTGCTAAGAATAGAATAATACCTGGTGAAGTTTTAAGCCAAAACAATCTAAAGAAGGTATATTTAGAGTGTAATATGCCAACAGAATATTACATGACAGAGGACGAAATTGGTACTATGGCAGTAATCTCGATTGAGGTGGATATGCCGATACTAAAGGTGATGTGTTCGAGCGGTATCATTACGAATGAGCTTAGAGAAGTTTCCTGTGAAGTAGTAAAGCTAAATGATAATCTGATGGAAAATGATTTTGTAGACATTAGACTTCGATTTTCTAACGGGGAGGATTATATTGTATTATCGAAAAAAAGTGTTCATAATTTATCATCACTTGAAAAACAAATGCAAGGAGAAGAATCGTGTTATCTTTGGATGACGGAAGAAGAAATCCTGAACTTTTCAGCTGCAATTGTGGATGCGTATCTATACACTGGTTCTAACTTTTATACAGTAAAATACTTAGAACCTCAGTTGCAAGAAGCATCTAAAGTTACCTATATTCCGAGACTAGGTACCTTAGATATGATGAAACAGTATCCTGAAATCATTGAAACTGCCAAAATTTCTCTAAAAGAAAGCTTACGAAAAGAGTTAGAAAATCGCCTACATTTTTTTCTAAATCAAGATATTCGAGAAATTGATTGGATAGTAAATGAAGTAGAGGGATATAAAACAGTGGATCAAAATATAAAGGGATATGAAGAAATAAACGAAGATAAAGATCAAGAGGAAGATGAAGATTTAGAGAAAGATGAAGATGCCAAAGAAAATGTAAGTCGAGCGGACGATGAAAATCTAAAAGAAAAGACAGGGGTAACTGGTGGGGAGGGAATACCATGATAGCGTTTGTTGGAAATGAAGTATCTGATATTATGCTATACTTGGCTAGAACTCTTAAGCAATGGAATAGAAAAGTCTTAATTCTTGATGAATCAAAAGATGAAACAATTCCATGTGATACAACGGATGAAAAAATAACTGAAAACTATAGTTATGAAGATATTAAGAATAGGATTGAGCAACACAGAGAAATTGATTATTTGTTTGGAGCAAAGTTGTCTACTTTTGATTCCAACTGCCTTGATAAGTTAAAAGAAGAATATGACAATATTTTTCTGCAAGTGGAAAGAAATTATGACAAAACATGGATTTCTTACTGTAATTCGGTGCTATTTTTATCAAACTTACAGAAGGATATGATAGACCAATTAAAAATCATATCAGAAATAAGACAACCTGACATTATATTACTACGAAACATTATAAATTGTAAGATTAAGCCAGACTATATTTTACGACAAATAAGTAAAAGGGAGAAAGAAACTAAGGTTATTCTTGTTCCATTTCGGAATAAGGATATGAGATATCAGATTGAAAATCAATATAATCAAAGGATTCATTTTACCAATTTATCTTCTAAACTTCGGAGCGGGATATTAGAGATACTTCTATTTTTAGTACCGGAGTTAGATAAAAAGGAGATAAAGAGGGTCTTTGAGGTGGCAGGAAAGGGGAGGTAGGAATGAAAGTTTTATTCTGGAGTAATACACATGGACAAGCTGGGACAAGCGCTAATATGATAGCAGTGGCTATGATGAATGATCTACTTTATGAGAGAAAGAGTATATTATTGCAAACTCATTTTGACTTAAACCAACTAGAGGTTTGTTTATTAGAGAGAAAGAAATGTGAGTTAGTTCGTGATTATCGTATTGGAATTGACCAATTGATTCAAGGAATATTATCTGGAATGAATACGAGGCAGTTACTTATGGATTGTTGTTTATCATTAACAGATAAATGTATTGATTTTTTGCCTGGAACTCATACAAAACAACGAGAGGTATATGAAAAAGGATTACTAGAGACCTATCATACAATTTTAAATCTTGCCGCACAATGCTATGAAGATGTATTTATTGATGGGTGTACAGGAATGAATCCGTTCATGGAGCAACTTTGGAAAGAGATGGATTTTGTCGTAGTTTGTTTGAGTCAAAACACTCGAGTACTAAATGATTTTTTTAATAATTATACCTATGATCGTGATAAGACGCTATTCTTAATTGGTAATTACGATAATCGTTCAGAGCTTAATCTTAAGAATCTTTGTAAACGGTACAAAGCATTGAATTATCAAAATACCATGGTTATTCCATATAATGTTGAATTCCGTGATGCAATGTCACTTGCAAGAATCAAAGAGTATTTTTATCAAAACATTTACTGTGAAAAAGAAGATAATAATTTTGAATTCATTGAGCAGATGAAAGGATTTTCCTCATTACTTTATCGTTTGTCAAAAGAAAAACAGTTCAAGTTACCAGATGAGTATCATTACTGGACTGCATTAGGAGGAGCATCAAGTGTTCTTTAATCTTTTTTTATTTGGTGTATTACTTCTTATACTTTTTATCCTTATAGTATTCGTTTGGTATGACGGAAGGAGTAAGGAGGAGAAAAGGACGGTGAATAATCCTTATCAGTTGTCTTTTCTTTTGGATAAATTAAAACAGTATTTTTACGATAATACCAGTGAAGAACTTCATTCCAAGCATCTATCAAAGCAGGAACTACAAAAATTAAAACAACAAAAAATATATCTTCATAAGGCATTACATGAATGTAATGTAGGTTCTGCAGTTGCTAAACGCTTTGTTAAGGAGCAAATCAAAGAATGGTTACAAAGTAACTATCAGATTACTCCTGACAATATTAATTGTATAATCCCTTTTCACGATATGATAGCGCTAACCTGCCAAGATAAGTTTGAAATTCTATTATATCGATATAAGACTGAGTATGGAGCAGAGGCGTTTACTAGATTATTATTGGATTATGAATTATGGAATCCGAAACATAGGGAGGAAACTCCATACGAGATTACAGAAGATCAAATACATAGAGTATATGATGTTGCAGGGATTCGCCTTAGTTTTACGGACAAGTTAGAAATTGTTGCCCAGAGATTATATCAAAATTATAAGGGACATGGACCAGTGGATGAACTGAGGGATATGAATATTGATGGTGTTTCTGCGGGAGTATCAGGAGCTTTATCAGAAAAAGAGGAGAGAAATCAGGGAAGTAATACGATCCCGGAAAAATCTAATATTAATAACAGCATTTGGGTTTTCTTTCGTGGACTCATGATTCATCTATGTTTTCTCTCCTTCTCTTCATCAGAGGAATTACAAAAGATATGCCGAAACATTTATCGTTATGGAAAACCTGGACAATTATCTGCAGTACGGGGGTATATTGTCAATGAAATGATGGATGGCTCTCGTGTTGTGGTAGTTCGGCCACCATTTGCAGAAAGCTGGTCATTTTTTGTGAGAAAATTCAATTACCAGGGAGTTTCAAAGTTAACGGATTTAATAATTGATGAAAATGCTTCTCTTGTAATAACAATATTACGTCTTTTGATACGAGGTGAGCAGATCATTGGTATTACTGGAGAACAAGGATCTGGAAAGACGACGTTATTAAAATCGTTAATTCAGTTTATTCCACCTTCTTATACTCTACGTGTGCAGGAGTTAGTCTTTGAGTTACATCTTAGAGAAATATATCCAGAGCGAAATATTGTAAGTTTCAGAGAGACTGCAGAAATTCAAGGTAGAGAAGGGTTAGATCTGCAAAAGAAGACAGATGGAACGGTTAATATCATTGGAGAGGTTGCAAGTGCACCAGTTGCTAGTTGGTTAGTTATGGTTTCACAGGTTGCTAGTAAATATACCATATTTACACATCATGCGAAGACAACAAAGCACTTAGTAATGGCATTACGAAATGATTTAATGATAACAGGAGCATTTCAGAATGAGCATGCTGCACAGATGCAGGTAAAAGCCTCTATTAGGTTCGATGTACATGTGGCAAAAGATTGTAATGGGCATCGATATATTGAACGAATCACAGAAATTGAACCAAGTCTTCAAGAAGAAGAGATTACTGTAAGGGATATTGTAAAATATGAAGGGGGGAAATACTTACTAATACAACCAGTGAGTGAAGCTACGAAAGAAGAGATGTTTACTCATCTTTCCATCCAGGAGAAAGATACTTATATGCAACTATTAAACGAAGGGGGAGAGGAGAGATGAGAGTAATACGAAAGGGAAGGAAGCAAATCTTAATTGCAATTCTACTTTATACCTTTTTTCTAATGATACTAACAATTCTTAATATTTCATTTTCCTTCTATTATTTTAGTGTGATAGCAGTAGTTTTATTTGTTCTTAATATGGAACTTTACTGGAAGAAGGAAAATCGAATTTTCGAAAAGCAATTGCTAGATCTTGATTGGTTACTTTCGGAAGTCAGGCATAGATATTATGTTCATGGGATGGTGGATGAAGCGGTTTTGGAGGCTTATGAGGTTTGTAAAAATGCTGGTCTAAAGGAGATTATTTATGAAATCTATGAAGTATTATGTTCTGTTGATCTTAATGTAGCAAAGGAAAGATTTAAATTTATGAATCAAAATCGATACTTTCGCATGTTTTTGACATTAAGTCTTATGGTGATAGAATTTGGAGACAAAACTGTAGAAGGACAATCGCTCTATCTAAGAAACCTAAAACGTCTGCGAGAAGAAATACATATTGAATTAAAAAACAATCAGACATTAAAACATCATTTCGCTGGATTAACCTTTCTTATTGTAGTACCAGTAACCACCCTGGGAGCAATTGAGTCGTGGGGACTTAGTAATTTACCAGAGTTATCTACTTATTACCAAGGTGCGTATCGTATTCTATTCTATGCTTTTCTTTTTATTCTAACGGTTGGTTTATACTACCTATTTTTTCTATTAAAAACACCAATTAAAGTGATTAGCAAACTACATCCATGGCTTAAGAAAGTATCTAGTCATAGATTGTTTTTTAGATTCTGCCGAAACTATGAATATTTCTTTCCAAGAACTTTTGAGAAACAACGAATATCTTTGATCCAAGTTGGAGAGACCATGGAGATATCAGAGTTTCTAAGTAAACGAATTCTTTGTGGATTTCTGGGATTTTCTTTTTCCTTTCTATGGTCATTAATTTTCTTGATATCAGTATGGATGAATGGAGTTCTACTCATTGTACTCTTATCCACAATTCTATGTTATCTCATTCCGGTCTGGGTTTTAAGATACCGTGTAAAACTAGCTAAGGTTTATATGGAGGATGAGGTTTTTCAGTTTCAATCAATTCTAATGATGGTAATGTATATGGACCGTATCTCAACGTATGAGTTGCTTGAAATTATAGAAGACTTTTCTATTATATTTAAGAAACAGTTACGCCAGTGTTTATTAGACTATGATGTTGGGCAGAAGGAAGCTTTATATCAATTAAGAGAGAATACATATTGTGAAGCTTTTCATAAGTTGATTGATAATTTGATAATGTGTGATGACATTGGAGTAATAAAAGCTTTGGATGAAGTTGCATTAGAAATTCAATTTTACAGTGAGAAAAGGCAACAGCAAACGAACTATCAATTAGAGCAAAAAGGAATAGTATGTAGATTTTTATCCTTTTTACCTTTGGTAACTACGATTGCTTTATATCTTATCTTACCTTTTGTCACTGTCAGTTTATCAAAGCTTATAGAAATCAGTGATGCAATTGCAACCGGAAAGTAGGAGGATATGGAAAGTGCAATAAAGGGATTACTTATGGCAGCAGGTGTTATTTTAACATGTATGGTAATTGGAATTGGATTTTATATGGCAAGAGAAGCAAAATCAACAGCAATGTCCTCCGCTGAAAGTTTATCAGACTTTAAGCGTGAGCTTTCAGAAAAGGATATTAATCGATTCGAAGATAGAGAGGTTACTGGAAGCGATGTTGTAAATTTTACAAGGAAAGAGTTAAGAAAATATAAGAGTGGTGAGGAAGCAGCTTTTTCGATTAAGATTAGTAATTTTCAAGGAAGCTACACTTATCAGAATAATACCGTATTAAAGGAATTAAGGAATATTACTAGTGTACGGTATGTTAATCCGCTAGCAATGTTTCTAGGCAAAGTTGTTCGTGATGATAATGATGTAATCATAAGAGTCGAGTTTACGCAAAAATAATGATTAAGTTTAGGATAGATTACAACTAAAAATTAATAAATATCAAATTATAAATATTTGTGGAGGTATTACATGGATAATTCATTGAAAGGATTAATTTTAGCCGCTGGCGTGGTGATAACGTGTATCGTAGTTGGTTTAGGTTTTTATATTTCAAGGGAAGCAAAGAATACTAGCAGTGGTGGTATCAGTCAAATCACAAGAATGAATAGTGAATATCAGGATATCAATAAGACGATGTATGATGGAATTAAGGTCAGTGGACGTGAGGTTGTTGAAGCTATCGAAAAATATGAGGATGAGATAAGATCAGGAGTCTTCTCTATCATTGTTTATACTGGAATTCGAAATACCACAAGTTCAGGAATAATATTTCAGTCCAGTCAGTATGACATTGAAAAAATAAAAGAGAAAAAGAGTGAGTATTATGTAAATCCAGATGGAAACTTTTTAGGAGAAACATTTTTAGATCAAAATGGTGTTGTCACGATGATGACATTTGTTCAACAGTAAGATACGTGAGAAGGAGATCTATAGCATAAAACAATGAGCTTCTTCTCACTCCATTATTTAATATGACATAAGTATCATACTATCTGAAAGCTAATTTGTTTTATTTAATGCTGTGAACATTATAAATTTGTAGACATAAAAAAGAAAAGAGGGAAAATGGAGGAAATCACGTCGTTTTTATCCCATGTATTTGGGGCATTGCTATTTTGTATTGCACTGACACTATTATTTTATATACAAAGAGTAGAGGAAACAGCATGTTCTAATCTGTCAACAAATCCTGTGGAATCAGCGATTTGGAATCCGTAAAAGTAGGGGTTAAGGGATGAACACATTTGGAAGGATAACTGCGGTACTTTTGGCAGCCGTATTACTTTTTTTATTTCCTCTTCGCTATGATGCTACATTACAAAAGCAGATAAGAGAGGAAGTAATCATACAGGAATTGATAAATTTTGTTGAGTACATAAAAGTGGAAAAAAAGCTTACAAAATTACAGTATCAAGACTTTATGGAACGAATGGTTGGGATATTAGAGGGATTTCGTGTAGAACTAGATGGTTATCGAGAATTCATTTATGACAGTGGGGAAGATTTGGAACAACTCTTATATATGGATGTGGTGAATAAGGTAATAGAGGAATCAGTATTCCTTTTTGAGAAGGGTGATTACGTTACAATTCGTATTATACTTCATAGGGATGGGGTAATTGAACAACTTGAGTCACTCTTTATACCAACAGGTGTGAAAGAACGAGAATATGTATATGGAGGAATGATACCATAGAATGAATGTATATGAGAAGGTTACAGATCTATTAGTTGCAATGATTATATTCTTTCTAATTCCAATGCTCTATCTAGGCAAACGAATGGATTTGCTATCACAGGGGGAGTTATCTGGATATACAATAAATCTAATAGAAGATATAACAACTCATGGATATATGACGAAGGAAATGTATGAAGATTTCGTTGATCGGGTTCATAGAATTAATCCGGTTCTTCAAATTGAAATAATGAGTGAATCTTACGTCTTTGAACCAATCTATCAGAAAAATAATAATCTTCTGGAGTACACCAATATAAGCCAAACTTATTGGACGTTAACAACCAATGAAGATATTATTAATAACTTATATTCAACAAAAGCCAGACATTTGTTTTCCTATGGAGGGTATCTAACAGTGAATTTATGGAATGTAGAAGATGGGGGGAAGGAATTAGTTACGACATACGGGGCGAGGATTCGGGAACTAAGGGATAATTGAAACTTTGCGTAAACATTATCTTATTATTACGTAAAGATGAAAGGTCAAGGAATGAAATTATATCACTATGCTATTATATTTGTCATAATAGGAATCGCATTTGTTACAATACAAGACATAAGTTATCATGAAATGTTAACGATTCGTATGGAAAATACAAAATTAAACGCATGTTTTAATCAGGCTATAGATGCTGGGACAAGTAGACTTGAAAAAAATGATGTGGGTTGTGTAGCACTAAGTAAAGAAATTGCGACAGCTTCTTTTTTACAAAGTATGTGTGCTTCTTTAGGTATTATTGAAGAGGAAGAAAAAAAAGAACGTTTGATGATAAGTATCCCAATTATAGCAATTATTGATTATGATGGAATGTATGTAAACTATTGTACGAAAGAAACAATAGCCGGAAAAACCTTGGTTAAGAGGATTTGGAGTGAAAAGATTCCTTATCGATATTCGGATGAGTTATTTGAGGTATATTTTACGTTATCAGATGTGATTACATTAAATATATGGACAGGCACAAGAGAGAAACAGAATTTGAAAGAATTTATGAATGTGACAGATGAGGAATATGGTTATATCGAATCAATAGATCAACAAAACGGGAATGGATACTGGATCCACTATAAAGATCTTTTCAGACTTTCTATTTTCTCTAGATATTATGATAAAAATCCTTCTTACTTTATATGGGATGAAACAAAATTCTTAGCTGTAAAAAGGGATACGGTAACGAAGATAATCGAAGATACTATGAAATATTATATCGATAATCATAACGAGATTGCAAAAGAATTTGGAATTTCATATGAGTTTTATCTACCACAAATCGATAATTCAGATTGGGACAGAGCGATTGAGGAATGTAGTTTCTTTGTTTTATTTCAAGGATATCCATATCAAAGTACACCAAAACGTTTTTATAATCGAAATTCTTTTGATGCAGCAGAGAAAAAACTGAATACTATGTATTTTCTAGAAAAGAAGTCATGGTATCAACTCTATCATATAGATGGTTGTACAGAATGGATGGAAAGAAGGAGAATTTCATTAGAGAATGGTGTGATACTGGAGGAAATTGTTTGTGAGTCTTTAGAGGAGTGTTCAAAATATGGAGCATTTCCTTGCCTTACTTGTAATAGTACTTATGAAGGTTATCATCCAGAGCGTTAATATAAGGCTGTTAATAATGAAAGAAAACAGACGAGAAGTATTATACATCAAAAAGGAAAAATAAAAGAATATTGGACATAAGAGTTATTATAAGATACCAAAATAGTTAAATTGAAAGGTTAATTCAATAAATTATATATTGTGAATAAAAAATATCGTATCTATTATAAAAACGTTATTAGTTGACGAAAAGAATAAATTATGCAATAATTAAATGGAAATAATTGTATATAAATTATGCAACAAGTTTATTATTTTTTTGGGATATGAAAAGGGGGAGGGGAAACATGAATCTAGGGAAAAAAAGACATCCCATCGTATTAGCGTGTATGACATTCCTTTTGGTATTAGTATTAGAAAAAACAGCAGTGATACATGCGAGTACAAGTTATATCACAAGGGGAGAATTTATAAAATTGGTTTGTAAAGAAATAGGGATTACAGCCCAAGGGACTACAGACCAAGCTTTTATAAATGCAGCGATGGAGCAGGGAATCATTACAAAAAACACATTTACTGATTATCAAAGACAAGTTTCTAAGGTAGATGCTGCTGTAGTACTGGTCAATGCTCATGAAAATTTATATGGGAATACACTTAGTAATGAATTAATACAAACTATACTTGAAAAACGAATCACTGATATAAATAAGCTACCAGAATATAGACGATTATCTTTTGCAAAGGCATATGCTTATGGTTATATTAAAGGTTCTTCAGATGGTAGTTATACTACTAGCAGGACTTTTAAACCAACGCAAAAGATATCAAAAGTTACAGCATTAAGTTTTATTGATATGCTAAAAGATGAGAGTAAGAGAAGCAAAATTACTGAGGATGGTCAGTTAATACGAACGACCAACCTTCCTAAATTTGCAAAGTTTTATCCTTATGTGTTAGCAAGTTATCCGAATGCGTTTTATGATTGGGAGTTTAGGTTTATGAAGAGATGTCGTACACTATGGAATGAGGATGGATCAAATTATTATGATTATTATTATGCCAATGGTGAATATAAAGATGGTATTGATTATGCGTTTCCTGCAACTGTAGAGAATTATAATAATAAATCTTTTAAGTTCGTATTACCAGATGGTACTAATTTAGACTATGCAGGAATGATAAACTATAATTGGCCGATATGGGAAAACAACATTAGTGAATATTTGTGGAATGTTTTTAATGTAGATTATCGAACATTAGCTATAAATCAAGACTGGTATAGTGCAGTAAAGAAAACTAGTTCTTACTATTTAAAAAGTAATGTTTATTTAGAGAATTATATTAAAGAATATATATCATTAGCGATTAAGAATAAGACTATCATTGAATGTGATAAAATCGCATTTGATAAATCAGGAATATATAAAGATGTTTATGGAACTAACATAAGGGTATATGTCCATTATAAAATCATATCATCTATTGATAATAATACAACTTCGATCTCACCACTGGCTTTTACGTTTAATTCTAGTCCTGACTTTAGAAATGTTAAATTAGGTGAGTGGAGAAAAGGATATTTTGACATATGTTTAATATCTGATGGATCAATACATGAAGCAATTTTTAGCGATTATTTTTATGATGTAGATGTATTAGAGTGGTAAATAGATATGATAAAAATAAAAAAGATTTTAGTTATATTTTTTATTATACTTCCAAATATTAAACCAACTATTGTAAGGTCAGAGGATTTACTTAATAAGACTTATGCAGAATATAGAAATGATTATTTAATACAAGACATTTTAAATGATGGAATAATAGGAAAAAAGGTTTATACTATTGATCTTACGAAATCTATAGATGAAGGTATAATGACTATGTATGGAGAACATAAGAGAAGTACTTCTTCAATAAGGTACAAAACAGAAGGTTATAACTTTACAATAAAGAGGACAGAAGGAAATGTGACCCAGTATAGCACAACTGAAGGAAAGGAAGAACGTGTTTATGTTAAACATAAGAGAGTAGACGATACTTATAAAGATGATCTAGTTATAACAACTTATGAACTTCCATTCTGGCAAATATCAAAAGCAGCTATTCGCATGCACATAGCAGAAGAAATGCGAACTGGAAAAACTTTAGAGCAAGCGGAAAAGATAGTAAATTCTAAGTTGAATTCGGATGGCTTAATGCTTTATTATAGCCATGAATTTGCAGTATACAATGGTG
>JAEWHR010000016.1 GCA_023387655.1 Bacillota bacterium
TTTCTACTAACAAACCATTAATTATCATTAATTGTATAAAAAAATAAACTTTCCATATACTATAGTCTTTAGAAGTTATTCTCAGCATTTAAATCCTAATCATAGGAGAAACTATGATTAGGAGGAATGTTATGAAAGCTTTGATTAATAAATATTTGACTTTATTTTTTATTGGCGGAACATTATATCTGTTAATCGAAATTATTTCAAGACGTGGTTATACTCATTGGACTATGGGGATTGTAGGTGGAATTTGTTTTGTACTAATTGGTATGATAAATGAATACTTACCGAATTCTCCTTTTTGGTTACAAGCTCTATTTGGAGGAGTTATTGTAACTATAGTAGAATTAATCTCAGGGATACTAATCAATTTAGTATTTCAATTAAATGTTTGGGATTATTCTGAACAGGCATTTCAGATTTTAGGACAGGTTTGTTTACCTTTTACATTGATTTGGTGTGTTTTATCTGGGTTTGCTATTATAGTAGATGATTATTTAAGATATTGGCTTTTTGGAGAAGACAAGCCACATTATCATTTTTTCTAAGAAAAATAAATATTAGTTACTCTATGTATTGAGGGGTGTTAAACACTCCTCATCATAAATAAAATATTACTATACAGTATAGCAATATGATATACTATAATTTTAAAACTTATAAAAATAATGGTTAATTTACAATAATTGTTACTATAGATTATTAGAAAGGATTGTAAGAACTATGGAATCCATATTTGAAGTTAGATATTCTCAATTATCTCCAAGTGCTTTAAAAAATGAATTAGTGAAGCGATATAATATAATAGAACCTATACAATGTGAATTTTATGATAGTGGTATGAATGATATATACCGTGTAAAAACAGTGGAGGACTGTTATTATTTGCGAATTTCACAAACAGGAATGCATGATGAAAGAGATTATGAAGAAGAAATTAATATTCTTCTTGATTTATTACATATAGAAATACCTGTAGTACGTCCAGTTAAAGCAAAAGATGGTTCCTGTCTATGGAAAATCAATGCACCAGAAGGAATTCGTTATGGTGTGCTTTTTGCAGAAATTAAGAAGAAACCTTCCAATGATAAGATAACAAGTTTTCGAAATCTAGGAAGAAACATTGCTAGAATGCATCAAAGAGCAGATGAGAAACACTATAAATGCAGTAGGAAACCAATCGATTTAACAGCTTTAATTAGAAAACCTTTAGAGCAGATACGACCATTTCTCAAGCATCGAGAGAAGGATTATGATTTCTTAGTTGTATCAAGTCAAAAACTTGAAATGATAATTACAGATAAGTTACAACCGGTAGAACCATATTACGGATTCTGCCATGGTGATTTGCATAGTGGAAATATCTTCTTTGATGATATGACACCTATGATATTTGATTTTGATTGTATGGGATATGGATATCGTGCGTATGATCTTTGCGTCTATGCATGGAATGAATCATACCATAATAATAATTATTTAGAAGGAGATGAATGGAGGTCATTGATTGAGGGTTATGAAGAAGTACGTTTACTTGATCCCAAAGAAGTGCAATCAATCGAGGTATTTATTGCACTAAGACAATTGTGGTTAATGGGACTTCATGCCGATGTTATGCAGCGAAATGCTGGGTGCTGCTGGTATAACGACAATTATTTTAATGAACAAATAAAGATCTATCGTAATTGGTTTCAAAAAGCTATAGAAAAATAAAGAATATTCATGGAAGATGTTTTATAAGAATACATTGTTTCATAAAGAAAGTTGAGGGGATAAGATATGTTACATACATTTATTAAAGATTTTTATAATACAATATCCTTTGATCAGGGCGAAAAATGGAAAGAGGAAGCATTCCGTGAGTTTTTTTTAAGTGATGCGGTTCTACTGGAGTGTAAAGATGGGGTTTACCATAGAAAAACTATCAATGAATATGTTTCAGAGTTTGCTTCCTTAATAAAATTTCATCCGGAGTGCTTTGAAAAAGGATTTCATGAGAAACAAGTGAATGTAAAAGTAATAGAAAATGATATAAGCATATTAGTAAGTAGTGAATATGAAAAATTTTATAGTATCAGTGGTAAGGATATAAAAGAATACGGAATTAATAATATGACCATTGTGAAAGAAAGTGGTGCTTTAAAAATAGCCTGTATGATATGGTAGTTAGTCTTGATTGTTTGGTTATTTATTGATTTAACGCATATTGTTTGAGTAAATAAAAGACGTAATGGACAGTATTTAATTTAAATTAAGGTTAATAAAGGTGATGTTGTTTGGGACATCACCTTTTAGCATACAAGGAAGAAATTCTTGTAATGTGCTATAGAAACCAAATCACTCTAACCACAAACATGTAATCGATTAAAGTTTAAGCTCGGTTAGACATCATTGTTGTTATTCAGGCTTAAAGTCTACAAAGTAATGATTGTCCTCAAAACCTTTAGAAATCCTTTTTTAAATAAATCATATCAACCAGTTGAATGTCATTTTCATACATTGGGTGGTCATAATTGTCACTGAAGAAGTTTTTTACTCTATGAGATAATATAAATCCACAATGCTCATAAAAAGCAATTATTAACGGACTGTCTCCAGTACCGACAAACATTGTTTTACATTTGTCCTTATAGTACCCAAATATATAATTTATTAGTTTTCCTCCATAGCCCTGTCCTTGATATTGTTCATATGTTGCTAAACTTTTTAGTTCAAATATATCCTCACCTTCTTGAGTTACTACACAGATGCTTTTTAAATCGCCATCATAAAGAGCGAACATTTCTCCTCGTTCTAAATATTTATCAATCATACTTTCTTGTTCGTCTGCTAAAAGTAGTAAATCCAAGAACTTTTTTTTATTCTCCCTAACTATTTCAATTTCCATGGTGTCTCCTTAATCTATAAATATGTTAGTGTAAAATTCCTTATTACACGAAAATTGGCTCTCGCCTTCGATAGTGCGTAATCATACAGTCGAGAAATTTAGTTGTGCTATGAATAAAAATATTTTTTGCTTTTCATCTCGATTCAACTTTCAACATTGTTGTCTAACAGAGCTAAAGTTTAATACCTTATAGATAGAAAAGATACTATCATCTCATACTGTTTTGAGATCAAAAAGAAGCCAACAATAAAACTCACTAAGTTAGCAACAGCCCCATATAAAAATCTAACTTTTCCAGAATAGCCTTTTAAAAGTTTGGAATAAAGAATAGATTCTGTTAATAATATTAAAATTTCAACCCGAAAAAGCATAAAGTAGGTTGAAATAGAACCATGATGAATTAAAGTAGCGCCTAATATAGCAGTCATAATGAACTGTGTAATTATATTAACTGCTAAGAATACCTTAAAATTATTTTTTACTGAAAAACCAAACAATAATAATATGGAGAATTCAATAAGTAGGGTAGGGATACATGTTGAAAAAAATTGTACAAGATAAGCAGTTAACAGTGGCGGGGTAGTACCTTGATTGCTAAGATAATCGTAGACGATACTTCCTTGTAAGACTTTTCTTGTATAAATATCTGAGATAGTGACTTTACCACTTTCTGTAACTATAATGATTCGATAGGTATCTGGTAATCCAACATACCCAAATTCATGAATCATAGTACTTTCATATGGATATCCGGTTAAACTGCCATACATTGGTGTCACAGTCCCCTCAACAAAAGCAGGAAGCCAGCCTTCTTCTTCATAAGAATACAGTAGCTTAATCATATTATAGTTTATATTACCTTTATTATTGGAACGATCCAGGTTTTTATAATCGCCGGTCTCTTTGGTTAATAGGTCGAGATAATAATACTCATCAGGAGGATTTTCAACTTTTATTGTTAATTTGTCTTTTGGACCCATATCAGCATATACAATG
>JAEWHR010000134.1 GCA_023387655.1 Bacillota bacterium
GTCCATCCACATACCCCAGCTTCATCACCATAATAAATGGTGGGAGCCCCTGGCCAAGTCATCTGAAGCACTACTGCTTCCCTCATAACTGCCATTTGGATTCCAACTTCTGCTGCCTTAGCTCCTAGTGTATTTGTTCTACCAATCTTTCGATTCGTTCTTGTTAGGAACCTTGAATGATCATGATTGGAAAGCTCATTCATAGCCACTTGCAACGACTGAATTTGGAATTTCCCCATATAATGATTCATGGTATTAATAAAGTTACTATGATTGGATAACATATCTTCACGAAAATCATCACTGTGCTTTTCCATACCTGTTAAAAACCAAGTCACAGGCTCCATAAAAGCATCGTAGTTCATCACAGAATCCCATTCATCGCCTTTTAGCCACTCTGAGGGATCTCCATAATGCTCTGCCAAGATAAGCGCTTCCGGATTCGCTTCTTTCACTGTCTTTCGAAACTCCTTCCAGAAACAATGATTATATTCTGCGGTATATCCTAAATCAGCTGCTACATCAAGCCTCCAACCATCCACTGAATATGGTGGTGAAACCCACTTTTTAGCAATCTCCATAATATACTCTCTAAGCTTTTGTGATTTCTCATAATTTAACTTAGGTAGAGTTTCATATCCCCACCAGCCATCATAAGAAGCATTATAAGGCCAGGAATCCTTCCTGAACTGAAAGAAGGTATGATAAGGACTTTCTCTTGAAACAAATGCTCCTTTTTCAAAGCCTTTTGCATCTTCATAAATCAATTCACGATCAAGCCACTTATTAAAAGAACCACAATGATTAAATACTCCATCAAGTATTATTTTAATACCACGCTTATGTGACTCTTCCACCAAGGTTTGAAATAATTGATTGGAAGCCTCAAGATTTTCTAAGTCTGTTACTCTTTTGATATACCTGCTCGCTTCCTTATTCGTCTGTGTAGAAGAGTTTAGCACTTCACCCACATCCTGTTTTATAATACCATAGTGTGGGTCAATAAAGTCATAATCTTGTATATCATATTTATGATTGGAGGGCGAGACAAAAATAGGATTCATATAGATTGCATCAATCCCTAAATCCTCTAAATAGTCTAATTTCTTTATTACACCAGCCAAGTCTCCACCGTAGAACTCCCTAACTCCATTCATAACGGGATACTTGTTCCAGTCTAAAACCCGTGTTGTACTTCCACCTATGTAATGATACTCATTGTCTAGTACATCATTTGACACATCTCCATTAAAGAAACGGTCTACAAAAATCTGATAAAATACCGCTCCTTTTGCCCAATCTGGTGTCTTATAGGAAGCTATTATAGTAAATTCCTTGTCCGGTGTAATCTCATTTGTTACACCATCAACACTATAATAATACGTCATATCGCCCTTTACTAACTCAAAATAATAAGATTCAAGCTTTTCCTTTACCTCAAAGGCAACCTCGTAATAATCAAACAAGCCTTTGGTTATCCATAGTCTCATGGTGAGTTTTTGATTATTGTTAATAAGGTTTAATTCATCGATATTGTTGTGCTTTACACGAATCCGAATCATTACATGCTCGAGTAGGCTTGGTTCTTGTGGACTTCGATACAAAATAGTTCCGTCACTAAAAATAGCCTCTTTACAAAAAGGGGCTTCAATTAACTGTCTATCTTCCATTTTCTCATCATGAATCTGTTCGTCACTCCACATAATTCTACCATCACTCCAATAAGCATTACACAACACTGTAATGATATTTTAACCGATAATGGAACCAATTACAATAAAAACCATCCGCACAAATCTCAGAAACAAGCCATCAACGGACTAATTCTTACAAAGTAAAAAGGACAGCTTCACGGGTGCTGTCCTTTTCGGAGAAGGTATTTTTGTTACTTATGGGGTGTAGCAAAAACTATATAATGTATTGGGGTTTACGATTATTAGTATAGCATGAGGGAACGCTTAAGTGTGCACAAAGTTTACAATAATTTAAATTTGTTTTTAGTAAAAGTGCTAACCTAATTTTATTTCTTACTAATTTAGACCCGTAAATTATTACAGTTTTAGCCATGGATAAAGTTCCCTTTTTGTATAGAGGTAATTTTGTGCATATAGTGCTCTGTTTTCCTCGAATATGGTGTTAGCACCTTTCTATTGGACATCTTTCTCTAATACCATAACGTAGTTAGTCAATGAAACTCCTTCTCTCATCACCTGCTGCTCTTTCACTATCTGATACCCGCGCTTAAAAAAGAATGGTTTTGCGGTAATAGAAGCATGCGTCGTTATCCTCTCACTCCCGAATAAAAAAGAATGAGCTTCTAGTGCTTCACATAACATAGTTGCAACTCCTATACCTTGGTAATCTTTATGAACATAAAGACGGTCAAGATAGCCAGTAGCATCAATATCCGAGAATCCAAGTATTAAAGTACCATCTGTAGCAACTAAAGTGTAGTTATTTAAGAAAGATTCATTCCACACCTTTATATCCACCTGCCCTGTTGCCCAGACTTTTCTTTGTTCCTCTGAATAGTCTTTTGCATTCACCGTATGAACTGTATCATAAAATAATTTAGCTATTTCTTTGCAGTCTTCCTCTTTATATTGTCTTAAATAAACTTTTTGTTCTGTTGTCCTAAATTCCTGCCTGTCATTCATTTTTGAGTCTTCCTCTCTGTTCCGCTCCTGAAAGTTACATTTGAATTTTTCAACGCATCACCCGTAAAAAATGGCAGGAAACATTTTGTTTCCTGCCACAAATACTTCTTATTAAACAGCTTCTGGTTTATCAAATAAAGATTCAAACTCTTCTCTTGTAATACGCTCTTTTTCAATCAAGCGATCCGCGCAGGAATGAAGTACATGCATATTCTCTGTAAGAATTCGTTTTGCTTCTTGATAGCAACCATCAATAATTTTCTTAACTTCTTCGTCAATCTTACTAGCAACCGCTTCACTCATATTCTTTGTATGAGCTAAATCTCTACCGATAAATACTTCTTCATCGTCATTTTCGTAGTTCACCATACCAATACTGTCTGTAAATCCATAGCGAGTAACCATACTACGAGCAGTCTTGGTAGCCACCTTTATGTCTTGGGAAGCACCTGTTGTGATATCATCGAAAATCAACTCTTCGGCAACTCTACCACCAAGACTTACAATAATATCTTGGCGCATCTTACCACGGGTGTTAAACATCTCATCTTTTTCTGGAAGCGGCATCGTATAACCTGCAGCTCCACCTGTCGGAATAATAGATACCGTATAAACTGGCCCAACATCAGGTAAGACATGGAATAAAATTGCATGGCCTGCTTCGTGATAAGCTGTAATTTTCTTTTCTTTGTCTGAAATGACACGGCTCTTTTTCTCTGTTCCAATTCCAACTTTAATAAAAGATTTTTTAATATCCTCACTTAAGATAAAACTTCTATCATCTTTCGCAGCACTAATCGCAGCTTCATTTAACAAATTCTCAAGATCTGCACCGGTAAATCCAGCGGTTGTCTGAGCTACTTGTTTTAAATCTACATCATCACCTAACGGCTTATTCTTTGCATGAACCGAAAGGATCTCTTCTCTACCTTTCACATCAGGTCTACCGACTAATACTTTTCGGTCAAAACGTCCTGGACGTAAAATCGCTGGATCAAGGATATCAACACGGTTAGTAGCTGCCATAACGATAATTCCTTCGTTAGCACCAAACCCATCCATCTCGACAAGCAATTGGTTTAAGGTTTGCTCTCTTTCGTCGTGGCCGCCGCCCATACCAGTACCTCTTCTTCTAGCAACAGCATCAATCTCATCGATAAAAATAATACATGGGCTGTTTTTCTTAGCCTCAGAGAATAAGTCACGAACACGAGATGCACCAACACCAACAAACATCTCTACGAAGTCAGAACCAGAGATAGAAAAGAACGGAACTCCTGCTTCACCTGCTACTGCCTTCGCAAGTAAAGTCTTTCCTGTACCAGGAGGTCCCTCTAATAGAACACCCTTAGGAATACGAGCTCCCACTTGAATAAATTTCTTAGGATTCTTTAAGAAGTCAACGATTTCTTTTAGCTCTTCTTTTTCTTCTGCTAAGCCTGCTACATTCTTAAACGTCGTATTCTTTCCTTCATCCATTGTCATCTTGGCACGGCTCTTACCAAAGTTCATCACCTTGTTGTTACCACCGCCACCTCCACTTACCTGACTAGTTAAGAAAGAGAACATTAATATAATAATTACAAAACCAATTAAGTATGGCAGTACACTTGTTAAAAACCAGCTCGGTTTCTCTATGTCATGTACGTAGGAATTAACACCGTTGGCTATTGCATCTGCTTCTGCCGTCTCTGCACTCGTTACATAGATAGTGTAATTCTTTCCATCTTTTAGATTTACCCTTACACGGCCAGTTGGCGCCTCCTCATTCTGATAGACATCAATAGATGCTACAGAACCACTTTGTAAATCAGCTATATAATCTGCATAGCTGTGTTTTACAGAACTGTTACTTGCAAAACTCTCAGACAAATAGACTGCTGAGATAATAATTAGTAGGATAATAACATAAAAGCCATATCCCCTCATCGACTTTTTCAATACAAAACCTCCTTTATGTTATTCTGATTGAACCACTCCAATATATGGAAGATTTCTATAAATTTGGGCATAATCCAGTCCATACCCAACTACAAATTCATCTGGAATCTGGAATCCCGTATAATCCACATTAACGTCAACTTCTCTTCTACTAGGTTTATCCAAAAGAGTACAAAGCTTTAAACTGTTAGGTTGACGGTTCTTTAATAAATCTAATAAATAGGACAATGTTCTTCCGGAATCAATAATATCCTCAACAACAAGAACCTCACGTCCTTCAATACTTTCATCTAAGTCTTTCAAGATTCTAACACGTCCAGAGCTAATTGTAGAATCTCCATAGCTAGAAACGGACATAAAATCAATCGTTACTGGTATTGTGATGTGCTTAGAAAGCTCTGTCATAAAAAACACACCACCCTTTAATACACAAATTAAATGTAGAGTTTTTCCTGCATATTCTTTACTAATTTCTTCCCCAAGCTCCCTAATCTTCTTGCCTAGTTCCTCTTCTGATATAAGTACCTTTATATTTTCTGCCATTGTATTGCACCTCTTTCTCTTAACTTTACTTCTACCTATCTGTGGTAACGGATAACACCCAGTTCGTATTCTGATCTATACGATACGCCTCGCTTGAGCGGACACCTACCGCCCAAAGTACATGACTATCACATACTACCAAGGGTATCTTATCACGTTCCTCTCGTGGAATTTTCTGATCAATCAACAAAGATTTTAAACTTTTTGTTTTTCCCTGTGGATGAATCCAAAGAAAATCACCCTCTCGTCTTGTTCTTATAACAACAGCATCTCTTATTTTATCATAATCATACCATTTCGTATAGCTATTTTTTGGTATAGTCAAAGAATTTTCATATGGAAAAAGCCTAATTTCAAGGCATTTTCCAAAAAAATCCACCCTCTGAACCATCTCTTTTCTCATAGATTCTTCTTTGTGAATCGTAATCGGAATTTCTGTAGTTTGGCTATTCCTAATACTATCATTTTCATCCAAGCATAGCTGGCTATCATAAACAATAAGAGTATTATACCCTCGCATAGCAATAATATGATTTGGCAAATGAATTTCCTTACCTACTTGGCATTTACATAAACCCACGCAATTGTTTAGGTGTATTGTTTCAATATCTTTAAGACCACTAATTGAATTAATTGCCTTACGAAGGATTTCACGCTTAATTAAATCTTCATACGTAGAGAATTCCTTTAACTCTAAAGTCACTTTCCCTTTTGAAAGAGTAGCAATCCTATTAAACTCGCTCTCCGTGACGTTATCTAAATAGTTTGCAACCTCAATTAATTGATCTGATAGCGAAGTTATATGTTCTATCGCTCTTTCATTAATTTCTTTTGTTGCAATGGGAAGAATACTAAGCCTAATTTTGTTTCTGGTGTAATCATTTGATAGATTTGTACTGTCGGTGCGATAAGAGATACCCTCTTTACCAAGAAAATGTTCAATTTCATCTCTCGTAACGCAAAGAAGCGGTCGTATAATCTGACCGCGCTTTTTCGGAATTCCTGTCATACCAGTAAGACCTGTTCCACGGAACAGATGAAATAGCACAGTCTCCGCATTATCATTAAGATTATGTGCTACCGCTATTTTATGAGCCTTTACACGTTCACATTCCTGTTGAAAGCTAAGGTAGCGCAAATTTCTTCCTGCTTCTTCTAGCGTAGCGCCAGAATGCTCTGCTAAACTTTTAACATCTTCACGAACACAATGAAGTGGAACCGATAATTTTTTACATAAATCTCTAACAAATGCTTCATCCTCATCCGCCTCCATTCCTCGCAGCATATGATTCACATGAACTGCATATAGCTTAAGATGATACTGTTCACGCAATCTATGAAGACAAGTTAAAAGGCATACGGAATCCGCACCCCCGGATACTCCTACAATAATAGTATCAAAAGGTGAAAGCATCCCCTGGGCTTTTATAAAGTTCTCCACTTTCTTTAACATGGCACCCTCACACAACTTTCTTAACGTACTCTTAAAGTCTTTCTCAGTCAGACTATTTCTAAACCTAATGTTTTTTATTTCTGCTCTTTTTAGAGAATTAATTGTATTTTATCGCTTCTTCTATAAAATAGCAACCTTCCAATTATTTTTTCCAAATACCGGTTACAAGAACCGTCATATCATCTGCTGGTATATAACCATGCTTTTCAAGCGCAGCGGATAGAATTGTATTTGCAATCTCCTGTGGTGACTTATAAGGTATATTTTTTATTAAATTTTTAAAATATCCCTCTTTGTCCTCATCTTCAACACAATCAATTACCCCATCTGATACCATAATCACATAGTCACCATGATAGAGCTTTTTACTCTTAGTATCATAATCCACATGATTTAGGATTCCTGCAGGCATACTACTTGAACTAATTGTCTCAACAAAATGATCTCTCTTAATAAATGTTGTTGCCGCACCTATCTTTACAAATTCACAAGTACCCGCACATAAATTTATGATGCATAAATCAACAGTAGAAGACATAGAATGCTCTGATCGTAATACAAGGACCGAGTTAATAAGCTTAATTGCAGGTTCTTCCCGAAACCCCGCTTCGAGAAACTGTTCTAATAATTCAATTACCATCTCACTTTCTTCATAAGCTTCACTACCACTTCCCATTCCATCCGATAGCATCATAACAACATCCTGACTATCTGGATAGAGAAAAGAAAAATTATCCCCATTAAGTTCTCCCTTCCTTTTGGAAGCTCTAGAGACTCCGGTTAATACCTTAAAATTAGCATCCTCACAAAAAACATAATCATCGTATTCCCGCCCAATTACGTTCCTTGACCCTTCTCTTGGAACAAAGTGCTTTTCTAAAGCATTTCCAATATAAGTAGCTGCCTCCTTCGTTGTTAGGCACCTACCATTTTTACACCTTGCCCTTAAGTGTAACTCCATACCTCGATTTTCCCGTTCAAACATCAATACCCGTTGAACTTTGATTCTATGTATTCGTAATTTT
This sequence comes from Bacillota bacterium, assembly GCA_023387655.1. Classification (GTDB taxonomy): domain Bacteria; phylum Bacillota; class Clostridia; order Lachnospirales; family Lachnospiraceae; genus Lachnoclostridium. The sequence continues at coordinate 7,620 of JAEWHR010000134.1, forward strand.
TGATTGATTTTTCTTCGTTTTAATTCAATCACTTCTCCCGTATCGCACAGATTTCCCGAAAAATCCGTCACAATTCTAGCAATCTCACTAAGCTGTCCTGCTACTGCTTCCCTACTCTCAACGATTCGATTGTGCCATAACATCTTAAGGCGTGCCATACTAAGGTTTCGATTTGTTTCCTCCACAAATTCCGGAACTTGGATGCATTGAAGTCTTAATAAGTCTGGCATATCATCCACAGTAACATTTCCTTTTCCTTTTGCAATCTCAAGCAGATTCCATGTAGCTTCATAACTTTGTTTAAGATTTCTTTCCCAACACACCCCACATTTTTTACAATTCTTACAAAGATTTGTATTAATATCTTCAAGTACTAACTGCATGTCCTCTTCATTTAGCAGTGTCTTGGGAGATGCCATATAGTCAAAGCTTGATGACAATTTATGAAATGACCCTGCGATCCCCTCTAATTTCTTTCTGGCTGTGTTTTGAAACTCATCCTTAATATAATTCTCACCATTGTCAACAGAACCATTCCCCTGAAGTAAACCAACAATTACTGCCGCGATTCCTATCAATATAATAACGATGGTTGCAATAATCAGATATCTTGCTACAACATTCGGACTTGCGTTAAAAAACGTAACTAACGCAACAATAACCCCTGCCAATGGCAGTAACCAGCTCCTTTTCTTCATAAGAACACGCCGTCCTTCCCTAATCCGTATTACACCCTGCCTTCCTGCAACTATCCTTGATTCATTTCTATACAGGAATAAAACGGGCGGTTTAATTTAGGATTATAAAACTGATGGCGTAAAATGTTTGTCAAATTGATGTATCAATTCCAAAAACTTTATGACAATTTATCCTTTCGTATCATCTAGGAACTCGAATTTAGGGAATTCAACTTGTTTAAGAAGGTTAAACTTGAAATTATTTCTTATTCAAAGCACAATTACTTCCCAGTATTTATTTTATTCCATAAGGTGATTAACCTTATCTTGTAGGTTTAGGTAAGGAGGTATGACAAGATGTTGTAATTCTCGTATTTGTTTTTATAGAATTTCTAAATTGCTATCTAATCTCCTCTTAGCCTTTTTCTCTTCTCGCTCTTTATTAATTCTTGTTTAATCTTGTTATAATCTTTGTTTTAATTCTTTCATGTGTTTATTGGGTCTGATTTTATACTGATTTTATAGTTTTAAGCCTAAAACTTTTCATTTCTTCGACAGCACATTTTTACTTTTCTTTTCGATCCTATAAATATCCACTATCAAGTTTGGATTTTTTTCATAAAGATACGTCCCTAAAAAGATACATTTGAATACAATAAATTATGCCAAAGAAAAGCGAAGCCTATCCTTGAAATATAAACAAATAGAAAAAAAGAAAAGAGAGTATCACAACATAGATTATAATCTTTGTTGTGACACTCTCTTTTATAGGAATAGCGAAGGAGGGATTTGAACCCCCGACACTACGGGTATGAACCGTATGCTCTAGCCAACTGAGCTACTTCGCCAAAGTGACAAAGCAAATTATAACTTGTTTTGATTTTATTGTCAATATGTATTTTCATCCAATTTAAAAAAGTGTTATCATCCTTAATTAAAAAAAGAAGGCATCGTCTATAATCGATACCTTCTCTTTACTTATTATTTTTTTCTTCCGGTTCAAATATAATCTCATCCGGATAAACCAAGCCAAGTTGAGTTCTAGCAACATCCTCTATGTATTTTTTCGTTCCTGGGTATAGCTTACTCTCCTCAATTTCTATCGCTCTTTCATTTTCTTCAGAAATTAAAAGTTCTAACTCGGCTTTCTTTTGTTCTTTTGCGCTGGCTCCTTTTTTTAGCTCTGTTGACTTATAGAGAACTACAACGCAAATAATCATAACCATTAGCCCAATTAAGCTTAAACCACTTCTTCTCTTCCTATTCCTTCTCACTTATCTCACCTTTTCCCTGAGGCTGTGTGATTAACTCCAACACACCACGTGGACGCTCTACTTTTGGCGGAGGAGCTTCCTCTACTTGTTTCTTTTTCTTTATTTTAACCTTATCCACGTACTTTTTCAATCGTTTTCTAATACGAGCTTTGAAAATATTTATTCTTTTTTTGACTTTTCTACCAATTATGTGCCCAATTTTTTGGATTTTCCCAAAAAGAAAACGAAATAGTTTTTTTGTCTTTGTTATTATAAACATTATCGGCGAAATCAGTAGTTTTATTAACCGTAATATGCAATTTTTTATGAATAATGTAAACTTTGTTCCACTTAAAACAATCAATGGACTTAAGACTCTTTGATACAAAGCCATACTAAGAACCATTGCGACTGTACTATACCAGCGAATCATTCCGTCATTTTGCAAATACATCATTCGAAAAATCAGAATCCCTGCCACAATCCAGAAACAGATATCCTGTATGCCAATCAAAATTTTCCCATGATGAAAGGTATTCCGAAATACTCGTAGCATGTCATACATTAAAAACAATACGATTCCCCAATAGGATGCAGCCATAAGATATCGAAGCTCTAGAAATATGGATGTATTCATAAGCATCCCTCCGTCTATTTAAATAATCTCTTAAGAACGGAATCTCCTGACTTCTTAAACCCTTTAAGCTCAGAGTAAACAAAGCTGTCCACATGTCCACTTATATCTACTTCCCCTTTTTCAAGGGTTAGTCTGCCCATATGCAATTCACTACCGCGAATCATCAATATACCCAAATCAGTTTCTAAAATAATTTCATGATCATCAAAAGACCGAACATCACGAACTCCTGTAATTTGCGCTTCCTTTCGATCATTTAAGTTCAAATGATGTTTTCTTATTTGTTTGTTATCTTCCATATATGCTCCTCATTTCACCTAACCCTGCTATTATCATATATATGCATGGACGTTATTGTGAAGAACTAAGGAAGTAATTCTAAGCCATTTGCTATAAGTATTTATAGAGCTCCTTGGCATCATCCTTTCGTGTTGTCTCCTGAACATCTAACACTTCAACACGAACTGCTTTACTACCAAATCCAATTTCTATAATATCTCCTACTTTAACATTCGTAGATGCTTTTGCTGGTTTATCATTAATTAAAACCCTACCTGCATCACAAGCTTCATTCGCTACCGTTCTACGCTTTATTAACCTTGATACCTTTAAATATTTATCTAATCTCATTCTAACCTCCATCTCTGCACACGTTATCTTACCATGTGAATTTTATGGTTTAAATAACGCAGACACAAAACTTCTTGATTGAATTTTATCATCGCAATTCAACAAGATACATAAGCCTTCCAAATCAATCATGTGTTCTACCATTAAGGAAAAAAGGCTGTTTTGAAGAATCCCTCAAAACAGCCTATGTTCTAATGTTTACCAGAACAACTATAACTTATAGAAGTTTGCATTGTAAGCATGCGATCGCTTACAATCATTTGCTTGCAATCTATTACTTGTTGATAACGTCCTTTAATGCCTTGCCAGCTTTAAATTTAGGTGCCTTAGAAGCTGCAATTGTAATTGTCTGCTTTGTCTGTGGATTTCTACCTGTTCTTGCTGGTCTAGCAGATACTTCGAATGTACCGAACCCAACTAATTGAACTTTCTCGCCTTTTGTTAATTCTTCAGTAACAACATCGATAAATGCTTTTAATGCCTTCTCTGAATCCTTCTTAGATAACTCTGTTTTCTCTGCGATAGCTGCAACTAATTCTGCTTTGTTCATGGATAAACTCCTCCTCTAACGTATTATTAAATATAGTTTTTTTCACAAGCGGAATGGCTTTTAAGTCCGTCTTGTATCACGCTTCCCCATTATTGAGTCTGACTCTTTCTTGGGCAACTAGGTGAAACATGGTAGGTATTTCTTCAAAAATCACCTTCAATCTATTTATAAACTTATTAGGGCGATTTGTCAAGGAATTTTCTGCATTTATTTCCAAAATGACAGAGTTTTTTGAAGAAAAAAGCCTATTTCTATCTACTTGAATTTTTTGTTGGTTAATTGAGTCTTAAATTAGCTATTTTAATAGGCATAAAACCCTATTGATAAATTTTCACACAATATAAAATTAAGAAAATTTTAACACGGTATATCATGAATTCTAGAGATATTTTTACCTAATTATTACCATTTATGCCTGTTTGTAATTTTAAATTAAATCAATTTTACTCCAATTTAGATATCTCTTCCCTAGTTTTTTCCACAAGACAAGATTCTGCATCAATATCTAGGGCCACTCCTAACTTACTAATTGTATACAAGATAGACCCATATACTTCCTTTTGTTCCTCTGACATAGTTTCCTCTAGGCATAAGGCCTTAAGTCGAGTTACTTCGCTATCTAACTCAGCAAACAATTCATCTTTAGTATAAACCATATTTCTTTTTTTATTGCTTTTTTTTATTAACTTTTGAGCTCGGAGTAAAGCAGGAAAAGAAGTTGGTACGTAAAAATCACTGATCTCGGCAGTTTTTCCCTTCTTTTCCTTCTTCTTAATTTCCTCCCAGTTCGTTAGGACACCAGCAAAATCTTCTACATGAGCATCACCAAAAACATGAGGATGTCTTCTCACCATCTTTTTTGCAACTTCATCAATCACTTCTTCTACCGTAAATAAGCCTTCCTCTTTCGCAATTTGACTATGCATAACTACCTGTAATAAGACATCTCCTAACTCTTCTCTTAGATTATCATAGTCTCCATTCTTGGAATACTGATTAATTCCCTCAATCACTTCATATGCTTCTTCAATCATACAATTTTTTAAACTATCATGTGTCTGTTCACGATCCCATGGGCATCCATTTTCTTGGCGAAGTTCCTCTATAATATCACAAAACTGTTGAAAATCATATTCTATCTTCATGTCCTTTGTTCCTTTCTAATATCTTATTCTATTATTTTTTCTAATGTCTGTTTCTCTGAAAAATCCACCTCACCGTACGTAGTTAAGATTCCGTTCAGTGTAACATTCGCTTTATCGATACCATCCTCATATGCTTTTGGGGTATATATATTCATAGCTTCTTTCGGTGTTGTAGTACCCCCTGTAGAAAGCGTATAACTTTTCCCTTCCATCAGAATTGGACTACTATATAAGATCCATTGATAAGACTTTGATGGCAAATATGCCATAATAGGCGTTCTATCCTCACCTTCTAATAAACAAAGTAAAGTTCCTTCCTCCACAGCTTCCTCTAAGTTTAGGATCATAGATTTTTGTTTTGATGTACTAGATAGCGCCATCGTCATGTTACTACTACCAATTGCAAGTAATGTTCCTCCACTTATTTCAAATACTCCATCATAATCGTTAGCTTCATTTTCATTAATTAATGGTCCTTCAATAATTAATGTACCTCCAGTCATTGTCGTAGAACCATTGATACCACCATCCGATGATACAATGTTTATTTGTCCACTTTTTACTATGATCTTAGAACTCTCCATTCCTTCGTAAGATGTTATCCCTATCTTTGCCATGGCGATTAAAAGAGATGTATCTGCATAGATACCTTCATCTCCCGAAGATATGGTATAAGACCCATTTTCAATTGATATACTACCGTCACTTGCAAGCGCATCGTCTTTCGCTATAATCTGATAGTCTCCATCTTGTAACACAAGGTTTTTATCTGCTTTTATTCCATCTTGTTTTGTAGTTATTTCAAATTCACCATCATTTATAAAAACCAGTCCTTTTGCATTCTCAGAATCATTGTCCGTTCTTATTCCATCTCTTCCTGAGATTATCTTCATCTTAATATCATCAATTAACACTGCTTCTTTCCCAATAATTCCATCCCCCACGGAATGAATCTCATAACCCCCTTCTACAATTTTTAATACACCTTTTGTAGATATCGCATTTTGATAGGTTGTATTCATAACAAGACTTCCTGCCCCATTAAAGGTTAAGTCTACTGCAGAATATATAGTGGCATTTTGATTACTTAAATTACTAACATTTTCAGACGATCCATCTGTTAGTACATTTCTTGTCCCTGGCACTAAGCTAATCATCACTTTACCTGCCTCTTTGATATAAATAGGTGATCCATTCTCACAATGAATTGTTGCGTCCTTTAAAATCAGACGAACCGTTCCACCTGACGTTTCTTCCACCATAATCTGACCATCTTTTAACATACCAAATACAACATAAGTACCTGGCTTACTTATGCTAATCTTATTATCACTGACAAATGCACCTTCACCACTAAATACAATAGAACTTTCATTTAACTGAATATAGTTTACTTTTGTTTTATCATAATCTAGATAATAGTCCTCTGTTTCAAATGAAAGGCCTTTCTCCGATAAATACCCTGTAACATTGCTGGTGATTAAATTTTTTTGCGTTTTCTTTAATATATCTATTGACATATCCTCTTCTAAACTTTGTCCCTCGTTTTGATTTTGGTTCGTTTCTTCAGAACCTGAATCATTTGAAGATACAATACTGCATCCAGAAAAGAAAGTTGCAATAAGTATTATGACTATCTTTAAGTAGATAGTATGACTATTCTTCATCATGTCCTCCAAATCCATACTAATAGTTCATTGAAAGCAATTAGTATGCTACCTAGTGTTCCTAAATTTTCTTTCCTAGTTTGATAGGATCTATTCACTATAATTTTCACCATGATATTGAATCTTAAAACATCAGTTCCAATTCTCATAGCTTTCTTACTTGTTATTTACCATAGGTAACAACCTAGCTTTGGATCTTTTTATGTTTACCTCTATAAATAACAATCCAGCCTTGTACCTTTTTTAGGTTTTACCTCTATAAATAACAGTCCTGCCTTGTACCTTTTTTAGGTGGCATAGCACTTAAGTATTACTATTATACAAAATAATTATGTAAGAAGTTTGTTTCTAATGTGAACAATTCTTTAAATTTTAAAAAGCTAAAAGATAGTTAGACCTCTTTTAGCTTTTTAATATCTTCTACACTTTCAAATGAGCGATCATATCATTTTTCTTTTTTATAAATTTTAAAACCTATCTATTATGTTGATATGACTTTATGTTGATGAATTTACTAATTTAAGTTGATATGAATTTACTAATTTGTGTTGATATGACTTTCCTAATTTGTGTTGATATGAATTTACTAATTTGTGTCGATATGACTTTCCTGTTCCTTAAAGGAATACACCAAATGTATTTTTATAATCAAAAAACAAAATTTTCATTGTCTTTATCAAATACCAAACGTTTCGCAAGCTCATCGATACGATATTTTTCCCGATTCGCTAACTTCTCACCATATAGGGTTAACTTATGTACTGCTTCTTTCGAGTAATCATCCATCTTTGGTATTTCCTCTTCTGTATTTAACACCATACGGTAATAATATTGCTGATGATTAACGGATTTAAAGATTTTTTTCAATTGATAGTCTACAGTTTGTTCGCTGGCATCCATAAGTATATCAAAGATTGGAATTGCCCATTGTATGAGTCCAAATCTACGTACCTTTTGATAAGTATAAGATTTTGTATTCTTTACATTCCCAACCGAAAGGCAAATCGTATCAGCAATCCCATCACATCCCGGTAGCTTCATTGCTTCAATGAGCGCACAAAGAGTTGGATTATTAGCAAAAACTCCTCCATCAATAAGACAGTTATAGCAATTATCTTTTGAGTGAAAACAGCTAGGTGGAAAATATGTCGGTGCTGCTGTGGACGCTAGAATTGCATCTCTTAAGAGATAATTTCGATTTTCATCCTTTCTTCCTGTAACGGAATTAAAGAAAACAGCACTTCTAGTTGTAGTATCATAGGAAGTCATTAAACACGGTTTGCGGAGGCTTCCTAAGGTTGCATCACCAAAATACTTTAGTAACATTTCCTCTAAATACTTATTTGTATACTTCGGTCCCCAAATTGGATAAAATTTTTGTCTCTTAAATATGTACTCACCATATTCATAATAACATTCGACGACTTCTTTTGCAGAAAATTTAGACTCTCCCCGTTCATTCGGAAACAAATAGAGTGCTGTCAAAATTGATCCCGTACTGGTTCCTGCAATTAAGTCAAAATAGTCTGCAATTCTTGCCTTATAATTATTGCTATAATATTGTAGCCTATCCTCTAAACTACGTAGCAAAACAGCGGAGACAATGCCCTTCATTCCTCCGCCGTCTATTGCTAACACTCTCTTCTTTGACATGGTCCATCACTCCTCCTCAGATTTAGTAAACTATATGCTAAGAAGAAGAAATCCATGTATACCATACAGGTTTTCTTTTCACTAATATACAAGCATAGCAAGCAATACTAGTATTGCTTGCTATGCTTGTTACGTTTGAGAAACTGTTAAAATGCGTTTGAAAGTTAAATCAAACTACACCTGTTTTTAGAACACTAACTTTGCCCAACGAGATACTTCCATATCTACACTTCCATCCTCCAGAAATTCTACTCCTTCATTCTGAAGTAATTCTATTTGACGATTTTCTCCACCAAAGGCAAATGCTTTCGAAACTTCTCCTTTTGCATTTACTACACGATAACACGGAATCATGTCCGGATCTGGATTGACATGCAATGCATAACCAACCACCTTTGCTAGGCGGCGATTGCCAGCAAGTGCTGCTACTTGTCCATACGTAGCAACCTTTCCATAAGGGATCTCCTTAACTACCTCGTATATTCGTTGAAATGTCGTAAGTTCTTCCACGGTTAGGGCTCCTTTTCTATTCCTTGGTATTCTAGTCCAACAGGACTGATACTTATACTTTGATAACTAGCTTGCCGTCTTACTATAACGAACCTTCCGTAAAATTTCAATAGCAACTTTTTGTTATCTCATCGTACTTTTATATCTTCTTCTATATTAATGAGCTCTTGTTATAACCTGTTTTATTTTTATGGATAGAAATTCTTACCCTGTTCTAATTTCAATTACTTATCCTTCCTGGGAATTAAAAGATGATTTTGTATAACAATAACCACAAACTACTACAATCAATCCAATAACAGTAAAAAACCAGAAGGATGGATGAGACAATGTTCCCGTTAAAATAATAAGAGATCCCACGATCGCCAGCAACGGTGCCACATATCCCATGAAAACACTCTTAATTTCACCCTGTCTCTTTAGCTTTATTACTGTAATATAGAGTATTATAAACATTACGTAACTTAAACAGATTGGAACTTCAGATACGTCGCCAATCATATTCGCATTTTGTGTTAGGTAATTGATAAATACCCAAATAGCGCTTAGAACAAAGGCTAGGATAGCAGAATAGATTGGTATCCCATGTAATTTAGCAGACTGTTTTTTTAAAACACTACTATAAGGCAACATTCCTCGGTATGCTAATGAATATGGTAGCTGAATATAAGCAAGCACAAGCCCATTTAAGGTACCCAAGACAGAAATTATAACAAAAATTAAAATAAGTCTTGCACCAATACTACCAAAAACCTTAGTAGCGGCAAGATAAGTACTTTCATTACCCTGTTGCATTACGGTATCTACAGATATCAAAGATGTAATACCTACAAAATACAACACATAACACAGTAATACCATAAGTGGCGCAATGATTAGCGCTAGTGGTAAATTTCTTTTACTGTTTTTAATTTCATGACATATTGTCGTAGATATTGACCAACCGTCAAAAGAAAACGCAATGGGTGCAAAAGCAGCAATCCATCCAGGGGATGCTATCGCCTCATTCATGACACTTGCATCCTTTGCGATTATCTCAGGTGCTTGCCCAAATAGTAAACCAACTACTGCAATTACAAGCAGTGGTATCAACTTTACTATCATTGCCAAGTTCTGAAAAGCACCACCTAGCCTTGCCGATAAAATATTCAGTAAAAAAATAATACTAAGTACTATAAAACCAATCAAACTACTGTTTGTAGGAGTACTCTCTATCCCAAACAATTGACAAAAATAAAGCCCTGTTACCCAAGATACTACTCCAACTAGTGGGGCAAAGTACATCGTAAGTTGAAACCAGCCAATGGCACCTGCGGTTCGTTTGTTTACAAATTTTTCTGCGTAGCCAATTAACCCTCCAGGTTCATCTGTTCTACTTGCTAACTGAGAGATCGTTAAAGATCCAAAAACTATCGCTATTGCAGCGACTAAAAATACAAAGATACCAAGTAACATATTTCCATTGGTATATCTAAGTACATCATCCGACTTAAAAAAGATTCCGGATCCGATTACAATCCCTGTAATCATGGTAATAGCTGTTAATAAGCCATATCGTTTTTCTTGCATAAATACCCTTTCCAAACACATAGTATGACAAAAGAATCATAACCACACGAAAAAAGCGGAGGAAATAACCTTTTTAACACTATGCCCGGGCATAGCAAGGTAATTTCTCCGCTTGTATGTCTAACCTATCTTATTTTATTTTCCCTAAGAGATTAGTTTTCCATCTGTCTTCCAAGGAATGCAGCTGCTGTAGCAGCAAGTTTATTCTCAACTTCGCCTAGCTTAGTTTTTGCATCTCTTGTAAGAATTAATACTGCTCCTATAGCATCACCTTCGCAAATAATTGGTGCAATAACCTCATAAGCAATATCTTCATCGTCAGGGCAAACACGGATAAATCCTTTTTCTTCTTTCGCTGCAGTTACCGTTTCGCGGTCATTGATTAATGCCTCAAGTTCTTTACTAATTGGCTTTGTAATCCAATCTTTTTTTGCGGAGCCAGCAATTGCTATAAACTGATCTTTATCTGTAATAGCTACAATATGACCAGTCGTATGACCGATAGAATCCGCATATTGTTTTGCAAATTGTCCCAACTCACCGATTGGAGAATATTTCTTTAAAATAATTTCTCCTTCACGGTCTGTAAAAATTTCTAATGGATCCCCTTCGCGAATACGTAATGTTCTTCTAATTTCTTTTGGGATAACCACTCTTCCTAAGTCATCTATGCGTCGTACGATACCTGTTGCTTTCATGTAGCATATTCCTCCATTTACTTCTCAATCTAAGATGCTTGTCACTTAAATATTGCTATGACTATATTGTTTGTAAATTCAAGGAATTTATACCTATAATAAGAACCTATTTCTCATAAAATATTTAAAATGATGGCATCTTTTGTCTGTAGTTGTAACCCATCATCAATTATTTACCCTCGTACCATTACGTTAACCTAAGTACTATCTATCTTTTTCATAGATGACTTGTTTTAAAAATAATCCTTGCGGATACAGTGTCTGACCGGCATATTCCCTTTTTTTCCCCAAGATTGCCCTTCTCACACTCTCCACACTTCTCTCTTGCTTCCCAACCTCCAACAGTGTTCCAGAAAGTATACGTATCATATGGTGTAAAAATCCATTACCACGAAACGTAAGAATAATTCCCTGTTGATTTCTATTCTGTCGTAGTTCTTCAATTTTAATTTCAGATATCGTTCGAATAGTTGACTTACCATCCCTTCGATCTGTACAGAAGCTCTTATAATCCATCGTACCAATGAGTAAATCTGCTGCTTGTCTCATTGCTTTTATATCCAACACTGTTCTACAAGCATATGAATATTTACGAATAAATACATTTTCCCGTTCTCTGGTATCTATGATATACTGATAGACTTTCTCTACCGCGTCAAAGCGAGAATGAAAATTTAGGAGTGCTTCACTCGCCTCTACTATCCTAATATCCTCCGGAAGAACATGATTCATCTTTTGTCTTATAATGTTTACGTCGAGATTGGAGCGTGAATAAAAATTCGCTACCTGCCCAAGAGCATGAACCCCTGCATCTGTGCGGCCCGAGCCAATCAGCTTAATTGGTTCTAGCAAAATTTCAGACAGCAACTCTTCTAGTAACCCTTGTATAGACCTGTCACCATTCGTCGCATTCGAAAGTCTCTGCCAACCGCTATAATTTGTCCCATCATAGCTTATGGTTAGTTTTATATTACGCTTTCTATCCATTTCACTAGGCATCTTTGCTCTCCCTAAACTGATATACCCTTAGTGTTAAATCGTTAGCACCCTCACTAAGTTAAGATTTTACAGCCTTTTTCAAAATATTTCAAGTAGAAAGTATTCCGAAAACCAAATTAGTTCTAGATACTCTATTATATAATGGTTTTTCTATTATAAGAAAAAGAAACCATTTCTTCAATATGTCTCCAGTACTTTTTTTTAATATTTTTATAAATTATTATAAATATTATTTCACGAACATTAACTTTATATAAATTTAATAATTTAGTGTAACTTATTTCAATCTCAAACGAATAATCCTACTTCTATTAATAAAAAGCGTAAAGATTTAAATTTAACTAATTTACATATAACTGGGGACAATATTCTCCTTTGTGAAAATGCCCTATAAATCGTTAGAATTACTTAAAAATTCTTAAGAATTGCGCTATTGCTTTTTTTTCTAGATGTGATAAACTGTTGTAGCATAAAAAGATAGGATATTTTTTACATTCATTTCCTAACATTGAGAAATAAACCAATTGAGAACATACTTTAATAACTGACACTTAATAATCTCACTGCAACTACTTGGAGGCAAGTATATGAAACTCATACCACAGAATGTGAAAACCATACTCGGCTCACTAAAGACGAAGTGTAAGCAGCCATTTTTACAGTGTGTGCTTTTAGCCCTAGCTATCAACATCTTTGTTGAAATCATGTCGCGACGCTCTGTGTTAAAAGCCATTGCTTACTTATTTACGAATCCATTGGTATTTATATATAATACCATAATTATCTTAGTAACACTATCTATCGCATTGTTCTTTAAGAGAAGATGGTTTGTTTACTTTTTAGTTTCCCTTGTCTGGGCTATCATTGGTATTACCGATTTTATACTTTTACAATTTAGAACTACACCATTTACCGCTGTTGATATTACATTAATGAAATCTGCATTTCAGATTTGGCAATATTATCTGAACTGGTTTCATTTGGTGCTAATTGGTATTGGTATCGTACTAGCTATTTTATCTTGTGTTATTGTATGGAAAAAAGCAAAACGATATGATACCCGTTTACCATTGCTTCGAATAACAGTCTTCCTTGCAGTTACTTTAGCTTCTGCTTCACTTTTAACTAAACTTGGATTAAAGACCAATTTATTAGCAGCTAATTTTGGTAACCTTGCAAATGCATACCATCAATATGGTCTTCCTTATTGTTTTGTTAATAGTGTTATTAATACAGGAATAGATAAACCTGACCTATATTCCACAGAAGTTGTGAATACAATCGTAGAAGGCGTGGAACAAGGAAAGGTAATTAAATCTGCTGATATATCACCTACCGCAATGCCAGAACCAACGGAGACACCTTCACCGATTCCAACCAAAACTCCGACGCCACCGATTGATAGTTCTGCATCAGCAACTAATACAGTAGCTTCGAAAGATACACCTAATATTATTTTTCTACAGTTAGAGTCTTTCTTTGATCCAACACACATCAAAGGTGTTACCTTTACCGAAGACCCAGTGCCTAATTATCGTGCATTAAAAGAAAAATTTTCAAGCGGATATTTAAGTGTACCAAGCGTTGGTGCAGGAACAGCGAATACAGAATTTGAAGTAATCACTGGAATGAACCTTGATTTCTTTGGACCTGGTGAATATCCATATAAGACAATTTTACAAAAAACTTCTTGTGAAAGTCTTTCTTATAACTTAAAATCACTCGGATATACTGCTCATGCAATGCATAATAATGTTGGTACTTTTTATGATCGTAATTCCGTATTCTCTCAATTAGGTTTTGATACCTTTACTTCCATTGAATACATGCAAGAGGCGGAACGTACTCCAAATAACTGGGCAAAGGATGAAGTTCTTACTCCAGAAATTATACAAGTACTAAACACAACAAAAAATCAAGATTTCATTTATGCTATCTCGGTTCAGGGTCATGGAAGTTATCCTGATAGTGCTCTTATAGAGAATCCACGAATTGATTTAACGTTGAGTGAAGAGCTTTCTGATAGTTTATATTATCCGCTTCTTTATTATACAAATCAAATCAAAGAGATGGATGAGTTTATCGGAGAATTAATTCAAGCCTTATTAAGCCGTGAGGAGGAGACCATACTCGTTATGTATGGTGATCATCTGCCTGGTTTTCAGATTGATGAAACTGATTTAACAAACGGTTCCTTATTTCAGACCGAATATATCATATGGAGCAACTTCGACATGCCGGTGCACGATGAAGACCTAGAGGCTTATCAGTTATCTGCACATGTCCTTGATCTCCTTGATATTCATAATGGTTTGATTACTAAACTTCATCAAACACAAAAAGATTCTGATATCTATTTAGAAGAGTTAAAGATTCTTGAATATGATATGTTATATGGTGACTTAGAATGCTTTAATGGGGTAAATCCATACACCAAAACGGAGTTGCAAATGGGCACAGTTCCTATCAAAATTTCCGAAGCACACTTTGTACCAGCACCAGCGGAAAGTGAAACCACGGAAAATGATGTAAGTGCAAGCATCGTTGTAACCGGTAGTAATTTCACTCCATATAGTAAAATACAGATAAACGATACCGTTTATGATACAACATTTATCAATCGTTCCATGATAAGTGCACCGATCGAAGAATTGAATTCAGGTGACGTTATTACAGTAATACAAAGTGGTAATGATGGCGTACCACTTAGTACTACTGATCCATATGTAATACCTTAAAGCTTTGACAGGTAGATTTTTTAACATGAAGTATAAAAAAAGAAAAGACACTGGTAATTTAACCATGTCTTCTCTTTTTTTATATCTCTGGAATATGGTTTTTCTATTCCACCACCAATTCCAATAATAATTCTCCTTCCTTTCATATAAAAATCAATCCAAATAATAATAAGCTTTTCATAAGTATAGATTCTTCCAGTATGTATCTAGAGAAGGTGAAACATATATATAATTTCATATCCACCGTTTCGCCTATAATAACCCTAGCTTCCACCCACCACCAGATTTATGATAATAACACTCACTCAAATCCTCTGACTCAAACACCTCTAACATCTGTTCAAAATCCTCTGCCAAAGCATAATTGGTTAGATCAGCACGAGAGATAAAGAAAACTTCTCCTTCTTCCGAAGACCTTAGTTCTCCTTCAAACTGATTTGCTTTATAGAATAAGACGACATATCGCTCTTCTTCTTTTGTTTGGAATTGTTTTATCCCACAAAGAATAGGATTCTTAATACTAAGTCCTGTCTCTTCTTTGACTTCTCGGATTACAGACTTCACAAAAGATTCATTCTCTTCTACATGTCCTCCAGGGAATGTTATCCCTGGCCAATCTTTATTCTTACGGTCCTGAACTAATATTTTATCCTCATATGTAATCATACACATATTCGTAAATATTGCCTTTTCACTTCTACTCATCTTAAATTTTTCTCCTGTTTGGTGTTTGTTACCCTTTATGAAACTCAAATTAAGAATTTAAAACATCGCTATATTCTGAGGTTTATTAATTTAATTATACTGCAAACAACCTAAATTAACCAGTTGAATTCTTAAAAAGTCCACTACTAAAAAAACCCTAAATCATTTGTATTCTATACAAATAATCTAGGGTTCTGACTTAAACAGAATTATATAGTTAAATAGATCTAACTATATCATTTTACTTATTTAAAATATAGTCTCATGGAAAAGAAAATACTAATCTTTCAACGCTCTAATTGAGTTTAATATTGCAATTACAGAAACTCCAACGTCAGCAAACACTGCTTCCCACATATTAGACAATCCAATTGCTCCAAGAATTAAGATAATGCCTTTCACTCCAAGTGCAAATATAATATTCTGTTTTACAATTCGAATCGTTTTACGGGCAATTCTTATTGCTGTCGCCAACTTTTGAGGGTCATCATCCATGATAACAACATCTGCTGCCTCAATAGCCGCATCTGAACCAAGGCCTCCCATCGCAATACCAATATCTGCTCTGGCAAGAACAGGTGCATCGTTAATACCATCACCGACAAATGCAAGCTGTTCTTTCTCACCTCTTTTTGATAACATTTCCTCGAACTTTTCTACCTTATCTGCAGGTAGCAACTCTGTATATGCATGGTCTAAGGAAAGCTCTTTAGCAATCGCATCACCGACAACCTTCGCATCACCTGTTAACATCACAAGAGAGTTAACGCCACTCTTTCTTAAATCCTCAATAGCAGCCTTACTTGTTGGCTTAATCTCATCTCGAATTTCAAGATATCCTGCATAATTACCATCGATTGCAATATGAATCGTTGTTCCTATTGGTTTATTTTCTGTTAATTGTTTGATCTCTATTTTTTGTTCTGCCATCATCTTTACATTCCCTGCATAGACCTGCTGTCCGTCTACAATAGCAGAAATACCAAATCCAGCAATTTCTTGTACCTCGCGGATACGATCCACTGAAAGCTCTTTTCCAAACGCTTCTCGTATGGATGCTGCAATTGGATGACTTGAATGACTTTCAGCAAGAGCTGCTATTTCTAATAATTCATCTTTTGCTAAGGAATCAGTCACAATATCATGGACAATAAAATTACCTTTTGTTAAGGTTCCAGTCTTATCGAATGCAATAGCTGTAACTTTTGACAGTGACTCTAAGTAATTACTCCCCTTAACTAAGATACCTTTCTTTGAAGCTCCGCCTATACCTCCAAAGAATCCAAGTGGAATTGAAATTACAAGAGCACATGGACAGGACACAACCAAGAATATTAAAGCACGATATAACCAATCAGAAAATAAAGCACCTGGCACAAATATTGGAGGTATTATTGCTAATAAAATCGCAAAGATTACTACAGAAGGAGTGTAATACTTCGCAAACTTCGTTATAAATGCTTCGCTCTTAGCTTTGCGATCACTGGCACTCTCTACAAGTTCTAGAATCTTTGAGACAGTGGATTCTTCGAACTCTTTTGTTACTACCACCTCAATCGTACCATTTAGATTGATACATCCACTAATCACTTCATCTCCTACTGAAGATTCTCTAGGAAGTGACTCTCCTGTAAGAGCACTGGTATTAATCGAGGTCTGACCAACCACAATTTTACCATCCAGCGGAATCTTTTCTCCTGGCTTAATTAAAATTCGGTCTCCCGGCATTACCTCTTCCGGATCTACCACTTGAATTTCTCCATCTTTCATTATATTTGCATAATCTGGTCGTATATCCATAAGCGCAGTAATGGACTTACGAGATTGAGCAACTGCATACGACTGGAAAAGTTCTCCTACCTGGTAAAATAACATAACAAAAATACTCTCATCGTATTTTGCTATTGCAAATGCGCCTATGGTTGCAATTGACATGAGAAAGTTCTCATCCATTACATGACCTCTGATCACATTTCGAAATGCATTCCATAAAACATCATACCCAATGATAATATAAGCAATGATGTATAATAGTAAGGTTACAATATTAGGTAATGGCAATAGAATCGCCAATAAAAATATTGCAGCACTTATGATAATTCGAATTAAATTTTTCTTATGCCTATTCACGGAAGCCACCTCCTACCTTTTCTATGTTACTTCTTATTATAATTATGTTGCCATTTTTTATTATTTTAAAACTGATTTCTTGTAAATTCAGCATTATAATTTTAATACAACATCTGGTTCTACTTTACGAATTACTTTTTCTGCTTGTTTTAAAATATCCTCCATCTTTTCGTCAGCTGCAACTATTGTCATCTTCTGCATTAGAAAGCTTACGGATACCTTCTCCACTCCTTCAATTTTTGAAACTCCATCTTCCATCTTAGCTGCACAGTTTGCACAATCTAAATTCTCTAATTTCACTACTTTCTTCATACTTATTCTCCTATTCTTTCTTTTTATTTTTTCTAACTCTTATTACGCCTATGCGAAAAGATATACCTCTATCTAAAAATGCATATCTCTTTTTCCTAAGCATAATACGATTGCTCTTTAACCAATTGAAATTTAAGATTAAAATCACTATGATTCAAACGGTTAAACAATTAAACAATCATTTAATTGATTGACTTCATTATATCACATTATTCTATGCTGTCAATGGTGAAATGTGTATTATAATAAAAAAATAAAACAATTTATTTTTAAAAGGAAAATGCATTTTTAGACCAAGCTAAAATGTGATTTATAGTAAAAAAGATAATCCATAAATGACTTATTCGCCAATTTATAGATTATCTTTTAATTCAATATTTCTTAATGTATTAGGTTTTGATTCTGCAAAAATTCTCTTGCAACCACTTCAGGGCTTTTTTGTAACTCATCCACTTGATAATTTAACTCTAGCATAACATCATTGGTTAACAAATCACCTAGTTCTTCAAGAAGTGGTATAATCTCTGGGTATTCCTCTAAACTTTCTGAACGAACAATCGGCATAGCATAATATGGTGGGAAAAATGCCTTATCATCCTCTAGCACAGTTAATCCAAATTTCTTTAATAAACCATCAGTAGTAAAAGCATCTATCACATCAACATCATTATTCACAAGCGCCGTATATCTTGGAGCTCCATCCATTGCAAAGGTTTCTCCGATTGTAAATCCATATTCCTTTTGTAAACCAGGCAATCCATCTTCACGGTTTAAAAATTCAAAGGTTGTACCTGATTTCATTGTTTGAGCTATTTTGGAAAGATCACTTACTTTCTTTAGTTGATACTTATCTGCTGTCTCTTTTGTTACTGCTAAGGCATAGGTATTATTAAAGCTCATCTGTTTTAGAACATCAATGTCATACTTTGATTTAAATTCTTCCTTAACTATATCAAACACCTGATCCTTGTCTTTCTTTTCCGTATATCCTAGTGTGCTTGTATATGCCGTTCCGCTGTATTCCACATACATATCGATTTCACCTTTATTTAATGCAGAAAAACATACCTGAGTTCCACCAAGATCTAACTTTCTTTCCACTACGATATCTGTATTGTTTTCAATAACCTCTGCAACAAGATTACTAAGAATCGCTTGTTCTGTATAATCTTTTGAACCAATGGTTATTATCTTTTGATTGCTTGCATTTGTACCTTTCGTTGTAAAAAGAAAAATAGCTAAAATGGCTAATGTTGCTCCTGCAAGAATACCTTTTTGTATGCCACGTTTTTTCTTTTTCAAACTACTCTCACCTTTTTGTAAACTAATTGGCGTTACAAGCTTTTCAACAAGACCAATTAAGAAATCAACAAATAATGCTAGTAAACATGCAGGTATTGCACCCGCTAAAATTTGGTTATTATTTACCGTTCTAATTCCTGAAAAGACGAGATACCCTAGTCCGCCAGCACCTATAAAAGCAGCCATAGTCATTAATCCAACTGCAGTTACAGCAGCAATTCTTACGCCAGCCATAATAACTGGCAATGCAAGAGGTATCTGAACTTTGGTTAACACCTGAAACGGAGTTAATCCAATCCCTTTCGCCGCTTCCAATGTCTGAGGATTAATATTATCAATCCCCGTATAAGTGTTTTTAATGATCGGTAATAAAGAATATAAGATAACAGCTACTACCGCAGGAACCATACCGATCCCTAAAAAAGGTATCATAAATCCTAACAAGGCCATACTAGGAATCGCCTGAATGATATTTGCTACCATTAAGATAGGTTTGCTTACCCTTTTTGCATAAGAGATTAAGATCCCTAGTGGTACTCCTATCAAAATAGCAAAACCTACAGAGATTGCGGTAAGCTTAATATGCTCTAATAGAAGCTTTATGATTTGTTCATAATTATTTGCTATATATTCTATGAAATTCATACATTCACCTCCTCATCACAGTTACAATACTGCTGACTTAGTGTGGTAACTAGGTTACTACGTGTAATTAAACCAACCAAATAACCATCTTCTTTTATCACTGGGATGGTTGATATTTGTTGTTCTGTCACTAACTTTAATGCATCTACTATGGTGTTTTCGGGATTTAATGTAGGGAAATCTTTGATCATGAATTTTTCTGCAGATTGTGTTCTGTCCCTTACACTTCTTAGCTGGTTGGCTTTCACAATACCCTGCAAATGACGATTTTCTGGATTAATAATTAGAAGGCTATCAACTTTTTGTTGACGCATTTTATCAATACATTTAATAACTGATAAATCTTTTGTCGCTGTGACCGGTTTATTCATCATAAAATCTTGAACTTTAATAAATTCTGGTGAAGACCATATTCGGTTTTTACCAACAAAGTTGGATACATACTCATCTATCGGATTTTTTAAAATATTCTCTGGAGTGTCATATTGAAGTACACATCCTTCCCTCATGATGCATATCTTATCTGCTATCTTAATCGCTTCATCCATATCATGAGTAACAAAAACTATTGTTTTCTTTAGCTTCGATTGTAATTCTACTAATTCATCCTGTAAATCAGATCTTGTCATAGGATCAAGTGCAGAAAACGGTTCATCCATCAATATAACATCAGGGTCATTAGCAAATGCTCTTGCGACACCAACTCTTTGCTGCTGCCCACCACTTAATTCCGTTGGATACCTGTCAACGAAATCCTCATAATCAAGACCTACCATGTTCATGAGTTTCTTGGTGTTTTCCGTAATATGTGCGGAATCTACTTTTAGAATCTTTGGTATTATCTCGATGTTTTCTTTAATTGTCATATGAGGAAATAATCCCGTTTGCTGGATTACATATCCAATCTTTCTTCGTAACGATACTTCATCTAATGATAGAATATCTTCCCCATCAATTTGAATAGAACCACTTGATGGTTTGATAAGTCTGTTTATCATCTTTAATAAAGTTGTCTTTCCACAACCACTTTCCCCAATAATTGCAACTAAGTTACCAGTTTCAATGGTGAAAGTAACATCTTTTAGTATTTTCTTTGTCTTAAAACTTTTTGAAATATTTGAAAATTGAATCATATTTTTTACCTCCTTACTTGAAGTAACAACCTATATACTATTATAAAGTTGTTACTTTGTCAAGAAAAAATCTTTTTCCAAAATATGAATATAATTGTGTAGGTCCATTTTTTTTCATGAACAAAGTGGCTTCGCCGCTCTAAGCTCCGCGAATCAACAAATTCAGGGCGATGCCACTTTGTCGCGCCGAAGCGTCAGCGGAGTGCGCATCCCTCGGAGAGTTTTTTAATTTATAGGGCGCAATTTCCTATAAATTAAAAAAGCACCCATTTCACAATGAGTGCTATCCCTTACCTATTCATTTGTTGATGGATATAAAAAATTTCTAACTCGAATTGGAGCATCGTCTTGGGTAATAAAATATAGGATGTCCTTTTCTTTAATATGAGTATATGGTCCCGGTGAAATCATGGTGGCGTCTCCTCGCCTGATCGCTATCACCGTAGCTCCTGTATGTTGCCAAAACTGTAATTCTGCAACAGTTTTTCCAAGAAAAACACAGTCTTTTGTAATTAGTATTTCAAATGGCATAAACGGATTTAATGAACGAAAATGCTCAGAAGCAGATATGAGTTCTGTCAAATGTTGATTCATAACCTCCATCTCAGTTCTCTGCCTTGCAATACTTTGTTGAATATTATCCTTAATCGTATCTATCGTTTGGCGTTTGCTATATTGTTTGATAAATTTTATCGCATTTTCCGTGGATTTTATTGTTACACCACTACCTTTTTCGGATGATACAATTTCTAAATCACATAAAACACAAATCGCTCTTCTGGCGGTTTCCGGAGACACCCTGTATTGCCCTGCAATAGAAGAACGAGCATATATCTTATCTCCAACCTTGTATTCTTCGCTTGCAATCCTTGATGCTATCTCCACTGCAATCTGTTGATACCTAGGGATTGCAGTTTTATTCTTCCTCTGTTCCTCCATCATGGATTCCTCTTTCTATTATTCACAATCAAAATTAGTAACTTAAAAGTCCTATCTTGAAGCACAGCAATTAATCTCAAAGATACTATCTACCATCTTATGAATTAAAATTGCCTTAGGTGTATCTTCTAAAGTATATAAAACTTCTTTTCCTAGTCTTCTGCTCTTTATTATTCCAGTCTGCCTTAAGGTTTTTAAATGATGTGATACCGCAGGTGCTGTCATACGGACTGCTGCCGCTATATCATTTACACATTCTTCGCTATGACATAATAACCAAAGGATGCGTAATCTTGTACCATCACTAAGCTGACTAAAAACTTCCGCAGCCATTAAGAATTCATGTTCCTGAGGAATATTGTGTAATAACTTCGTAAGGCTTCCATCATGATTATGCAGTTGTGATTGTTCTAATGGGGTCAAAGTTTCTTTTTTCTCTAACATTTCTTTTCTCCATTCCTGCGCATTAATAGGCGCATACAAGACTTGTAACGAGGAATGCACAGGCACAAATCTTACAGTCAAAAGAATATTATTTATTTAAACAATTCTCTTAAACTCCCTGTTTGGCTCCACGAATCTATGGTTACCTACCTGCTTATCATATTATTATAACATGATATGAGTAGAAAACAAGAGCACCTAAGGTTCACCATTCCAAATCATTTTTCTATCCCTTTACATTAAATACTATCCAACGCCATAAATTATATATATTTTCCAATACCTATGCACCAAACATCGAACAACTAAGCATTAAATCATCTAATACTTATGCATTAAATATCTTCTAACACTTATGAATTAAACATCTTCTAACACTTATGAATTAAATATCTTCTAGCACTTATGAATTAAACATCTTCTAACACATATGAATAAATATCATCTAACACCTAAGCATTAAACATTATCTTTTCACTATTAAACGCTTTTGCCATTGCTATAGTGACAATAATTGCAAGGATTAACGTAGCACCACTGGATATTGCAAATTGAGTAAAGGTAAGTTCATTTGTCATAATATTTTGAATTGCTAATGAGTTCCCGTATACCGGAATTGCATATTGATAAAGAGGTTTTTCTATTCCTCCCTGATACATCGTCAACATACCTGCCACAATAATTACGATATAAAGAGGCGATATGTAAGAGCTTGCCTCTTTTGCTGTTTTTGCAAATACACTAACGAGGGCAACCAATCCAACATAGAGATATACCATAATAATCATGATAAGAAGTAACGCTAGTATCTGTAACAAATCAAAACGGACACTTACCGCCGCCCCCTCTGAACTCATATCGCCTGCCATCATCGGCATAGCAATAAGCATGGAAATAGCATAGACAACCGCTGAAATACTAGATAACACCGCAAGAGAGCTTAATTTACCTAATACAATTTCACTTCTTTTAATTGGTGTTAACAAAAGCTTTGCCATAGTGCCTCGTTCTTTCTCACCCGTAATAGCATCTACTCCAAGGCTCATCGCACCGGTAAATAACATAAACGTAATCATATATGGTAGTAGCATTGCTAAAAACTGCCCATTTTGTTTATCTTCATCCACTATTACCTTATCTGTAATCTGAAATACCTGCAATAACTCAAGATTACCCAATCGATTTCTTAATAACTGCTGTTGTAATGGATCAAGTACCATGCTCTTAAACTTACTCTCTGCTTCTTGTGAGTACTTTGCGGCAGTATTATAATATAGTGTAACCATCGGAATAATATCGCCAGATTTTTCATAGGAAGCTATGGTATCATTAAAACTATCTTCAAAAGAAACGAATAGATCAATGGATTCGTCCAAGATCATCTTTTCATAATCCTCTTCTGAACTTTCTTTCGTAAGAAAAGTAACCTTGGCATTCTCTAAAAATCCCGAAGCATTTAAAAAACTCTCATACTCCTTGGGCATATTCTGAATATAGACAATCGATTCATGCTTTTTAATATCATCAACCATTCGATTAATCATGACACCAATTAACGAATACATTCCAACTATAATAATAGCAGGAAGTATAAATAAGCTAAAAATCATCTTTTTATCTTGAAAAATACGCCGAATTTCTTTCTTAAAAATAATCTTAGCACCCTTCATCTTACGCTTCCTCCTTGTTATATAATTGATATAGTTGAAAGAAAGCATCTTCTAAATCATTTGCCTTTGTCTCTTTTAGAATCTTAGATAGAGTACCCTCAATTACCTTTCGTCCTTCTATAATAATTCCAATCCTGTCACACAATTTTTCTGCTTCACTCATGATATGGGTCGAAATAATAATAAGTTTTCCTTCTTTTTTTAGCTCCTTTAAGTAATCTGTGACACTTCGCGCGGTTACAATGTCAAGCCCACTTGTAGGTTCGTCAAAAATTATGATTTCTGGGTCATGTGCCAAAGATACCGCGATTGCAGTCTTCTGTTTCATACCAGTTGACAACTCTTCAATCTTTTTATCTTGAAATGGCGTAATTCCGAAGTAATGAAATAACTTTTCTCTTCTTTTAATACATTCTATCTCTGATACTCCATGAAGATTAGCAAAGAAATGAAACATATACCTTGCAGAAAATTGTGGGTCTAGCTTAATTTCATTGGTTAGAAAACTTATAGATTCTCTAACTTTATTCGATTGAGTTACTGTATCAAAACCATTCACCTTAATAGAACCTTTCGTTGGATTTAATAAGGTGGCTACACATCGAAGTATTGTTGTCTTTCCTGCTCCGTTTGGACCTAACAATCCATAAATCTCCCCTGGTTTTGCAATTAAGCTAACATCATTTGCTGCACATTTCATATTATCTTTCGTTTTGAGCTGTCGCATTTGCCGCTTCGATAGTTTATAAATC
Organism: Bacillota bacterium; assembly: GCA_023387655.1. Taxonomy (GTDB): domain Bacteria; phylum Bacillota; class Clostridia; order Lachnospirales; family Lachnospiraceae; genus Lachnoclostridium. The sequence continues at coordinate 32,378 of JAEWHR010000134.1, forward strand.
TTGGTCAAATGATTGATTTCTATCATACTCCCACCCCTTATTTTTACTGGACTAATTCACCTGTAATATCGATGGAGTCCCAAATCTCTTTATTTAACTTAACTTCTTTCTCCTGTTCCCATTTACTGTATTCTACATCAAAGGCTTCTTCTTGTCGTTCAATGATAATATCTTCCTTTTTGCTATCCGTAGCTTCACGATCTAATAAGGAAACGCAACGAAAGATAAAATAACCCTCTTCTGTATCAACAACTTCACTAATCTCCCCCTCTTCTAAAGCAAATGCTACCTTCTCTAATTCTTCTTTCATATCACCTCTTCCAACTGTTATTTCTACTTCATCTTCATCATCAGAATTTGCCGAAGCAAAATCATAAAAACTATTTACACTAAGAGCTTCTTCTCTTAATCTATCTGCACGGTCTTTGGCTTCATTTAGCTGCTCTTGTGTATATTCAATACGATTACCATTGGCATCAAATCCATACTTTCCAACAAGGATATATTGAAATACTGCTTGTCTTGCTACCTCATCCGATACCTCTGTATCCACATTTAAGGTTAAGCTTTCATATATTTTATTAGCAAGCATATTGTCTTTATAAATTTTATTCACTACCCCTTTATTCACATTGTAGTACTCTAATGCTTCCGGAGAAAAGTTGCTAATAAAATCTGCGGTATATTCGTCTACATCCAATAGCTCATCTTCTGATAACGTTATCCCTAACTCTTCTGCCTTAGAGCAAACTAACGTTAGGTATTCGATCTCTTCATATACTGAATCTTTCAATAACTGCTCATAGGTAGTACCTTCTTTGTCAATCACAAGACTCCATACATCCTTGCCATATAATTCTTCTATCTCTTCCTTTCTAGACTGAAGATATAATATAGCTTCTTCATAGCTAACCGTAAGACCATTAACAGTAAGAACTGTTTTCCCTTGTTTATCCTGTTCAGAAATTTCAGGCGCTACCGTTACCCCATCTTGATTTGCCACATCACCATCTTTATTTTTACTACATGCCCACAGGGAAGTTGCTAGGGTTATCGCCAATATCACCGTGCCTATTCTCTTTATCTTTCTCATCTTATCCTCCATTCCTACGCATGTTTATTGCGCTTAAGAAGTTTGTATCTCTCCCTTTGGTTTCTTTTTACCCACTCTTTACATAAGGACTTGAAAATCCAGTAAAAGAGATTTTACACTATCAAAAACTGCTAATGTGTCTATCGTCCCTATCTTCGCATTCTTAACAACATTGGTCATACGATAGGTAAAAAACGGAGTAGCACCAGGGGTCATTTTCAAATTGTTTCCTACCTTTAAAAGAAGCTCTGGTATCTTCTCAACTTTTATCTTTGCCTTCGGATACATTGTTAATTTAACCTCAGTACCTTTTTGAACAAGATTACTAACACATACTTGATGAGCCATTGACTTAAGCAATGCAATATTTAATAGATTATTTACAGAGGTTGGAATGTCCCCAAAACGATCAAGCATCTCTTCTTGCATATCCATAAATTCTTCTTCATTCTCTATACCAGCTATGCGCTTATACATATCAAGTTTTTGCATCTCATTCTTAATATAGGTTGAAGGAATAAAAGCGTCCATATCCATGTCAATGCTAGTATCAAAAGCATCCTCCTCACGAATTTCACCCTTTAATCCTTTTACCGCATCATTTAGCATCTTACAATATAAATCATAACCGACCGCTTCCATATGACCGCTTTGTTGAGCACCTAGAAGATTTCCAGCTCCACGAATTTCAAGGTCACGCATCGCAATCTTAAATCCTGATCCAAGCTCTGTAAATTCTTTAATCGCCTGCAAACGTTTCTCGGCAACTTCCTTTAATAGTTTATCTCTCTTATACATAAGGAAAGCATACGAAGTACGGTTGGAACGCCCAACACGACCACGAAGCTGATATAACTGTGATAACCCAAGCTGATCTGCATTGTCAATGATCATCGTATTGACATTTGATATATCAAGACCTGTTTCGATTATCGTAGTAGATACTAGTACGTCAATTTCACCATTAATAAATTCAAACATAATTTTTTCCAACTGATGCTCATGCATCTGTCCGTGGGCAAATGCTACATTTGCATCAGGGACCAACTTTGCAATCGTATTCGTAATCTCATCCAGACCATTGACACGGTTGTGTACATAATATACCTGACCGCCTCTTGCTAATTCACGATTAATAGCTTCTCTTATTATTTCGTCATTATGCTCTAGTACAAATGTTTGTATTGGCAAACGATCTACCGGTGGCTCTTCCAAAACACTCATGTCTCTGATTCCAACTAGGCTCATGTGAAGAGTTCTTGGAATCGGAGTGGCAGTAAGAGTTAAAACATCAATATCACCCTTCATCTGTTTGATTTTTTCTTTGTGGGTAACACCAAAGCGTTGCTCCTCGTCAATAATCAAGAGACCTAGATTTTTAAACTGTACATCTTTTGATAATACACGATGAGTCCCTATTAAGATATCAAGCTGACCTTTTTTCAAACGCTCTAATGTCTTCTTTTGCTGGGCTGGTGTTTTAAAACGACATAGCATATCAATATTAATTGGGAAGTTCATCATTCTCTGACTAAATGTATTGTAATGCTGTTGCGCTAATATTGTAGTTGGCACTAAAAATACCACCTGTTTTCCATCCGAAACAGCCTTAAATGCAGCGCGAATAGCAATTTCTGTCTTTCCATATCCCACGTCACCACAAATCAAGCGATCCATAATTTTTTTACTTTCCATATCCCGTTTGGTATCATCAATCGCTCTTAATTGATCGTCGGTTTCTTCATAAGGGAACATCTCTTCAAATTCTTTTTGCCAAACCGTATCCTCACAAAAAGCATGCCCCGCCTTTGCTTGTCTTATTGCATAGAGCTCTACTAGTTCTTTTGCAATCTCTTTAACCGCTCCCCTGACTTTGGCTTTTGTATTCTTCCACTCAACAGAGTTTAATTTATTAAGTTTTGGCTTTTTCGCATCTGCACCGGCATATTTTTGAATAACATCTAAGCCAGTCGCTAGAATGTAGAGTACTCCTCCGCCTCCATACTCTAATTTTATATAATCTTTGCTAACTTTATCAACTTCTATTTTTTCAATACCACGGTAAATTCCTAATCCATGATTTTCGTGTACGACATAGTCCCCAATATTTAAATCAGTAAAACTTTGTATCTGCTTTCCTTCATAATTAGGCTTTTTCTTTCTCTTCTTTTTCTCAGCTCCAAAGATGTCGCTTTCTGAAATAATCACAAGCTTAATAAGCGGATACTCAAAGCCACGGTGAACACTGCCGTGCATAACCACGATTTCACCCTTTACTGGTATTCTATCTTCATCTTCACTATAAATAGCCGGTAATTCATTGTCTCTTATATCCTGTGCAAGCCTTGCTGCTCTGGTCCTAGAACCAGAGAGTAAAATCACACGGTAACCGTTTCTCTTCCAGTTTTGTAAATCTTTTATTAAGATTTCAAAATTATTATTGTATGGATTGACACTTTTTACGGTAATATCCACTTTCTTTTTAGCAGCAAGCTGCATCACCTTATGATCCATTGTACTAATCAATACGCTGTTTCTACGACTTAAGTTTGCTAACAATTCCTTATAATCATAGATAACATCCATCTGGCTTGGCAAAATATATCCCTTTTCAATACGTCCTACCATACTCTCTGAAAACTCAGTAAATACAGCTTCGCCCTTCTCTGCCAAACGGTTTGGCTCATCAGCAAAAATAATCGAACTATCATTTGCAAAGTAATCAAAGAAAGAACAGGTTTTATCATAAAAGAATCGAATATAGCTATCAAGATTTAATGAACCTTGCAAACACTCAAGATTTTCTTTAAATTCCTCAACAATCTGATTTATCCTAGAAGCTTCCTCGGTCTTTTGCTCTTCTCGCAATTTTAACACATACTCTTTTTGCTCTGCATTTAACCTTTGAAGTCCTTTTTTTAGTGCCTCTGGCTCTAGAATTATTTCAGTAGCTGGATAGATCACTGCCGTACTGACTCTTTCTATGGAGCGTTGGCTTCCAACATCAAAGGTTCGAATAGAGTCTATCTCATCTCCCCACAATTCTATTCGGTAAGGGGCCTCCTCTGTTAATGGATAGATATCTATGATACCACCACGGATAGCAAATTCACCTGGATTCTCCACTTGACCTTGTCGGTCATATCCAAGGTGGATTAACCTTTCGCATAACTCCTCTATCTCAATTGTGGAATCTTCTCGAATACAGATAATTTTATCTGCTAAATATTCTAGTGGTAATAATTTATCCATCCCGCCGTCAATTGTTGCCACAACTGTCATTGGTTTTCGTTCTAACAGATTCTTTAGAATCTTCATACGTTCTCTTACTATGGCATTTCCATGAATATCCGCGCTGTAAAAAATAATATCCTTAGCCGGATATAAGAATACATTACGATCATAAAGCTTTAGATCTTCATAGATTTCTTTGGCTTTTATATCATTATAAGTAATCACTAGCTTGCATACAATTCCCTCAGAGAGCGCATGTATCAGGTGGCATTTCTGCGAATCGATACATCCTGTAATTAAGAGAGGATATTGATTTTTTTGAATGCTTTGCTCAATTACTTGAAACTCCCGATATTCCTGCAAGGGTGCAGTAAATGTTTTCATGCTTTCCTCCATTCTTACTTATGCTTTTTCATGCATATCACAATCCATCTATGTGAACCCATCTTCATACTTCTATATGAGAAGCTTTCCAAGATTCGATAAATTTTACGCTTTCATTTCTTTTTTATTAAATAAATTCATCGCTACCTGTGAGCCTTCTGTAATGATCGTTTCACAAGCTTTGGAAGCTTTCGCTAACGCTTCTCTGACTATTGGCTCTTCTTCTTTTGGAAAGCGAGCTAACACATAATCTGCCAAATCCCAGTTTTTAGGCTTATCACCAACCCCAATTTTTATGCGATTAAACTCATCCGAACCTAAATGAGCTATGATATTTTTAATACCATTATGCCCACCAGCACTTCCTTTGGTTCTTATTCGTAGTTGCCCCACATCTAAACTAATATCATCATAAATTACAATAATCTCATCCTTTGTCACTTTATAAAAATCAATTAATTCTCTAACACTCTCCCCGCTTAGATTCATAAAAGTCTGAGGTTTTGCTAGAATAACTTTTTCTCCACCAATCATACCCTTTCCACAAATCGCTTTATGCTTTTTTGTATCGAGGGATATATTAAAATCATCTGCTAATCGTGTTATTGCATCAAAGCCTATATTATGTCTTGTTGCCTCATATTCTCTTGTTGGATTTCCTAATCCTATAATGATATACATGATTTTCCTCATTTCCGCGCTTTTGTTTGCGCATATATAATTTGGTGCGCAGTGCTATGCTTGCCCACCCTCTAATGCTACATAATTTATTTGAATCCTCTCAATATATCAATGGAGATTAATCGTTTATCGTCTTACCTATCTGAACCATTTTCTTAAATACAATTACTAGAAACACAGCATACCGCACATATCCTCTCCCTAGGTTTTTAGGGGTAAAGAATACCTGCGGTTTTTATCTTTTTGCTTTATTTTTACTTTTGTAATACTAGATTATGTGTTTTTGTTTTCTTACTTTAATTTTCTAGCTTTGATTTTCTAGCTTTGATTTTCTAGCTTTGATTTTCTTACTTTGATTTTCTTACTTTAATTTTCTTGCTTTGGTTTTCTTATTTTTATTTTCTTGCTTTGATTTTCTTGCTCTGATTTTCTTACTCTGATTTTCATGCTCTAATTTATCTAATTACTATATTGAAACACTCACTTCTATTATTATAATTTACTCTAAATCTTATTACAACAAAATCTTTTTCTTCTTTCCTATAGAAAAATAGAGATAAGTTCATAGATTTAGTAAAAACAATCTTGTTCTCTCTAAATCTACAACTTATCCCTATATTATCCATATCATATCAAGAAAATCTAATTAGATTTGTAGGCATTATGATATATTTTCCCTGCCTCTAATTCAATTCCTTTGGCTTCAAACATTTCCTCAACGGTAACTACCTGATAACCTTGTTCTATCAACCATGGAACTGCTAATTCAATTGCATCTGCAGTTGAAGGATACAAGTCATGCATTAGAATAATGGCTCCATCACTTACGCTTTTCTTAATCTCTTCAAATACTGCATTCTTATCTCTTGATTTCCAGTCTAATGTATCAACACACCATCCAATCATAGGAACTTTAACAAACTCAGATACTTTTTCATTCTTTGCTCCATATGGAGGACGAAGGAAAGCATCTCCAACATCTGCTACTTGGTTAATACACTCATTGGAGTAGTCCACTTCCTGTTCAATTCCTTTTTTATCAAGCTTTGTTAAATCCTTGTGACTGTAAGAATGGTTTCCTATTTGATTTCCTGAATCAAACACCAACTTGGCGGTCTCACCATATAAATCCATACGATTTCCCATCACAAAGAAGGTAGCTCTTGCATCATATTTTTCTAATGTTTCTAGAATCTTCTTAGTCACTGGTGGGTATGGGCCATCATCAAAGGTTAGGGCAACCATTGGTTTCTCAGGATCAATCACACGATTAGAATCTCCCGTAGACGCGCTAGAGTCTCCGTTTTCAACTGGTGGTGTTATATCCCCAGGAGAAGTGGCATCAGGCCCTTCCGCATCTCCTATCCCTGGTGTAATACTTGGAACTTCAACTTGTTCATTACCATCGTCACCTGTCTGCTCTCCAGTTCCCGCTGGTGGAGTGGTAGGTGAAATCGTTGCTTCTATGGTTGGCGTAATATGTATGCCGGAGGAATCTTGTTCTAAAGACCCTTGATTTCCTTTATTTTCATTGTCAATGGTACCTTCCGCATTCACTACTGTGTTATCCGAATCATCTCCATTTCCAAACCATTTACTACTTTGTGTTATCATTACAACCGTTGCTATAATAGCAAGCACAATCCAAGATATTTGTAATGTATACAATAATTTTCTGTTTCTTCTTCTACGACGTCTCACAATACTTTCCTTCCTATCCAATGGTTAACAGTTATTTATTGCTTCCTCCACTCTTATGTCAATTACTGTAACATCATTACCTAAGGATACCTCCTTAAGGTTTGTAAGCGTCAAAAGGATATGGTTTTGTCTTATCAAAACACTGGTAAATCCACCATGATTGTGCTGTCTTTCATGGCAAGTATAATCTATGTCATAGGGATCTACTATTTACATTACTTTATTCACTTTTGTATCTGTCTCGTTACTACTTACATAATTACTAGGGGAATTTGTCACGCCAATCTTTACGTGGTGTATATCTTTTGGTATTTTTGTTATTCTCAATAAAATAATCTCTTCTTATATATAGAGTACTCCATTCTATAAAAAGTTTCAATAAGTTTTAATTCCCAAAATTATTTTATTTTTTCCTATCATTGGATGTTCCATTTCTAATGGTCAAAAAATACAGCCACCATTTTCTTTGGCAGCTGTATTTCGGGACATAAATTACTTTTTAAACAGTTTTATTTTTGTACAAACTAAGTTACACTATTCTACTTCCTCTACATTACCTTCCAAAGCGGCCAGCTCGTACTTTTCAAGAATAATATTCTGAATCTTATCTCTTGTCGTAGAGTTGATCGGATGTGCGATGTCCCGATACTCTCCGTCTCCAGCCTTTCGACTTGGCATTGCAATAAAGAGTCCCTTTTCTCCTTCAATTACCTTAATGTCATGTACTACAAATTCATTATCTAAGGTAATCGAAACTACTGCCTTCATTTTACCTTCTTTACTAACCCTACGTACTCTTACATCCGTGATCTGCATACAGCATCCCCCTTTAGCACTCATTCTTTTGTCAGTTGACCAGAAACGCTTCCTATAATACATAACGGTCATTCTTTTCAATGACAATCTTAACATTTCCTTCTTCTCCGACATGAGTCGTGTTCGTTCGAATCGTGTCACGACTCTCAACAATACAATTTTCAATGTAAGTATTGTCACCAATATGTACATCATTAAGAACAATGGAGTTCTTGATGGTGCAGTTGTTTCCGACATAAACCTTTTTAAATAGCACGGAATTTTCTACCACGCCATTTATAATACATCCGCTGGAAACTAAGCTATTCCTAACCACCGACAAAGCATTATATTTTGCTGGTGGTAAGTCATCAATCTTAGAATACACATCCGGATACTGTTTAAAAAAGTAGTCCCTTATGTCTTTATTTAAAAAATCCATATTGGTCTTATAATAGGAATTGGCACATGCAATGTTGCTCCAATAGCTGTCAATCTCATAAGAATAAATCCTCTTCAGATTCTTATACCTAATTAAGATATCTGAAACAAAATCATGACGCTCCTCTTGTGCCGCTTTTTCAATTAGCTCTATTAGCTGTCTTCTACGAATGACATACACGCCAATAGATACGAGAGAGGAAACCGAAATCAATGGTTTCTCCTCAAATTCAACAATACGGTTATCATCGTCTGCCTGGATACATCCAAAACGATTACTCAGTTCCTTACTTAGTAACCTCTTTGTTACCACAGTAATATCCGCCTTCTTAGAAATATGATACTCTAATACTTTATTATAATCGAGTTTATAAATCCCATCTCCAGAAGCAATTACAACATATGGTTCATGACTATTTTTTAAGAAGTTTAAGTTCTGATAAATTGCATCAGCTGTTCCACGATACCAAAATCCATTATCTACTGTTATCGTTGGAGTAAATAAAAACAGCCCTCCTTGCTTTCTACCAAAGTCCCACCATTTTGATGAGCTTAAATGTTCATTCAAAGATCTTGAGTTATACTGTGTTAAAACTGCTACTTTTTGAACATGTGAATTCGACATATTACTTAAGGTAAAATCTATGCTACGGTAACTTCCAGCAATCGGCATTGCTGCTATCGCTCTTTTGTTTGATAGCTCTCTCATTCTTTTGCTGTTTCCACCAGCTAATACAATCCCTATTGCTCTCATACTATGTCACCTGCCTTAATTAAGCATTGTCCACCGATAAGAATCCCCTCATTATAATCTTCTCTTTCCGTCTTACCAGAGATAGCAGTGTTTTTACCAATCCTTATACCATTAGGTACAACGCTCTCTTCTCCAATCGTTACTAAACCATCATAATAAATATTGGGATATAAAACGTTTTCTACCTCGTCTAAAACACCAAGCTCACAGTCTGCACCGATTACAGAGCTTTCTGCAATTATCGCTTTATTGACTATCGTATTTCTTCCTATTACCGTTGATCTCATGACAATGGAATCCCGGACAATAGCACCTTCTTCAATGATAACCCCAGCTCCGATAACAGAATTATATACCTCTCCATAAATTTCTGTACCTTCTCCTATAATACAGCGTTCAACAACCGCTTGCCCTGCAATATATTGTGGCGGTATCACATCGCTTTTCGTATAGATTTTCCAAAATTCTTCGTAGAGATTAAATTCTGGAATAAGATCGATAAGTTCCATATTGGATTCCCAGTAAGAGGTTAAGGTGCCTACATCCTTCCAATATCCGTTGTACTCATATGCGAATACACGGTCACCACGTTCATGACAATACGGAATAATATGTTTACCAAAGTCACACCCTTTTTGTTCCGATAGACTTATCAAGGCTTCCTTTAGTATCTCCCATGTAAATATGTAAATTCCCATAGAAGCAAGATTGCTTCTAGGCTTTGGCGGTTTCTCTTCAAACTCACGAATTCGTTTGTCTTCGTCTGTTATTACCACTCCAAATCGAGATGCTTCTTCTATTGGAACTGGTATGGTTGCAAGTGTGATATCAGCTTTCTTATTCTTGTGGAATTCTAGCATTACCTCATAATCCATCTTATAGATATGATCACCACCAAGAATAAGAACATATTCTGGATTGTAATATTCCATGTACTTTAAATTCTGGTAAATAGCGTTTGCAGTGCCAGTATACCATTCTGCATTAGTACTTTTCTCATAGGGCGGTAAAATAGATACTCCACCAATGTTACGGTCCAAATCCCATGGTATCCCGATCCCAATATGAGTATTCAAACGTAGGGGTTGATATTGTGTTAATACACCAACCGTATCCACTCCAGAATTAATACAGTTGCTCAGTGGAAAGTCAATGATGCGATACTTACCGCCAAATGTAACTGCTGGCTTTGCAATAGTCGAGGTGAGCACTCCCAAACGGGAGCCTTGTCCACCAGCTAATAGCATTGCGATCATTTCTTTTTTAATCATGCCATCACCTCTTGCTGTTTTATATTTCCATTATAACATCTTATTACGAGGTTGTGAATATATTTACCAGTTTTTTTCATTGATTATATCAATTATTGTTCAAAATATCAAACCAAACTATAATTCTATGATTTTCCTATGTATTTTTTGCTATTTTTTGACGATTTCAGGCGAATTATTTTGCATTTTGACGAAACTTTTTAATTACTACCTTATCACCATCTTTTTAATCTCATCCATTCACGTAATATTCTGCCCCTTATTGTCATATTATATAAATAGCCTCTTCCAATTTTCTATCAACACAAATTATTCTAATGTCTTGTCTCTTAAATTATTATTCCTATATTTGCTATTTCCAAGGGAACGATTGTAATTTTATTCAAATCGGTTATAATAGCAAGTAAATACAGTGATTACATTATCCTGTGTTTTTTGTGTGAAATTCTTCATGCAAAGGTAAAATAGGCCTCGTACCAGAGACACCGTTTTCTTATTATAGCATAAGTATTATATCAGGAAATAATGTTTCCTGTATTATGGCGGTTACCTTATTGTATTCCGCTTTTTATAAAGACTGGAGGACATTCTATATGTATCACATTGACTTTACTAAACCGATTCATGTACATTTTATCGGTATTGGAGGCATTAGCATGAGCGGCCTTGCAGAGCTACTACATACCAAGGGATTCACCGTTAGTGGCTCAGACGCAAAAGACAGCAAAATTGTGGATCATCTAAGACAGTTAGGTATTAAAATTTTTATTGGTCAGAAGGCAGAAAATATTACAAAAGACATTGATCTTGTAGTATACACAGCTGCTGTAAAATCCGATAATGTAGAATATCAAGCTGTTCAAAAATATAACATACCGATGCTAGATCGTGCCGATTTCTTAGGTCAGGTAATGCTACAATATAAAAATGCCATCGGTATCTCCGGAACTCATGGAAAGACAACTACGACTTCTATGGTTTCCTTAATGATGCTAGAGGGAAATTTTGATCCAACCATATCCGTTGGTGGTATTCTTGATAATATAGAAGGTAATATTCGCATCGGTCATTCTGAAAATTTTATTGTAGAATCCTGCGAATACAAAAACAGTTTCTTAAGTTTTAATCCTTCCCATGCCATTATTCTAAACATTGAGGAAGAACATCTAGATTACTTTAAAGATATTGAAGACATTAGAAATTCTTTTCATACCTTCGCAAAAAAACTACCCGACTATGGTAACTTAGTTATTTGGGGAGGAATTGACCGATATGAGGAACTAACAAAAGACCTCTCTTGTCACGTTATCACATATGGTATGTTCTCCTCAGAAGAAGAACGAAAAGAAAATGTGAATCGTTATGATTATGCCGCATGTAATGTTAGTAGCGACGATTTTGGCCTTCGTAGCTATGACTTATATAAATATGGTAAGTTTGTAGACCGAATTAGTCTCGGTGTTATTGGTGACCACAATGTATTAAACTCTTTGGCAGCGATTTCTCTTGTGGATACCTTGGGTGGTTCTATGTCTGCAATAAAGAAAGGACTTTTAGCATTTAAAGGAACAGAAAGACGCTTTGAACGTAAGGGTGTATTAAATGGAATAACGATCGTTGATGACTATGCCCATCACCCTTCTGAGATTAAAGCAACCTTAACCGCAGCCTCGTCTTATCCCCATAAAGACATTTGGTGTGTTTTCCAACCACACACCTATACAAGAACCAAATCCTTTTTTCACGATTTTACAACATCACTTGCACTTGCAGATAAAATAGTACTCGCTGATATCTATGCAGCGAGAGAAGAAAATCCCGGTGATATCTCTTCCAAGGATATTCAACGCGAACTACTCAAAATAGGGAAAGAAGCTTACTATTTTTCAAATTTTAAGGAAATAGAAAAATTTTTATTAGAACATTGTACCAACGGTGACTTGTTGATAACCATGGGCGCCGGAGACGTTGTATCTATTGGAGAATCTCTACTTCAGAAATAGTTATCCACATTATCCACAACCTTATCAACATTTTTTATCCGATAGGGTTGTGGATTTTTCTCTTTTATCTTAAAATTCTACAAGAAACGACTCATTTCGAAGAAACCCTTTGTTTAAGCCACTTTTTTAAACTTATCCCATTTTTCCCTAAAATTCATCCACTACTTTATCCACATTATCCACATAATTCACATTTTGATGAATTCCCTCCTCCTTCCAAAAAGACCTATTTCATTCTTAATTTTTGTATGCTATAATGTGCATGCAACAAGGGTAGACCAATTTAAAAACCTCCTACCAACCCTGTACTGTTTACACTATTACATAGCAGTGGGTGGGGGTAGTTAGGTTGAAAAAATATCTTTCAACCAGTTGAATAAATATCTTCAACCCAGTTGAAAAAATATCTTTCAACCCAGTTGAATAAATATCTTTCAATCCAGTTGAATAAATATCTTTCAACCCGGTTGAATAAATCACTTTCAACCCAGAAGGTTTGTTTTTCATAAAGCTTGGAGGCAAATTATGAATAAAATATCTTTCTTTTCAACTACAGATGCAGGCGTCACTGTAATTTCCAATAGATTTTTAGATGAATACATGCCACGTGCCAATGGTACCTTCGTAAAGATTTACCTTTATCTGCTTCGTTGTTTTCAGGATCCTTCCTTAGATACTTCTCTTTCCTACTTAGCTGAGAAGTTAGATGAAACCGAGAAAGATATCGAACGTGCAATAAGGTACTGGGAAAAGGAACAGTTACTCATCATAACCAGAGCAGCGAATCGACAAATTACTGCGATTACTTTTACTCTTCCATCCTACGATAATTCAAATGTAGAGGAATCCCTACCGTCCATAACACAAGAGGCAATAGATCAAACAGCAGTAACAAAAACCACAGCAAAAGAACAGGATAGAACAAAAACAACAACCATTCATAAGCCAAACTACTCTGAAGCACAAATTAAAGTGCTTACTGAGATGGAAGAAGTAAAGTGGATAATGAATACCGTAGAGCGATTATTAGAACGCCTATTAAAGCCAACAGATGTTCAATTAATTCTGTTTTTATATGAAAGCGTTGGTTTTTCCGCTGAATTAATCTTTTATCTCTATGAGTACTGTGTATCAAAGAATAAAAGAAGTGCAAGCTATATTGAGACTGTAGCAATTTCTTGGGCAGAAGATGGAATTGATACTGTCGAAAAAGCTGAAGCTGCAACACTTTCATATAACAATAACTACAATGCTATCAATAAAGCATTTGGATTAAATAGAGCACCGGGAACAATTGAAAAGAAATTTATGCATCGATGGTTTCATGAATTTTGCTTTGATATTAATATTATTGAAGAAGCATGCAATCGTACTATGTTGGCAACAGGAAAACCAGACTTTAAATATGCCGATAAAATTCTTGAAAATTGGTATAAAAAAGAGGTTACCTCTGCAGCTGATATCGCTAAATTAGATGAAGCCCACGCCAAACAATCTGCCCTTCTAGCAGCGAACAAGCAAACTAGTACTGCAAAACAACCTACTGCAAATAACCGTTTTAATGCATTCCCACAAAGGAAGTACTCAGAAGAGGATTTTCTATCAATGGAACAACGTCTATTAAATAATCGTTCCTAAGATTAGCGGCAGAATGGAGGATATTTATGGCACTGAAAAATTATCAGTACAATACCATATTAAGAGAATACGATAATCGAAGGCTGCAAAACCAGCATGAACTAAAAAAAAGGAAAGAAGAAGTTTATGCAAAGATACCTGAACTTACGCTGATTGATCAAGAAATCATCGATGGTTCCATTCAAAGTGCCAAACTCTCTTTATCAGGCGATGAGACTGCGCTCAATCATTTGAAGGAACGAAACGAAGTTCTTTCAAAGAAAAAGCAAGAGCTCCTAAAAGATGCAGGATATCCGAGTCATTATCTAACGCTATGGTACACCTGTCCGGATTGTATGGATACCGGTTATATTGGAAACGATAAATGTCACTGTTTTAAACAAGCAATTGTAGACATCCTTTATCACCAATCCAACGTAAGAGATTCTATACAATATGAAAATTTTTCAACTTTCTCTTATGATTACTACGCAGCTGATTATTATGATGAAACTACAATGCTAACACCTCTTGAGAATATAAAGCGAGTCGTAACAGAAATAAAAAAATTTATAAATCAATTTGATACAAGCTATCAAAATCTTTTGATTTACGGCAATACTGGTGTCGGAAAAACATTTCTTACAAACTGTATTGCAAAAGAACTGATGGACCATGCCCATACCGTTATTTATCTTACTTCTTTTCAACTTTTTGATATATTAGAAAAATATAAATTTAATAATGCTGAAGACATGGATGACATAAGAAATCAATTTGATTATATCTTAGACTGTGACTTACTTATTATTGATGACATTGGTACCGAGATGAATAATACATTCATCAATTCCCAACTCTATCAATGTATCAACGAAAGACATCTAAGACAAAAATCAACTGTAATATCAACAAACTTATCTTTTGAACAGCTAAAAACAAATTATAGTGAGCGAATATTCTCTCGAATATCAAGTAACTATTTATTGTTAAAAATTGTAGGAGATGACATACGTTTGCAGAAACTTCTAAAGAAACACTTGAAAAGTTGAGTTTAATCTTGACGAAACAAGAGGATAATAGTAATATAGCTTTCGGAAGTTGGTTGAATCTAACTGAATTTGGCGAATTTTAAAGGATATTAATGCCAATTTTTATAGAAGCAAATCTAATTTGCTTCTTAATAAACAAGAGAAGAAGACAAGTGAATTCTCTTGCAGTAAATCATAGTTTATACCCTTATAGACGACATGAGCAAACCCCAAATAGCACGTGTCTAGAACAATACTGGAGGAAAAACAATGTCACAAGATAATTTTAAAGAAACCTTACCTGTAGGAACTCTTGGTATCATTGCCTTGGAAAGCAGCAAGGCTCTAGGTCAGAAAGTAAATGATTATATTGTTGAATGGAGAAAAAAACGCACTGGTGAGCATACAGCAACAATGCAATTTGCTGGTTATCAAAGAGACTCCTACTTAATTAAGCATCAATGCCCACGTTTTGGTTCTGGTGAAGCAAAAGGTGTCATTAAAGAATCTGTTCGTGGTGATGACTTATACTTACTTGTTGACGTTTGTAATTATAGCTTAACTTATTCCTTATGTGGTCACACCAATCATATGTCTCCTGACGACCACTATCAGGATTTAAAGCGAATTATTGCTGCTGTTGGTGGTAAAGCAAGAAGAATCACTGTTATCATGCCTTTCTTATATGAAAGCAGACAGCATAAAAGAAGTTCTCGTGAGTCCTTAGACTGTGCCTTAGCACTTCAAGAACTTACAAACATGGGAGTAGAAAGTATTATTACGTTTGATGCTCATGATCCTCGTGTACAAAACGCAATTCCACTAAAGAGTTTTGAAACAGTAATGCCATCCTACCAGTTTATCAAGAATTTATTAAAGAACATTCCTGATTTAATAGTAGATGCCCAGCATATGATGGTAATCAGCCCTGATGAAGGTGCTATGGGACGTGCCGTTTATTTTGCTAACGTTCTTGGACTTGATATGGGTATGTTTTATAAGCGCCGTGACTACACAACAATTGTGAATGGTCGTAATCCAATCGTTGCTCATGAGTTCTTAGGAGCCGATGTAGAAGGAAAAGACGTATTAATCTTAGACGATATGATCTCTTCTGGAGAAAGTATGTTAGATGTAGCAAAAGAATTGAAGAAGAGAAAAGCAAAACGTATCTTCGTTTGCGCTACCTTCGGTTTATTTACAAATGGTCTTGAGAAGTTTGATGAAGCATATGAGCAAGGACTTATTGATTTTGTAATGACTACAAACCTTGTATATCAAACAGAGGAATTGCTTAGCAGACCTTACTATATCAGTGCAGACATGAGTAAGTATATTGCATTATTAATTGATGCATTAAATCATGATGCTTCTATCAGCGAATTCTTAAGTCCAACAGAGCGTATTCAAAACGTTCTTAATAAATATAAGAATAAATAAAGATTATTGATTACTGTGAAAATTAATATAGAGATGATACAGTAAATATTTCATCAAAAAAAGTAGGAAACGAAATGTTTTGTTTCCTACTTTTTATTAACATTCTATGCATACTCTGCAGCATTCTTACCAATCTCATTTAAATCAACATAATGATAAGGAATTCTATTTTCTTCCAGTAATTTTTTTTCCCTTCTATGACAGGTAAAGATTATCACCTGACGATTCGTTTCTTTCGCAAGTAATTTTAAAGCAGCGCCAGCTCGTTCCTCATCATATAAGGCAAATGTATCATCTAAAAGAATCGGCATATTTTCCTCTGGAAAAAGTAACGATGCAACCGATAATCGAAGTGCCAGATAAATTTGATCGATAGTCCCAGCACTTAATTTATCTAAGGCAACATATTGTCCCTGGTGCAGTACTGATACATTTAGTTTCTCATCCACAACAATAGAACTATATTCACCCTGACTAATAGAAGATACAATTTCGGAAAGCATCTGATTTAATGTACTTCCAAAACTATCGTGAATATCGGTTGATAGTTCCTTAAGGGTTTGAATACTTAAAGTAATTGCTTCAATCTCTTCTAATAACGATTTCCTATGTTCACACAACTCATCATATTCCATCTGTTTTTCTTCTAGTTTGACTTCACACTCAATGTTTGACTCTAATGACCAGCGAATACGATCCATCTGAGTACGAATCGTCGTATGCTCTTCTTCATTGGCGCTCATTTCACCTATGATTTCTTCTTTAAACTCCTCAATCTCTTGCCAAAGTTCCTGCATACATTCTTTCGTAACTTCTGGACTACTAACAAAATACTTCATATAGTCTATAATCTCATATTCTAACTCATTGGCCTTTTCGTGATATTGCTTTGCAGCAATATGATATTCTTCCTTACGTAATACTGCCTGTTCCCGTTCCATTTCATTTTTAAGGACATCATTATATTTTGCCATTAACTGATTTTCGTTACTAACACGATGGTTTAATAATATATCATGTCTTCTGCTATGAAGAGAAAATACCTGTCGTTCACATTCCTTTTTAATTTCCTCTAACTTTTGCTTGTTTTTCTCTTCTTTTGTAGCTGTTAAAATATATTTTAAAATTCCAGCTGCTAAAAATACAATACCAATAATACAACGCATAATAATTGTCATGAATGGAAACGGAATCGAAGAAATTGCTAAACCTAACACAACAATAATCACACCAATGATACGCCCTGATGTACTGCCCTGCTTTAGAAGTGGCTCTATTTCCTGTCGTTTTACCTTAACATCATCTTCAAGTTCTTGCTTCCTCTGGCGTAATTCTCCAAGCTCTTTCAGATGTTCTTCTATCGTATGACTACTGTCTAGCTCACTGGCTTGTTTTTTTGTCTTTTCCCCTAAACTTTCAACTTTTTCTTCCGCGTTTTTTGCAGCCTGTTTCATCTCTATAAAACGCTTAAACTTCTCTAGAACAGCTGGGTAGTACGCAACCTTTTTCATTCTTTCTTGATTAGCACTGCGATTATATTCCCTCTGTTTATTTTCTAAGTATTCTGCTCTCTTTTTTAACTCATTAAGCTCTCCGCTTAATTCATCCATTGATTTAAGAGTATCTTGTAATTCTTTTAATTCACTGGATAATGCTGTTAATCTATCATCCGGAAGTTGCTTTTCTAGTTTCTTTTTCTTCTCTAATAGATATTGAGTGGCTCCATTGACATCAACTTCCTTGCTCTTTGACATAGAAAGGTTTGTTATATAATTTTTTAATTCCTCTGCAAGTTCATATTCTGTTTTAGCTCTTAACTGCTCAATACTAATCGTGTTTCGATAGATACTTTCCGTAAGTCTTGGTATAATAGCACTCACTCCAAGTTCTGCATCTGACAATTCTCTTCCAGTGCTTTCCTTGATAATTTTAATGCTTCTTTCCTTTTTATAAAAACTACGTATAATTCGATAATCCTCTCCATCTACCGTAAGCACCATACTCCCTTGATAAGCACCTGGGGTGTCCCATGGCTGGTATTTCACATAAAGATCCTCTTTCCCAGCTCTTCCCCTAAGCCTCTCAATGCCAAATAACATACCTTTTACAAATGCATGAAGTGTTGATTTTCCCGCTTCATTTTTGCCGTATATCACATTAATCCCAGGCGTAAGTTCCACATTAACATTATGAAATTTTCCAAAATGCCCTGGGCGCAATTCTTTAATAATCACTTAAGATCCTACCTTTCCTTTGTATTAAGCAAGCTTTCAATTCCATAATACAACGCCTTATTCACTAAGTCATCATTCGCATCACTTTCTTTGATACGACGGATGTAGCTACCAATCAGATTATCTTTATTTTCCTCATATAATGAATCAAAATCATAATCAGGAAGCGTATGGTTTAAAACCTCCGTTACATAACCCAATCGATAAAAGTCTTCTAAATCAAGAAAGATGGAAGGTTCCGTTTTTCCAACAAGTACAAATTGATAAAAGTTTTGAGCTCCATTTTCAGATATGATAGCCTTTGCCAAATCAACGATTTGTGTACTTAACATATCTGGTGTTACTTCTATTTCTTTCGTCATATACTCTCTACATGCGATTGGCACAAAGGTTAAGGATAGCTTTGAATCATAACGATCAGAAGTTTCTATTCTCTCCTTCGTTATCTCTCCATAATAATAGCCATGTTGTAGCGGTTCACCTTTCGATAAGGGTTCCAAAGAACCAACATAAGCCATTCTTTCAGAAATTAATTGTGGTTTATGAAAATGGCCTAATGCCACGTAATCAAATCCAGCTTCTTCTACTTTTTTATAACTTATTGGAATATTATTCTCATTCCCCCCATGTGCCAATAAAATATTAATACGCTCTTCCACACCAGGTAGGATAGAATCATACTTTGGTTCAAAGATTTCTCTACTTAAATAGCTTAGTCCATAGACTTCTGTATTTAGTTCTTCAAAATAAATACTGTCCATATCTCCACTACTTAGCATAGTCACTCTATCACACCACTGAAAATTAAGATAATTAGAGCGAGGCCCTATATAATCATGGTTGCCCGCAATTAATACAACTTTGGTATAAGTTAACTTAGAAAATATATAATTTACTTCTTTTAACTCTCGAAGCAATGGTTGCTTGTGAAATAAGTCGCCAGAAATCAATAACAAGTCAATTTTCTTTTCTTCACATTCTGATATTACACGCCCAAAACTCTCGTAGATTTCCTTCTCACGGTTGATATTAAAGCCACGTTCTGACTCCGGAGTGGCACCGAGATGGATATCTGCAACATGTATAAAATTCAAGATTCATCCACCTTTCTATCCATGTTTTTATTTTTCTTATTATAGCATACTTCTCTATAAAAACACAGAAAAGTATTGTTTATTTTGTGTAGAGCATTTATAATTGTGGTAGAATTTGTATGATTAACTTTGGGGAGGTTCCTAACTTCTATGAACATAGTAAATATTCCGGTATCTCAAGTCGCGTCTGGAATGATTGTTGCAGAGGATGTGTATAATAGCGGGAATGAACGTATCCTTTCACGCAATACGATGGTAACAACAAGAAGTATTACGAAACTAAAAATTCATGCAATTAAAGAAATTTTTGTTTACATACCGAATACTTTAGTGAAGAAGCAGACTATCAAACCCTCGGAACATATCACTGCTTTAAAAAATTCCATTGAATTTAAAAAATTCAAAAAGTTTTATGTGGATAGTATTCTAATATTAAAAGATTCTTATCTAGCTCTGACTGGGACAACTTCTCTCCCGTATAATGAAATTAAACTACTAGATTCGGTCGAACAGCTTTTAAAGGAATGCCGAAGTTCTCTTAGAACTTTTGATATGCTGCAATGCATTCGAGACTTAGATGACCAAATCTATGTACATTCTCTTAATGTATCGTTGATTTGCTTTTCCTTTGCTACCTGGTTAAATTTTAATGCACATGATGCTGAACAACTCATGCTTGCTGGATTATTGCATGATATAGGAAAACTAAAGCTGCCAAAGGATATTATGCAAAAACCTACATCCCTTAATGAGAAAGAACTGGAATCCGTACATCAGCATCCAATTATGGGGTATGAACTTGTGAAAGATAGAAAAATGGATTCGCGTGTGAAAGAAGCTATTCTCATGCATCACGAACGTTGCGATGGCAGTGGATATCCAAATAAACTTTCCTCCAAGGATATTTCTCCTTTTGCAAAAATATTATCGATAGCCGATGTATATGATGCGATGACAGCAAAGCGTGTTTATCGTAAAGAAATATGCCCTTTTGAAGTACTTGAAAATTTTGAAAAAGAAGGATATCAAAAGTACGATGTAGCCTACCTCCTGCCTTTTCTTGAAGGGCTCGCTCAGTGCTACATTAATGCAACAGTATGTCTTAGTAATTCCTTGGTTGGAGAGGTCGTTATGATTAATAAAAACAATCTATCCCGCCCAGTCGTAAAAGTAGACAAGAAGTTTATTGATTTATCAAAACACACTGAACTTAAGATAGCTTCTATTCTTTAGCAACAACAAAGATTTTCATTCCTATTAACACATAGGTTTATTATGTCCAATGTCATATAAGTATCTTCTTATAAATAAACCTACCATATCAAGATAATAAACTATATGATTTCTTATTATTACCGAAAATAAGAAAAGAAAAAGGGGTAGGTTGGCTATATTATACAAGCCAACTTACCCATTTAATTTATTAATTTTTGATAAATTACAGTTTTTGACTTCCCATCCTTAGATTCCAACGCTTCATAAATTGTAAAGCAATCATCTTCTCCTAATTGTAATCCATATTCTAATATCCATGCATTTAATATAGTTTCATAAACGCTGCCGTCTCCATTACAGTCTCCTTCAAGTACTGCGTATCTACCCCCTTTTCTAGAAAGGTATTCTACTTCCTCATCCCTTTGGTACTTAAATCCCTTAGGAATTAAAACCCCACAGGTATAGGTTTCCTTACGAATGGAGGTATAGAATTTTTTGATATTATTGATATAGAAAGGATTGTTTTTTGATAGATACTTTAAAACATTTTTTGAAGCCCTCTCTTCTCCATTCACACCATCACCACTGGATACCAAGAAAAACATGTCATCACAATCTCGTATGCTGATTTTCGCATAATCTTTGCTTTTTGATACTGGAAGGTATAAGATTAATTTCTTAATGTTACTTTCCTTATAGATATATTCTTCAAAATATGGTTTTTTCGCCTGTTGGAACATACTTGCTTTTAACCATCTTAAGTATAGGTAATCCCATGCTTGATTGATCTCTTGATCATTATTTCTTACGGATATTTTTGCGTAGTTATCTACTTCCGACTCATAAATCTCTATGTCTTTTAACTCACTCTGTTTTAGAATAGGAAGAATGTCTTCTTGATATTCTATTCTTAATTCATAACAAAATTTATTATTTATCTGCTTTCCATTCCGCCCAAATATTCTTCCACTAAAATGGGGCAGGATCGACCGTAAATACATTATGGATCGACTCTCTATTCCTCTAATTTGACTATGGTAATACCCCATCTTTATGGTTTTTGGTATATGATCTGTAGAAACGGTAACTAAAAACTTACTGTCTTCATAATATCTTGGATAAAAATAGAACCCGTCGTCAGCTTTATATTCTAGTGGTGTCAATCCTGTGGATGCTTTTACGCATTTACAAAAAGCTTGTTGAGAACTATAACCATATTCATAGGCGATGTCCACTAGACTTCTTTCTGAGTGTTTTACCATGGCTAGAGCATTTGATAACCTACGTTTACGAATGTATTCTTTCACAGAATGCCCAGTCAGACTATAAAAATCCCGATAAACCTGCATGAGTGATGCATATTCTTTTACTGGGATATCTTGAAGGCTTAAGGGTTGGTTTAGGTTTGCTTCTATGTAATCAATTACTTTCGCTACATATCCTTTATGATTCATACCATCCTCCTCTTAAGTAAATACATCCCTTATTTATTCTGTTTATTATCTAAATAGATTATGTCTCATTATGTTATCTTACTATTCTTTTGATTTTTCTTTAATTGGAAAGTAAAAACATGCCCCTTGTTCATATTGAGCTACATATAACCCACTTCGATTTGTGTAATCTTCCTCGTATTCCGGATATTTTTTGGAAAATAAAACATCCTTTGCACCTTCAAAAATAATGGAAGGATCGTCATTATTAATCTGCTTTTGATAAAATTTAGCCCATAACCCTGATGGCATAATTGCCTGCTTAAGACAGTCAGGGACATGATTAAAATCTCCTACAATACGGCCAAAAATACTTGTGTTATTTCCTTTCTCATCCTTGGTATCAAAGGAATAGTACTGATAATTATTCAAACTTCCAGCCGCAATCCAATCAATATCATTCTCAACATCAAACAAATTCCACATAGCGGAGCCATTTTCTCCAGTACACCCAATTACCTTAATTTCAGGGAGCATCACAATTTCACAACCCACCTGTTCAAACTTTTCTTCCTCACTGTTTGGCTTTTTCACTGGCTCATAAGCAGCAAGCAATTCGCCACAGGCGTCAAATACACGAAATGGTGTAGCATCTCCATCATAAGATAACCCCGATGTAGTTCTAAATTCTTGGGAAGATAGATAGCAGATTGCTTGCTTTGCATTGGTATGCTTATCCTCTTTATCGGTAGGATTTCTTCTAACCTTACCATATCGCGCAGCCGGTAAAGTTACCATTACTGTATCTGGTGGTAAATGTTTTGGGAGATTATCAAAACTCTCGACCTCAACTCCAATTACATATGTAAAATCAATCCCTGTCTTTACCTGACTAACTGCAGCAACATATCTTTCTTTTTTGTTTGGATGAAGTAAGTCATCTAACAGCTTACAAGTTCCGTCACTTATTACTTTTTTTACTATCGATATGGCATCAAAGCCACTGTATGGATTCATCGGTATTTGAATTCCGATAATATTCATCTCCGGTCTGTCCACAATACTACAAAATTCATTCATCTGCTCCACAACAATTTCCCAAGGAGTACTCTTTTTCATTTCTTCAACCATTGACATAATTAGGGGTTTATCCTTCGGTCTGTAACTTTCTGATTCCATGATTGGTTCTTTTTTTGCTAATGAATTCATCATAACCTCCACATTCTGGCACTTTAGCCTCACATAATAATAACAACTTTTCATACGTTATTGCTTGGAGAAACAAAACCCTTTTCCCCTTTGCTCTGCTGCTTTGTACCATCATTGTACCAATCATTAAAACTAATGTATTATCCGTTTTTAACATAATTATGTATTAATAATATCTAAGAATTTTATTTATTTTATCAATTGTATGGATTGCATGTGTTTTAAATACTAAAGTAGTTTTTGATATTAAATTTTAAATATAGGTATATATTAGTACTTTTATTAGAACTCCAAAATCAGCTTATAATATTCCATATTATACCATAGTTTAATTTAATACAAATACTATCGCATTCTTTTTTAGCTTTTTTATATTTTTTAACAGTTGGCATGCTTTATGTCTATTTCCTTAGCTGTTTGCTTGTTTTATGTATATTCTTTAGTATTTGACATGCTTAATTTATATTTCTTAAGCAGTTAACGACCTTTATTTCTATTTTTAGCATTTGGCTTGTTTTATGTCTATTTCTTTAGCTGTTTGCTTGTTTTATTAATATTTTTACTTCTTGATAATTTTATTAATAATTATAAACCGGCGACTCTTCTTGTCGATGAATCTAAATAAAAAACATCCATTTTATTATCTCCCCCTCTTAATTAGATAAAACAGTACTGCTAAAGAGAAGTAAGTAAAATGGATGTTTTCTACAAATTAATATTTTATTATATGGATATTTTATTAGATAGTTTTCTTATATAATTTCATTGAATAATGATGAACCAACTCTAAGGAAATTATTAATTCTTATCCTTGTTTTTGAAACTGACTCATATACAGTTTTTCATAAAACCCTTTCTTTGCAATTAATTCATCATGGGTTCCTTGCTCGATAATCGTTCCATTGTTCATAACAAGAATTAAATCCGCGTTTCGAATGGTAGAAAGGCGGTGCGCAATAACAAAACTTGTTCTGCCCTTCATGATATTTTTCATCGCTGTTTGAAGCATTAACTCAAGTCTGGTATCTACCGAACTTGTAGCTTCGTCAAGAATTAAAATAGCAGGGTCTGCCAAGAAAGCTCTTGCAATTGTTAAAAGCTGTTTCTCACCCACCGATACGTTAGAAGATTCTTCATTTAAAACCATATTGTAGCCATCTGGCTGTGTTTTGATAAAATGATTTACGTTCGCGGTTTTCGCAGCATTTTCAATCTCCTCCATGCTTGCATCTTCTTTCCCGTATTTTATATTATCGGCAACAGTTCCGTTAAATAACCAAGTATCCTGTAGCACCATACCAAAGATAGAACGAAGATCATCACGTTTCATATCCTTGATATTTACACCGTCTACCTTAATTGCACCACCATCTACATCATAAAAACGCATTAAGAGGTTAATCAGTGTCGTCTTTCCTGCTCCCGTTGGACCAACAATCGCTACCATTTGGCCACTTTTCACGTTAACATTCAGATGTTCAATTAACATTTTGTCTTTGCTATATCCAAAAGATACATCCTCAAAAGTAACATTTCCTTTCAAATCATTTATTTTAACTGGATTAATAGCTTCCGGTACTTCTTCTGTTTCTGAAAGGAACTCGAATACTCTCCCCGATGCTGCCATCGCTGATTGAATGGAAGCAGACAATTGTGTCACTTGCTCCAGTGGCTCATTTAGCTGCCACATATAACGGATAAACGCTTGTAGCTGTCCAACCGTTATGGCACCAGTTATAGCAAATGTTGCTCCTAATATTGTAACCGCTACAATGGCTAAATAAGTAAGAAATGAGATTAACGGTGACATCAGTCCTGATATAAACTGTGCTTTAAAGCCATTTTCACAAAGATTATTATTAATTTCCTTAAACTGTTCTATGGAATCCTCTTGTTTCCCATAAAGTTTAATCTCTGTCAAACCAGTATATCTTTCTTGAATATAACCATTTAAGTTACCAAGGGCAATCTGCTGGCTTTTAAACATAGCAGAAGAACGCTTCATAATCACTTTCATAATCAATGCACTTCCTGGTATCAGTAAAACTGCTACCGCACCCATAATCGGATTAATATAAAACATTAATATGATCGCCAGGATAATGGATAAAAAAGCACTTAGAATCCTAGATAAACTCTGTTGTAAGGCGTTTGACATGGTATCAATATCATTTGAGATGATACTGAGAATATCACCAACCGTACGCTTATCAAAATAACTAATTGGAAGCTTTGCTATCTTTTTTTGCACATCATTTCTTAAATCTCGCATTGTGTTTTGAATGCCGTCGGTTAAAAAATACTGTGAGCCATAACTGCAAAGTACATTACCAATATAAATAACAAGTAACAGCCATAAAATCTTTATAATATAGGAAAAGCTGATGGATGCCCCCGGAACTTTGTTCGCAATATCCACAACATCATCTTTTAACCTGGTTGTAATAAAACCTTCTACCATCGGTGCAGCAGATAAGAAACCAGAGTATCCTATGGTAAGGAGAATAGCCACTATAAAATATTTCAAGTACGGTTTTATATATGGATATAACTTTTTCATTGCTCTAGTTCCTCCTTTGTCAATTGTGAATCTGCAATTTCATAGTATACCTTGCATGTTTTTAATAGTTCCTTATGAGTTCCGATTCCTACCACTTCACCCTCATTAAGAACTACTATTTTATCAGCATTCATAATGGTACTAATTCTTTGTGCAACAATAAATACAATGGAATCTTTTGTTTCTTGTTTTAGTGCAGCACGCAATGTAGCATCTGTTTTATAATCAAGGGCAGAAAAACTGTCATCAAAAATATAGATTTCAGGTTTTCTAATTAGTGCTCTTGCAATGGAGATTCGTTGTTTTTGACCTCCAGATACGTTTTTAGCGCCTTCGCTGATATATTCCTTTAATTTATCTGGCTTTCTCTCAATAAACTCTTTTGCTTGAGCTACTTCAATGGCATGATTGATTTCTTTAAGAGTTGCATCTGGATTACCAAATTTAAGATTATCTTCAATCGTACCTTTAAATAAGAATGCTTTTTGAGGAATAAAGCCCATCTTTTGACGAAGTGCCTTTAAGTCATAATCACGCACATCCACATCGTCTATTGTAATAGAACCGTCTGTTACATCATAAAATCTTGGAATTAAATTAATTAACGTACTCTTTCCGCTACCTGTACTACCAATAAAAGCTACAGTTTCTCCTTTGTGTGCTGTAAAAGATACATCCTTTATCACTGGAAGCTCACCATCGGGATACTGAAACGTAACATGGTTAAATTCTACCTTACCTTTTTTTTCAGTTACTGTTACACCATTGGTAGGGTTCTTTACTATTGGTTCCTCATCCAATAACGCCTGAATACGGTTCGCAGATACCTGTGCTCTTGGGTACATTACAAATACCATGGAAAACAACATAATTGAGAACATCGCATGAAATTGATACTCTAAAAATGCAACCAACTGTCCAACCTGTAATGTCCCTTTATCGATCATGACACTTGAAATCCAAAACACCGCCATCATTGCAAGGTGCAATAAGAAGAAAAACGCAGGCTGTGTAAATGACATAATCTTAAATAATTTCTTTGAATTAGATGCATACATATCATTCGTTTCTGCAAAACGATCTGCTTCATATTCACTTTTTCGAAAAGCTCTGATTACTCGAACCCCGGTTAAGTTTTCTCTAGAAATTCGATTTAATCGATCCATACCTTTTTGTTGCTTCTCCGATAATGGATTTGTTAATTTCGCGATAATAATAACACCTGCAACGATAAAAGGAAAACTTCCTCCAATCACTAGAGAAAGACTCATGCTTGTTTTTAGTGTCATGATAACACTGATAATAATCATGACTGGAGTCAAAAGTGCAGTTCGAAACAACATATTAGAGAATAGCATTAACTGAAATGCGTCATTTGTTGTTCGTGTAATCATAGAGGATACACCAAATTTATTATATTCTGTATGAGAAAATTTTTGAGACTGGATAAAAACATCATTTCTAATATCACGAATCATATAGGTTGAGATCCTTGATGAGGCAAACGTAAGTAATATGGTTCCCGCACCTCCAAGAACGCATACAATCAACATGATTCCCCCCATTTTCTTAATATAAGGGATATCACTATTACCAATACCATTATCAATCATCCATGCCATGACCGTTGGAATTCCTAGCTGTACCAATACGAAACTAAAAATTCCTAGGATATTTAGCAAAATCAGCTTCGGATATCTTTTCAGATATTTTAACATTAATTTCATCGCATAACTCCTTCTAGCTTTACTAAATAATTACATATTTTAAGCCCCTTTCCTTGACAGAAAAGAGCCGTTTGACTATTATAAACTATAAGGTTGTCTTATAGTCAAGAAAAAAATCATAAGTTAAATTCACAAAATGCTAACTTAAGGATTATTGTTTGCCGATTTCTATATTTTAAAACGCTCTCCAAGAAAAGATAAAATATAACAACAAAAGATGATACAGAAATGAGGTTACTATGTCTGATAATAAAAATGAGTACTTAACAACTGGAGAATTTGCAAAAATCTGTGGAATACCCAAACACATTCTATTTCATTATGATCAAATAAAACTATTCCAACCTGAAATCATAAAAGAAAACGGGTACCGCTATTACTCATTCCGTCAATACGATACTTTTTCTATTATTTCTGCATTAAAAAGATTGGGAATGCCATTAAAAGAAATCAAAAAATACATGGATGAAAGAAATCCAACTAAATTAATTGATTTACTGAACCAAAAATCAAACGAAGTTGCTAGGGAACTTGTAAGGCTAGAAAACACAAAACGTGAAATTGAATCCCTAAAGGATTTAACCGAAAAAGCTCTGAACGTAGAATATAATAAAATTCAGCCTGCATACCATAAAGAATTAAAAGCTCTGCGTAGTTCTTTCATGGATAACCATAACGACAATTCTTACCCAAATTTTTTAACAGAGTTAATCGCATTTCGAAACAATAGTAATGCAAGCATGATTGATTTTCTTGGTGCTTCACTTACCACTGACAATATCCGTGAGAAAAGATTTGATAGCTTTTCCTATCTGTACACGAAAACGAACAATACGGATAAAAAAAGCAACACTTTAGTACGAAAAGAGGGCTGGTACCTTGAAGTGTATTATAAAGGAAGCTATCGTAATATTAGCGAAATATACGCTGAACTTATGCAGTATGCAACGAAACATCAGATAAAACTTGGTAAAAACGCTTATGAGGAATATCTTATCTTTGAAATAGGTACAAAAAATCGTGAGGAATATGTTACATTAATATTGATTGAAATTGAGGGAGATCCACAAAAAGAGTAAATAATCTCCTTATTTCCACAATCAAACACCTTCTCATTACTTGACATCCCTCATTTTCATGGTATACTTAAAAAGTCAAAAACGCCCGTAAAAACAAGGTCTATAGGGCAAATAACTCGTGTGTTCGAGACCTTCCACACGTAAAACAAAACTAAAGGAGCCTATTATGAAAAACAAAACACTTTATTTCTTGCTGCATTCTGCGATGATTGCGGCCATTTATGTTGTGCTGGTTGTCCTATTTCAACCAATCAGCGTATCTTATATTCAAGTGCGTTTTGCAGAAGCCTTAACAATCCTACCATTCTTTACTCCGGCCGCAATACCGGGAGTTACAATTGGTTGTTTACTTGGCAATATTATTGCAGGATGCGATATTCTTGATATTATCTTCGGAACCCTTGCTACCTTACTTGGAGCCATTGGGTCCTATTCCTTACGAAGATATAAGTTTCTTGTACCTATTCCACCAATTGTATCTAATACGATTATCATTCCTTGGATTTTACGTTTTGCTTACGGCGAAGCTATGTCCATTCCTTTTATGATGTTAACGGTTGGTATTGGTGAGGTAATATCTTGTGGAATCATAGGCATTATATTACTATATTGCTTACAACCATATAAGAAGATTTTTTATATTCCCGGATTTGCGAAAGAAAAAAACAGATATGACATTGTATAATATAGATAATTTGGTATGTTATGTACCTATTGTAATTGCATATTCTTATATTTAGGAATATACAATTGATATAAAAAACTCCTCTCGGTTAAGGTCTCCGAGAGGAGTTTTTGTTTTGCTTATAATAATAATTTATTCAAATTAGTAATTCTTCTTTTATTATTATAAATCGCAGTTATTCACTGTTCTTGGGAATGGAATTACATCACGGATATTACTCATACCTGTTAAATACATTACGCAACGTTCAAAACCAAGACCAAATCCTGCATGTCTTGCAGAACCGTATTTTCTTAGGTCAAGATAGAAATCATATTCCTCTACATTTAAGTCGCTTTCTTTCATCTTCGCAACTAACTTGTCATAATCATCCTCTCTCTGACTTCCGCCGATAATTTCTCCAATGCCAGGAACCAAAAGATCCATTGCTGCAACGGTTTTGTTATCGTCATTTAACTTCATATAAAACGCCTTAATTTCCTTTGGATAATCCGTAACAAATACAGGCTTTTGAAATACCTGCTCTGTTAAATAGCGCTCATGCTCTGTCTGTAAATCACAGCCCCATGAAACCTTATACTCAAACTTATCGTTATTCTTCTCTAAGATTTCAATTGCCTCTGTATAGGTTATATGACCAAATTCAGAATTAGCAACATGCTGTAATCTCTCAAGTAAGCCCTTATCTACAAATGAGTTAAAGAAATTCATCTCTTCTGGCGCATGCTCTAATACATACTTGATAACATACTTAAGCATAGACTCTGCTAAAATCATGTCATCCTTTAAGTCAGCAAATGCAATTTCAGGCTCTATCATCCAGAACTCTGCAGCATGTCTAGTCGTATTTGAATTTTCTGCACGGAAAGTTGGCCCAAAGGTATAGATGTTCTTAAATGCCATGGCATATGTCTCGCCATTTAACTGTCCACTTACGGTTAAGTTCGTTGGCTTATTAAAGAAATCCTGATCAAAATCAACATTTCCTTCTTTTGTCTTTGGAATATTATTTAAATCAAGAGTAGTTACCTGGAACATCTCACCAGCACCCTCACAGTCACTTCCAGTGATTAATGGTGTATGAACATAAACGAAGTCTCTTTCTTGAAAGAACTTATGAATCGCATATGCAATTAAAGAACGCACACGAAAAACTGCCTGGAATGTATTTGTTCTTGGACGAAGATGTGTCATAGTTCTTAAAAATTCTAAGGAGTGTCTCTTCTTTTGAAGTGGATAATCGGATGTAGAAGCTCCCTCTAAGAGTACCTCCTCTGCCTGGATTTCAAATGGCTGTTTTGCTTCTGGAGTAGCAACAAGTGTACCAGTTACAACAACTGCAGAACCTACATTAAATTTAGAGATTTCTGCAAAATTACTTAGCTTATCCGTATAAACAATCTGCAATGTTTCAAAAAATGTACCATCGCTCATAACGATAAATCCGAAGGTTTTTGTATCTCTGACGCTGCGTACCCAGCCGCCAACTGTTATTTTCTTTCCTAGATATTGTTCCTTGTTACGAAACAGTTCTCTTACTTGTACAAGTTCCATCCCTATTTCTCCTTTCCTATATCTCATTCTTTTCTCTGTTTCACTCCACTACATCCCCCTTATCCTGCTTAACAAAATCTTCGTTATGCAAATCTAAGGTTTGACTCTTGTGCTCTTCCAACTTCCGTTTTCTTTATTCTTAACAAGTAAGGTACTTTAAAACCTCCTTGCTTAATTTCTTGGTATTCACCAATTCTTTAATTTTAAGAAAGCGTGTCTTATTTGCCTGTATGACTTAAGCATAGGACTCACCCATTGATTCAGTGGTTGAAATATTCTTTATAAAAGATAGCTCTATTATAGTATGAGAACCCTCACGATTTCAATAGCACCAAACAAAATACTTCTTTATTTTGTATATTTTTCAATGGATTTAAACAACTTTTCTTTAAAATCAGGTAAAACAATACAAATGAACACCTCCTATTAAGAGAAATCTCCAGTTTTATTATGTTTTACCTACTATTCATTTCGACTTTTCCATATGTTAAAGTACTGTTTCAAAAACTTTATAAAGATTTTAAATAATCTTCTTTGCATAATTCGACACTATTCGATATAATGAGCAAGACTCATACAATGAAAAGCATGCTTCATTAACTTTTCCTTGTGATAAATAAATGAGGTATGGATGATTCCATCACATAGAAAGGAACTCATGATCAGAATAATATCAGATACATCAACTCTATACTCCGTAAGTGAGGCAGAAGAAAAAGGAATTTATGTTTCTCCTTTAGCAGTTACTATTAATGATAGAACTTATGAAGAATTTGAAGATATACATACGGAGGAATTTGTTGAATTAATTCAACAAGGACACATTCCGTTATCCTCACAACCTGCAATAGGCAGAGTCATAGACCTCTATAATCGTTTTCCAGAAGATGAGATTCTAAATATCACGATGGCAGATGGATTATCCGGTACTTATCAGTCTGCTATATTAGCAAAAAATATGGTAGAAAACAACGAACGAGTAACTGTCCTAAATTCAAAAACACTGTGCGGCCCACATAGAACCTTAGTAGAGCATGCAAAACATCTGGCAGACCATCATCATACGGTTTCAGAAATTGTTACCAAACTTGAAAAGATGATTGCAAGTTCTCGCTCTTTTCTAATACCACAGGACTTTGATTATCTTAAAAGGGGCGGTAGATTAAGCCACTTTGCAGCTTTCGTAGGAAAAACTATTCATCTAGTTCCTGTTATGACTTTAACAAAAGATAGCACGCAAATTAGTAATTTTTCAATTAAACGAAATTTCAAAAAAGCAGTTCAAGAAATTATTCAAAGTCTTGAAGAAGATAGGGTAGGTGAACATCATAAACTTTATATTTCACATTCTCTTGCACCTACACTTGCTAAAACAGCCAGTGAGCTATTAAAGACTGCTTTTCCTCTTTCTGATATTATAATACATAAATTAAGCCCTGCTTTTACTACGCAAGGTGGCCCTGGATGTATTGCAATTCAATCCCTTAGCATGGTGTAAAAACCATGCTAAGCTTCCTAAGAAAACTTGTATCCCATGACTAGAAGTGCTATAATAAACTTAGCTTTGTTAAATTTTTAGCATACGCTATAAGGAGGTACGGTATGGTAGTTACAATATGTGTAGGGAGCTCTTGTCATCTAAAAGGCTCCAGAGAGATAATAACGAGACTGGAAACCTTAATTTCTAAGCATAATCTTAAAGATCAAGTTGAACTAAACGGAGCGTTTTGTATGGGGCAATGCGTAAAGGGCGTTTGCATAAAACTTGATGGTGAGCTGTTTTCTCTATCTCCAAAAGACACGGATAATTTCTTTGATAGAGAGATTTTAAGGAGGCTTACATAATGGATGTGATAGGATTTAAAGAAGCAAAATGTAAAAACTGTTATAAGTGTGTGCGTAACTGTGATGTGAAAGCCATCACAGTAAAGGACGCTCAAGCTTATATTATGAATGATAAGTGCATTCTATGTGGACACTGCCTTGAGGTTTGTCCACAAAATGCAAAAACATTAATTAGTGATTTAGAACGCGTTAAAGAATATCTAAAAGAAGGAAATCAAACTGTAGTTTCTCTTGCACCTGCCTATCTAGGAGTATTAAAGTACAAGACTCCTGGTCAGGTTATTAGTGCCTTATTAAAGTTAGGATTCACCGCAGTAAGAGAAACCGCAGAAGGCGCGGCTTATGTAACGAGGGAATATGATAAGTTAATAACAGCAGGGGAGATGGAAAATATCATCACCACCTGCTGTCCTAGCCTCAATGACTTGGTAGAAATCTACTACCCATCCTTAACCAAATATCTTGCGCCAGTAATATCTCCTATGATAGCTCACGGCAAAATCATACGAGAAGAATATGGTCCTGATGTAAAAGTTGTTTTTCTTGGACCTTGTATTTCAAAAAAAAGAGAAGCAGAGTGTGATCCAAGAACTGCTGGTATTATTGATGCTGTCATTAACTTTAAGGAATTTGAAGAATGGTTATTGGATGAGGGAATTGATATTTTAGAACTACCAGATACCCCTCCTAATAATCCAGATCCACTTGTTAACCGCCTCTACCCTATCAGCAGCGGTGTTCTTTCCTCTGTCGTGGCATCAAAAAATACATCAGATCGCTATCGGAAGTTTTATGTTCACGGCATCAAAAATTGTATAGATTTACTGGAAAGTATGAACCGTGGTGAAGTAACTGGTTGCTTTATTGAGGCTAATATCTGTAATGGCGGTTGCATTAAAGGGCCTGCAATAGACCGAGCTTCTATCTCACGATTTAAAGTGAAACTGGATATGGAAGAATCCATACCCAAAGCACCGATTACACAAGAAAGTTTTTATACAAAATCTCCAATTCTTCTTCGGAGACATTTTTTTGACCGTTCACCAAAAGATCCGCTTCCAACAGAAGAAGAGATTATGCAGATACTTAGTAAAATAGGAAAAACAAAACCAGAAGATATGCTAAACTGTGGGGCATGTGGTTATGCTACCTGCCGTGAGAAAGCAATTGCTGTTTTCCAAGGGAAGGCAGAGCTTAATATGTGTATCCCATATTTGCACGAACGTGCACAATCGATGGCAAACTTCGTTCTTGATACAACCCCAAACATCATTATTATTGTAGATGCGGAGATGAAAATCCTGGAGTTTTCTGCAGCTGCTGAAAAATTCTTTGGTACACCTCGCTCTATTGCAAAGGAAAAGTATCTCTATGAATTTATTGATCATAGTAACTTTCAATCAGTACTAGAGACACAAAAAGACATCATCACGAAAAGAGTAATTTATGAAGATCGAAACCTTGCTACATTACAGACTATTGTATATTCTAAGGAACAAAATTGCGTACTTGGAGTCTTTCAGGATATCTCTCATCAGGAGGAACTTGACCGACAAGCTTACAAAGTAAAGGTAGAAACTATTGATATGGCGCAACGTGTTATTGATAAACAGATGAAGGTTGCTCAAGAAATTGCAGGATTACTTGGTGAAACAACTGCAGAAACCAAAGTTACCTTAACTAAACTACGGGATACAATTCTAAACGATGGTAAACCTTATGATATTATTTAGACTATAGTACGGAAAATGCGCCAAGTCGCAGGAATTGGAGTTAACATGAGCATAACAGTCGACGTCTCTTATAAGAGCCTTAATAAGAACCATGAGGAACTCTGTGGAGACAAAGTTGAGATTTTAAAAACAAAAGATTCTAATATCATCATACTAGCCGACGGAATGGGAAGCGGAGTAAAAGCAAATATTCTCGCTACTCTAACCTCTAAAATTCTTGGAACCATGTTTTTAAATGGTGCTGGGATTGAAGAATGCGTACAAACCATTGTTAAAACCTTACCAGTATGTCAGGTTAGACAGGTTGCCTATTCTACTTTTAGTATTCTGCAAATCTTCGAATCCGGATATGCCTATTTAGTAGAATTTGATAACCCTGCATGCGTTTTTATTCGTAATGGTGCACTATTGACAGTGCCATATAAAGAACGTATGATAGAAGGTAAGTGCATTCGTGAATACCGCTTTGAGGTTGCCATAAATGACTGTTTTATTCTAATGAGTGATGGAGTAATTCATGCAGGTGTTGGAAAGGCCCTAAATTTCGGCTGGACCTGGAATAATATGGCGGAATACTCTGTAAAGGCAACAAACTCAACTCTCTCCGCATCACGTTTGGCTTCTATCCTTAGCAAAGCCTGCGATGATTTGTATATGCAATCACCAGGTGATGACACTACAGTTGCGGTAGCCAGAGTCATAGACTCAAAACCAGTGCATTTGTTTACCGGCCCCCCATTAAATCCGGTAGATGATGAAACGGCGGTTCATGCATTCTTAGATGGTAATGCAAAACGAATCGTTAGCGGAGGTACTTCGGCAAACATCGTAGCACGTGTGTTAGACCGTCCGATACACACTTCCATAAACTATACTGATCCTGATTTACCTCCAATTGCATATATTGAAGGCATCGATCTAGTAACAGAAGGTGTATTAACACTAACACGTGCTCTAAAGCTTATGCGTGAATATGTAGAAGAAGAGGTAAATGAAGATTTCTTCTTAGAGCTAGATAAAGATAATGGCGGTTCTAAAATAGCCAAAATGATTATCGAAGAATGCACAGAGCTTCATCTTTTTGTTGGGCGTACCATGAACGAAGCGCATCAAAACCCTAGTCTTCCTTTTGATTTAAGTATACGAATGAATCTTGTTACCCAGATTATTGATATTGTTCATAAGATGGGAAAGGAAGCTTTTGTGAAGTATTATTAATTTATATGACCGCGAAAATCGGTCTGGAAAGGTAAGGAGTTACATATGCTACAAACAGATAATGACATCGGAACCATAAAACACGAAGTACTCTTTGAGGTTGCTAAACTAGCATTTCATAATGAATTAGCAGAGAAAGAAGAATCTCTCCCTTACGAGATGATACCAGGGCCACAAGCTAATTTTAGATGTTGCATCTATAAAGAACGTGAAATTATCCGTCAAAGAATACGCCTAGCGCAAGGAAAATCCCCATCCTTAAGTCATGATAACAATAACATCGTACAGGTCATCTCCTCTGCATGCGAAGAATGCCCAATTACTCGATTTCTAGTAACGGACAACTGTCAAAAATGTATGGGAAAACGCTGTCAAAAAGCTTGTAATTTTCAAGCTATTACAATGTCTCATGATCGCGCTCACATCGATCCATCCAAATGTAAGGAATGCGGAAAGTGTGCGACGGCTTGTCCATACAACGCAATTGCTGACTTAAAGCGCCCATGTAAGAAAAGTTGCCCAGTTGATGCAATCTCTATGGATGAGAACAATATTGTTGTCATCGATGAAGAAAAGTGTATCAACTGCGGACAATGCATTAAAAATTGTCCTTTTGGCGCTATCTCTGATCGCTCCTTTATGGTAGATGTCATTAATTTACTAAATTCAGACAGGCCAGTTTATGCAATGGTAGCACCTGCTATCGAAGGTCAATTTGGTGCAAATGCTTCTACTGGTGTTATGACAGAAGCATTGAAACAGTTAGGATTTACTGGTGTTTATGAAGTTGCTCTTGGAGCAGACCTAGTTGCTGCTTCTGAGGCTGAAGAATGGGCGGAAGCTTATAAAGAAGGTATAAAGAAAACCACCTCTTGTTGCCCTGCCTTTGTAAATATGATTAAGAAACACTACCCTACTCTAGTAGAACATATCTCTAGTACTATTTCACCTATGCAAGCAACTGCCAAATACGTGAAAGCTATTCATAAAGATGCTATCACAGTCTTTATTGGACCTTGTATTGCAAAAAAAGGTGAAGTTCTTGATCATATCGCAGAAGGTGGCACCGATTACGCTCTAACCTTCGATGAATTATATGCCATGCTACATGCGAAAGAAATCAATCTTGCAACGATTGGAGAAACCATACAGCATGGTAGTATCTATGCAAAGAATTTTGCTGTAGCTGGTGGAGTTACTGCTTCCGTCGTAGAAGCCTTAAAAGAAAAAGGGATTGATGCTCCAATCAAAGTCGCTGGTTGTAACGGAGCAGCAGAATGTAAAAAAGCACTTATGCTTTTAAAAGTAGGAAAATTTCCTCAAGACTTTATGGAGGGTATGTGCTGTGAAGGTGGTTGCGTCAACGGCCCTGGAAGTATCTTAACTGGAAGATTCGCAGAACAAAATCGTGCGAAGTTATTAAGCACAGTAGACGACCGTAAAATTTATGATACCGTGGATTCCTGCCAGGAACTAGATATTCAAATGCACCGTCACTAATCCTTTTTTAAGAAGATATTTTATAGGTTTATAAAAAGTAGGTTAATAGATCAATTCTAAAATAAAAGAGGCAAGTATTATGTTTTAGTAAGAAGCGATAAGCATCTTATAAACATATTATTTGCCTCTTTCTTTTTTGTTATATTATTGTCAATATATGGGTTTTCTAAGTTTTCCAAATAATTCTTTTATTTTGTATATTTTGTTATATTGTTTGTGAATTGTATACAATTATTGTGTGAATTCCCTGTATTATCATGATTATTTTATACATTTAATTTTATTATTCTTCTTGTATTTGTTAGAGATCCATGATAACATAAGTTTTAGTTGATAATTTTTTATCAATCTTTTATTTACCCATTGGATTAACCGGCAATAATATGCCGCTTTTTTAAAAAATGGATTGAGAAAGGAGTTACCTTATGTTAGGGCAAGACGAAAAAGGGCTCATCGATAACATCCTCGTAGCCCATGACTATAACAAGTCACATGTAATTGCGATTATGCAAGAAGTGCAGAAAGTGTATCGCTATTTACCGGAGGAAGTACTTTGTTACATAGCGAAAGAGCTAAAGCTAAGCGAAGCAAAAATCTATGGAGTCGCAACCTTTTATGAAAACTTCTCCTTAGAGCCAAAAGGAACATATGTTATAAAGGTTTGTGACGGAACAGCTTGTCATGTTAGAAAATCAATCCCTATTTTGGAGGAATTTCGTAAAGTACTTGGTGTTACAGAGAAGAATCCAACCACAGATGATATGATGTTTACAGTGGAAACAGTGTCCTGTCTTGGAGCTTGTGGCTTGGCACCAGTCTGCACCGTAAATGATGCTGTCCATGCTGCAATGACACCAGAAAAAGCAAAAGTGCTCATCCAACAGTTAAGAGAGGAGGCTCTCCATGTTGATTAAAAACAGAAAAGAATTAGACGCTCTGAGAGTCCGTTACCAGAATTCTCTTAACAGTCAATACAAGCAGATTCTGATTTGCGGTGGAACTGGTTGCGTGGCTGGAGGTTCCTTAAATATTTACGATCGCCTTCGACATCTTATAGAAGAGAATGGATTAGAATGTTCCATATCCTTAGAAGAAGAACCTCATGAATCCGTAGGTCTTAAAAAAAGTGGATGCCATGGTTTTTGTGAAATGGGACCTTTACTTCGTATTGAACCTGCTGGAATTCTTTATATCAAGGTGAAAATAGAAGATTGTGAAGAGATCGTTGAAAAGAGCATACTAAAAGACGAAGTAATAGAAAGACTTATATATAAAGATAGCGAGGGTAAACCTTATCCAAAGCAAGAAGAAATACCTTTCTATAAACAGCAGACACGTATCGCTCTAGAACACTGTGGACATATCAATGCAGAATCAATCAACGAGTACATAGCCATGGGAGGTTATCAAGCCGTAGCCAAGGCACTCTATGATATGACCCCGGAATCTATCGTAGATGAGATCACTAACTCCTTTCTACGAGGCCGTGGGGGCGGCGGGTTCCCTACTGGAAAGAAGTGGGCACAAGTACTTCGTCAAACGGAAGAATCGAAGTATGTAGTTTGTAATGGTGACGAAGGTGATCCAGGTGCTTTTATGGACCGTAGCATGATGGAGGGTGATCCTCATCGTATGATAGAAGGTATGCTTATCGCAGGAATAGCAACAAAAGCACATCATGGTTATATTTATGTCCGTGCAGAGTATCCTCTTGCGATACATCGTTTAGAAATAGCAATGGAGCAAGCAACAAATCTTGGATTGCTTGGTGATAATATTTTAGGTTCTGGCTTTTCCTTTGATCTTAAAATCAGTCAAGGTGCAGGTGCCTTCGTTTGTGGAGAAGGCTCTGCTTTAACTGCTTCCATCGAAGGTAATCGTGGTATGCCAAGGGTAAAGCCACCTAGAACTGTTGAAAAAGGATTGTTTGAGAAACCAACCGTTTTAAATAATGTGGAAACTTTTTGTAATGTACCTTCTATTATCTTAAAGGGTGCAGACTGGTATAAAACTTATGGTCCAGAAAAGAATCATGGAACGAAAGCATTTGCTTTAACAGGTAATGTTATGAATACCGGTTTAATTGAAGTACCAATGGGAACTACCCTTCGTAAAGTTATCTATGACATCGGTGGTGGTGTAAAGGGCGGTGACTTTAAAGCAGTACAAATTGGTGGACCATCCGGTGGATGTCTTGTTTTAAATGCAGAGAATAACCATCTTGATATGCCACTGGACTTTGATTCTTTGAAAAAAGTTGGGGCTATGATAGGTTCCGGTGGTCTTGTTATTATGAATGATAAGAGTTGTATGGTGGAAGTAGCTCGATTCTTTATGAATTTTACCCAGAACGAATCCTGCGGAAAATGTGTTCCTTGCCGTGAAGGTACCAAACGAATGTTAGAACTATTAACTGATATTGTTGAGGGAAGAGGAACTCTAGAACATATTGATATGTTAGAGGAATTAGCGGATACCATCTCTGCTACTGCTCTTTGTGGTCTAGGTAAAACTGCTGCATTTCCTGTTATCTCAACAATTAAATATTTTAGAGATGAGTATATCGCCCATGCCGTTGATAAAAAATGTCCTGCAGGTCAGTGCAAAGATTTATTGACCTTAAAAATTATTCCTAACCTTTGTAAAGGATGTACCAAGTGTGCTAGATTATGCCCAGTCGCAGCAATAACTGGTGAAGTTAAGAAGGAACATAGTATTGATACAAAAAAATGTATCAAGTGTGGTGCTTGCATCGATAGTTGTAATTTTAAAGCAATTACCTGGGAATAGAAGAAAGGAGAACAACGATGGCAAAATATATGATTATTGATGGCAACCGTGTGGAATTTAACGATGAGCCTAATATCCTTGCTTTAGTTCGTAAAGCAGGAATCGATCTTCCTACTTTCTGTTACTATTCTGATTTATCCATCTATGGTGCTTGCAGAATGTGTGTCGTAGAAGATCAGTGGGGTGGCATTATTGCCTCCTGCTCCACTCCTCCAAAGGATAAAATGGAGGTTAAAACAAATACGCCAAAGCTACATCAACATAGGAAGATGATATTAGAATTATTACTTGCTGCACATTGTAGAGACTGTACTGTTTGTGACAAAAACGGAAAATGTCGTCTTCAAGAGTTAGCACATCGATTCGGAATAAAATCCGTTCGTTTTGAGAATAAGACCGAGGATATGGAGCTTGACACCTCTTCAACCTCAATTATTCGTGACCCAGGGAAGTGTATTCTCTGTGGGGACTGCGTTAGAATGTGTCATGAAATACAGAATGTAGGGGCTATTGACTTTGCTCACCGCGGTGCTAAAATGATAGTAAGTCCTGCATTTAATAAAAAAATAGCAGAAACCAATTGTGTAAACTGTGGACAATGTGCTGCTGTTTGTCCTACCGCTGCGATTACTGTAAAATCAGATTTAAAGGAAGTATGGAAGGCTATCTACAACCCTAAGAAACGTGTTGTTGTTCAAGTTGCTCCAGCAGTTCGTGTAGCTCTTGGAGAAGAGTTCCATATGAAAGCCGGCGAGAATGTGATTGGTAAAATTGTGGCTGCACTTCGTAGATTAGGCTTCGATGCAATTTTTGATACCTCGGTTGGAGCTGATTTAACTATTATGGAGGAATCGAAGGAGCTATTAAAGAAACTTGAATCCGGAGATAGCAAATATCCACTCTTTACCTCTTGCTGCCCTGGGTGGATCCGCTATGCAGAAACACAGCATAAAGAATTACTACCATACATATCAACCTGCAAATCTCCAATGGAGATGTTTGGTGCAGTTATTAAAGAACACTTTAAGGGACTTGATTCTTCAGAAGGTGTTGAGACGATTTCTGTAGCAATCATGCCATGTACTGCAAAGAAGTACGAAGCTTCCCGAGATGAATTTAAGCGGAACAACGTACCTGATGTAGACTACGTAATCACAACCATAGAGCTTGTAAAGATGATCAAAGAAATTGGCATTCAGTTTGATGAATTAGAACCAGAAGCTCCAGATATGCCATTCTCTTTATACTCCGGTGCAGGTGTTATCTTTGGTGTTACCGGTGGTGTTACAGAAGCTGCTGTCCGCCGTGTTGTGGCTGATAAAAGTCCAAAAGCTCTAAAAGATATTGAATTCTTAGGTCTGCGTGGCATGGAGGGAGTTAAGGTTTGTGAACTCTCTATGGAGGAAAGAAGTATCCGCATCGGTGTTGTTAGCGGTTTAGCAAATGCAGAAGCATTAATTGAAAAGATTGAAAGCGGTGTAGAACATTTTGATTTTGTTGAAGTAATGGCATGCCCTGGTGGTTGTATCGCCGGCGCTGGCCAGCCATTTAGCCACAAAGAAGAGAAAAATGCTCGTGCTAGCGGAATGTATAAAGCTGATAAGGTTTCTCAGATTAAGAGATGTGAAGAAAATCCTCTGATGCTCTCACTATACAACGGCTTGTTAAAACACCGTACTCACGAACTGCTCCACGTATCCTATCTAAAGGAAGACTAAACTTCCAGAAATGAGGTATTCTATGCTGATTAACATTTGTATTGGCAGTGCCTGCCATATAAAAGGTTCCTACAACGTGATAACCGCAATGCAGCAACTCATGGAAGAAGACAGCAATGGCTCGCTAATTGAATTAAAATCCGTGTTTTGTCTTGGCCATTGTCAGTCCGGCGTTTCTGTCCAGATTGACGATGAACCTACAATTTACAGTGTTACCAAAGATTCCGTCAAGGATTTTTACTATAATACTGTTGTCCCTAAGTTAAAGGGAGAAGTATTATAAGACGAAACATGTAGCATTCCTCGCATTTATCGCCATTTGTACCTTAGATGGTGAGGTGCTTATGTATATTAATCTATAATCAAGACCCTTCCTAAATATTCTTGATCATTGAATATTTAGGAGGGGTTTTTATTGTATGACAACGTTTTATATTGTAAATAGAAGGACAAAAGTTATGAAATAACAATGAAGCAATAAAGGAGATAACACAGAAAATTCAGTTGTCGAATAATTCCAAAAAATGTTATAATAAAGAATACATAAAACAATCAAGAGACGCGGAGGTTTAAAATGGCACAAATTCTTGTAGTAGAAGATAACTCTGATTATCGGGAACTGCTCCAGAATTTTTTGGAGAGCTCTGATTATATAGTAACTGTAGCCAGTAATGGGGTCGAAGCACTGGATCTAGCTAAAAAGCACAAATTTGATTTGATCTTACTTGATTTGATGCTTCCAAAAATTGATGGCTTTGGTGTGTGTGAAATGATTCGAAAGGACTCGAATGTACCGATAATTATGCTTACTGCACTAGATAGCGAAGCACACCAAGTTCACGGATTTGATTTACGCATTGATGACTATATTACAAAGCCTGTATCGATGCAAATTCTTCTTCACAAAGTAGCAGCTATTTTGAGGAGAACATTAATTTTGAATTCCAATCATATAACCTACCGAAATATATCTCTTGATTTAAAAGGTCATACCGTCTTCATTGCAGGAAATGCTGTTGATTTTACGTTACGAGAATTTGAAATCCTGCTAGAACTTATGCGTACGCCTGGTGAAGTTGTTGCTAGAAAAACACTTCTTTCAAAATTATGGGACTACAATTTCTATGGTGATACTCGTATTGTTGATACCCATATCAAAAATATTCGTAGAAAATTAGGAGCTGATGATTACATTGAGACCATTCGTGGATTGGGCTATAAATTACAAAAAGCGGATTAATGGAAGCCTCACCGCAAAGACCTTTTTCTTGGTGTTGGTTCTCTTTCTTGTTATTTCCTTTGCAACTTATGTTTTTGTAATATTATTTTTACCATATACAAACAAAGAACAAGCACGACGCCAGTTGGATGATAAGTCAAAGGCATTAGTTTCTGAGCTTCGTATGAAAACTGCTTCTGATAGTAGCTCTGTATTGATACGTTTTATACAAGAAACAGGCGCCGATTTAGGTTTAATGAACGAAAAACGTGAAGCCATAGATTACATCACATTCAAGAGGTCTAATGATAGGATATTAACTGGTCAGGAATACCCCTTTCGATTTGCCGATTCAAAAAAAGAATATATTCTAACGGTGAAATTTAATACCTCGCGTTCTGAAGAAATCTCAAATGCTCTATGGCACAGTTTACCATGGATTGGAGTACTCATTATGCTTCTCTCCTTTTTTAGTGCTCTAATTTTTTCAAGATATACTACCCTCCCAATTATTCGTATGAGCAAGACTGCTGCAAATATTGCAGAATTAGATTTTAGCTGGTACTGCCCAGATCTACGAGAAGATGAAATTGGAGTTCTTGCAAAAAGCCTTAATGAGCTTTCAGATAAACTAAGCGATGCGATATCAGATTTGCAACAGAAGAATTCTTCATTACAAGATGAAATCACAATGGAAAAAGAACGTGAACGACGAAGACTCTTATTCTTTTCAGGAGTTTCCCATGAACTCAAAACTCCCATCGCCATTGTAATTGGACAGTTAGAAGGTATGAAGGCAGAAATTGGGGTATATAAGAACAAAGATAAATATCTTACCCGCTCCGCTGATATTCTCCGATCATTGGATAGCTTTATTAAAGAGATTCTTATTGTTTCACACATGGATATCTCTAATAAACACTTGTGTGAATCGGTGGATCTTTCTGATGTTTTAGCTTCTATATTAAGGGATTGCAAGGCATTGATGAAGTCAAGACAGATACAACTTGTAAACAAAATGAAACATGAAGTTATCATATCGGGTGATGCATTATTATTAAAAAAAGCTCTATTCAATGTTATCAGTAATGCAGTTATCTATTCTCCAGAAGGAGAAACGGTATGTGTTTCATTGACTCAGGAAAATAGTGAGACAATACTTGAGGTTACCAACAGTGGCGTTCATATAGAAGATGAACATTTAACACGCCTTTTCGAAGCCTTCTATCGTGCAGAGAATCACACAGGAAGCATTGCAGGAAAGGGTAGCGGTATGGGATTATACATAACCCGAATGATATTAGAA
Source organism: Bacillota bacterium (assembly GCA_023387655.1). Lineage (GTDB taxonomy): Bacteria > Bacillota > Clostridia > Lachnospirales > Lachnospiraceae > Lachnoclostridium. The sequence goes on from JAEWHR010000134.1 coordinate 76,942, forward strand.
AACCATGGAGTACCACATACCATTGAAAATCATAAGGATGGAGTGAAATTTCGCGCAGTATTTTTAACCAAACAAATTTAAGAAGATATTACAAGAATCTTAAAAGTAGATATTACTAATATTTCTGTAGATATTATCTTATTATAAAAAAATATTACATCATTATAAAAGAAGAAACTACACATAAAAAACACATTTCCTACAGCCAATCTACACATAAATCCTGATATAATCAGTTTCAAAGGAGGAATATGATATGAAAATAGAAGTGAATGATATTACCATGATTTATCCATCGGGAAAGAAAGCTTTACAAAATATAAACGTACAGATGGAAAGCCCAAACCTTATCGGCATATTGGGACCAAATGGTGCAGGTAAAACTACTCTGATGAAACTATTGATTGCTGGTTTGATCCCAACGAAGGGTGAAATTCTACTAGATGGGAAACCTCTTCTCTCCCAAGAAAAATTTCTTAAATCACAGCTTGGATACTTACCCCAGAGTTTTGGATTATATGATGAATTAACCGTGTGGCAGTTTCTGGACTACATGGCTGCTCTAAAAGGGGTAAAGGAAAAAAAGGTTATTGATGATGTAATGGAACGCACTAGCTTGACCAATCACAGAAAAATCCGTATCCGTAATCTATCAGGAGGACAGCGACAAAGGGTTGGAATTGCACAAGCTCTACTTGGAGATCCACTGTTTATGATATTAGATGAGCCTACCGTTGGACTTGACCCAGAGGAGCGTGTAAAATTCCGTAACATCTTCTCTGATATGGCCAGGGATAAAATCGTCTTGCTTTCAACCCATATTGTAGAAGATGTACAGTCAATCTGCAATCGAGTGTTAGTAATTAATGATGGCTTGATTCTGTTTGACGGTAATCCAACAGAGCTAATTTCACAGACAGAGGGACATGTAGGCATCTATTTATCTCAGTTGGGAGACTTAGTTCCTACGGGCTGTCAGATAGTATCAAAAATCAATGTTGCAAGCGGTATCCAATGCAGAATTGTAGCTAACACTCTACCTACCTTTGCTAAAAAAGTCGAACCAACATTAGAAGACGCCTATCTCTATTGCATTGAGAAAGGGGTGCTTTCCCAATGAAGTTTCTTTCTTTGTATCGCGTAGAGCTACGGCGACTGTCACTATCAAAATTCACCTGGGTTATTGGGTTTCTTAGCCTATGCACACCGATGCTTGGATATTCCATTTACATAACAACTAGCCCATTGCCGATGACAGGAAAATACATAGCTAATCCCGTTCTGGCAGGAACGGTAATGGGAGCAATTTTATGGTCGGTACTTACCATGTTGGAAATGGACCGTGTGTATCGCACGAAAACAGATATACTAATGGATTCCATATCCTCACCAATACTCATGGCTATTTCTCGTATTCTTAGCTTAATTACACTTTCGACAGTAACCATGCTACTCACTGCTCTTACATATCTGCCATACACGATAAACAAGGTAAATTATCTATTTGATATCAAGCTGTATTCTTACAGCTTTCTAATCATAATGATGCCAACATGGTGGATTTCCATCCTATTAGCCGGAGCACTTTATCAGATTACAAGAAGGCTTGAACTGACAGGGCTTCTGTATGCGGGATGCGCTTATCTAAGCGTAAGCCAGTATTATAGCAAAGACTATTTTCCTCATTGGCTTAACCCTATCATCGTCAGCTATTCCGATGGCTTTTCTAATGCCTTCCCACTTCGTATCACACTCTATACTCGTGTTCTATGGCTGGCTTTTTCCGGAGGGATATTTACGCTGTCCTTACTCTGTCTTCGTCGATATGAAAAAAAGCTAATTGGCTCCCTCGTACGTGGCATACGAAAACTTTATCTACCTGTAATATCTGCTTCATTACTGTGCACTTGGATTCTTCTATGGAAGTGGCAGCCCTTTGTTAATCATGCTCCCTTGGAATTTGACCTTAGCCATTCCTCTAGCAATTACTCCACATCTGCAATGGCAACTTCTGCAAGATTTAGAATAATAGCAAGTCCTTCCGGACAGATTCACGGTATTGCTACATACACCATTAATAAATTCAAAGATTATAATGAAATCGATAGTATCTGGCTCGATCCTGGTTATAAAATACTTAGTATAACATGTAATAATGTTGATTTAGACTTTGAGACATTAAATAATGATATAAATGATCAACGACAAACAACGTTTACACTCCCTAAAGGGACTGGACTAACACTTGTGATTGAATACAAGGGAATGCCAAAATTACTTCGTTGTTTTACTCCTTTTTCCTGGGATAATAACTCTTCTGCGGATTATGTTTCTCTTAATAACGCAAGCTCTGTTCCTTGTAATACGAGTTTTTTTAATTATGTAGAAGCATTCGTTCAACTTGTCCTGCCCGAAAAACTTACCCCTGTTATAGAGGAACGTTTATTGAGCGATGCTACGGATAATGGGGATGGTACAAAAACTTGGAATACCAGAGTTTCATTCGGTCAATATATTAAGATTAAAGCTTGCGATTATGCAACAATACAATTTGAGGCAGCGGGGGCTACGATTGACCTAGTATATAGCAAAAAATATGATGAAAACATGAAGAGATATAAGATACCAGAAGCAATAGCTTCCGTTATGGAATATTGTACAACACATCAAGGTTCTCTTTCTTTTATAAAGGAAAATAAACTTATGATGCTTCAAAGCTCCTCCACTGGGGGTGATGGTGGTAATGCAGGGAAAGGATATGTGGAATGGAGTGAATATATCTTTACTGATAATAATCTAAATGACCCATTAAAAGGCGCTGGCGCAGACGAAGTATTTGCACATGAAATCATCCATCAGTGGTGGGGAGGACTTGGTGTTGAGTGTGGTTTCGAAGATACTTGGTCCAGCGAAGGTATGACCGTGTATACCACTTACAGACTGATGAAAGAAAAATACGGTGCCCTATATGCGAAGCAAAATTATATCGATGTGTGGCAAGATGCCGTGGATGCTCAAAATCGGAGCTATTATTACCGTCATCCAGAGTCCCTTGATAAGTTACCTGAAAAATATCAGGTGCAATTATCAATGCAAGCTTTAGAAATCAACCAATACTGCCGAATGCCTTTGATGATTTTAAAAGCCGAGCAGCTTGTAGGCGGTGAGGATAAGTTTGATGATATACTAAAATTCATTCAGCAAAATTATGCACAGAGTGGAATGATCTTCACATATCAGGATTTTCTGGCTGCATGTAATCTGCGAGAGGAGGATCTAACCCTTGAATAAAATTTTTCGATATGAGTTAAAGCGCCTTTTATGGAATAAGTTTTTTATCGCATTATTGATCATTAATGGATTATATGCATGGTATCTTCTCAGCACCGATATCATTGCTGGGGTCGCCTACACCGCACCCTTTTCTCCCTGGAGTTTTGGGGCTTATGTGGCTAAGACAATGCCAATCTCCATATTAACTCTCTTGTTTTTCCTTACCTTTTACCATTCTAAAAAAGAAAAGCAAGTGGAGGTACTAACCACCGCTACTCCCGTTAATCCAATTCATTACACCCTAGTTAGATGCAGTACAGTGGCCATTTGCTTCCTAATTATCAATGTACTAGTGATTGGATTAAGTGTTTATTTCTATATCTCATACTTTGATTATAGAAACTTTACTTTATTTATTATTCCAGCGCTAATGATATTGCTACCATGCTTTGTTTTTGCCATTGGCCTTGGTAATCTTGCGGGGCGAATTCATCTAGGAGTGCTTTATGCCCTAATGCCTATAACACTAATAATAGGATTTGCAGGAATTAATAGCCCCCTGGATTTCTTTGGAGCCGGATACTTTAGCAATTATCCGATATCATTGCCTTTAGGTGCGGATGGAGAACCAGCCTTTATCGTCGGTACCGGATTTTTAATAGCGAGAATGATGTATCTTATGATTGGCATGATACTACTGTTAATTTCCATTCGTACTTATAAACGGAAAGCTCAAAAAGCATAATCAGAACAAAGTGGCTTCGCCACTCTATGCTCCGCGAATCAACAAACTCAGGGCGATGCTACTTTGTCGCGCCGAAGCTTCAGCGGAGTGCGCATCCCTCGGAGAGTTTATTTATTAATGGAGATTACTCGCGTAGTAATCTCCTATTAATAAATAAAGAATTGACCAGATAGAAAATATCTTGGTCAATTCTTTCACGTAATGAATCCTATCTATTATTACTTATATTTCTCAAGGAATTGTTCTATAAATACAAAAGATTTTGGTGCATTTTTCTTTGTTAATTCTGGATTGATAAAGTAATTTTGAAATGTCTCTGCAAAATACTCCGTTGCAGAGCTTGTGAAGTATTTCGATAAGCCAGATGCTGCACTTTCTTCATTATAAATATCATTAAACCCTTCCGTAAACGACTGATAGTTATTCATAGCATCTAATGCATGACCTATCTCATGTAAAGTACAGGAATCAATCGAGTATTCATCATTTTTGATGTATATTCTCTTCTTATAATAAATTGTTAGTCCTATCGTGTTTTCAACTCCACTATGATACACTTTTTCTAAATTTCTTGGCGTTATAATCAGGTACCATTTATCCTTATTTAATGCTTCTAAAGCTTTCTCTGGTAATAGTCGTAAATACTCCATTGTTTGATCTGCCCATTTTTCACTGGAACCATCTTCTAACCAAATGGTATAACCTTCATATGCCTTTTTTCTCTTTGGAAGTTCATAAATATCAAAACCTCCTAATTTTTCTACTTTCTGTTCTAACTCTTTGATATAGATTTGATTTTCATATAACGTTTCAGGATTATACCCTAGAAAATAATTATAACTTTCTAGAATCCTACTCATATTTAAATTCTGATTTGTTATTTCCTCGATTTCATCTGTCTGCTCTTGAATTTGTTGTTTCAGTAATGACTGCTCTCGAGTTAGTTCTTCTGTTTGACTCTTTAGATTCTCGTTTGTAGCCTGTATTGTTTGATTTTCTAAGGTTAATCGATTATTTTCATCCTCTAATCCTTCCAACCTACTAATCTCATTGTCACGTACCTTAATTGCATCATAGGCAAATACTAGTTGTTCACTATTGTTGTCAATCATATGATTTAAATATAGTAACGTGATAATATTGGTTGTTGTGAGTGTAAAAACTACAAGAAATAAAATCAGAATCTTATTTTTTCTCATAACAAGCCCCCTAGATAATTGTTTGGCACTCGTATAGCTTTGGTAATTTATCAAGTGTTATCGCATAGGAATCATGATATGCTAAGTAAAGTTCTTCCTTTGAGGTATACTGATCGCTTCCACCAAATTCGTTGGACCATGTCATATAATAAGACCATGGAACTCTACTTTTTGATAGATCCGTGACACTTGGAATTGTTCCGATTTCTGCAAGAGCGCAAAGCTTCTTTGTTGGTGTAATTTGAATTAGCTCTTTATACTCTTTTGCTCGGTCTGTATGCTCATGGGCTGGTGGATACAAATCCCTAGATATAATATCAACATATGCATCCCCCACATACCCCTCTTTTTTAGGACAATTCCAAACCCAAATTAAATTGTCTAATTTATGTACAGTATTATAATGCTCATACATGAGCTGATATAATTTACTCGCAACCTGCATTCCTTTTGCACTCCACCAAAACCAGTTTCCTTCAGATTCATGGAATGGGCGCCATAATATAGGAATATTAGCATCACGGAAAGATTTTAAGTGATTTGCCATGACATCCATATCGAAATAAAATGCAATACGCTCTTTGGTTCCCTCCTCCAATACTTTACTTGCATCAAAGTCTGAGTTTACAGTATAAAAACCTTTATTTCTATTATAGAGTGGGGAGAACCAATGCCATGTAAATGTTATTAAACCCTGATGTCTTTTAGCAAAAGCCATCGCTGTTTCTAACGTTCCTTCATTCTCATAAATTTCTTTTCTGCAGTCCTCATCACAGGTATCATATGAAATATTGGGTGAATAACTTAATAATTCAAATCCACATAACGCTGGAAGTTTCCCCGTTATCTGCTGGATATAGTAAAGTTCCTTTTGATCTTTTGTCTGTGTATGCTGACCTGTTATTATGCCTCTTCCTTCCATCTCATTTAAGTAATTCAGTACCGTAATAACTTCTTTGGATGCATTTGGATTACAAGGCAGACTACAATTCTTTCTCTCCATGTGATTTCCTTCCTATCTTTTATTGTACGAGATTACTACATGAAACGCAATGACTTATCTCATCGAAAGAAATTGCTTTTTGTAAAAGCAATGATTTTATCCTAATAATATCAATTCACATAATTGAGAATAGGTTATTCCTATCGCCGCTGCTTCTTGAGGTAGCAAACTAGTCGGAGTCATTCCTGGTAACGTATTTGCCTCAAGACAATAAAAGCTCCCATCATCTTTTAATAAAAAATCTACTCTAGAATAGAAGCCAAGCTGTAAAATCTCATGGACTTTAAGTGCTGCCTCCGAAATCTTAGCACTTATCTCCTCCTCTAACTGTGCAGGACAAATTTCCACGGCCATCCCTGCTTGATATTTATTCGTATAATCGTAGAATCCTGTTTTTGGAATAATCTCAATTAATGGAAGAGCTTTTTGATCTAATATTCCAACCGAAAACTCTCTTCCTACTATAAGTTCCTCAATTAGTACTTTATGTTCATACTTCTTTGCATAGTCAAGAGCAGCCCCTAACTCCTCCTGGCTTCTTACTATGGAAACTCCAACACTGGACCCGCAGCTTAAAGGCTTAATTACACATGGGACCATTAGAGTTTTTTCTAATTGATGATTCTTTGTTAAGTCTGCTACGATATACTCCGGAGTCTCTACCCCATGATTTTGCATTACACTTTTAGATACTCCTTTATCCATAGCAAGTAAGCTTCCAATATACCCACTTCCGGTATAGGATATTCCATAAATATCAAACATTGCCTGTAACTGTCCATTTTCACCAATAGAACCATGTAGCGCAAAAAATACTTTATCCGCATACTGGCATATGGAAAGGACATTCTCTCCAACCAAACAATCACCATTCCCGGAAATCTGCTTTAGTTCCATAAGATCAGGTTCCTCTTTTGGAACTTGATATCGATATGGATTTTGATCCTCCAGTTTACGAAATAGAGATTTAAAATCAATAACATCCTTAACACCTAGATATAAGTCAAGTAACAATACTTCGTAACCCTTTTCCATGAGTGCATTCGCAATTTTACTACCAGAACTTAATGATACCTCTCTTTCCGGACTTAACCCTCCGGCCAATACTACTACCTTCATCTCATACCCTTTCTATGAAACATTATTATTGAGGTAAATTATACCATATAGAATGGAATTGATAAATTTATTTTCTTGACTTTTTAAAGTTTCTTACTATTATTGGATAAAAGCAGAAAAAAGTTTTATCTTACAATGTGTGTCTAGATTAATCCAATAAAGATAAACGAAAAAGAACACCGGTCCCTCATAAAACTTAGTGTCTATGAGTTGCCGGTATTCTTATTTACGTTTTATATTCCATGACAAGGATACTACTTAAGCTTTTCCATTTACTTATAATTTACGAAAATAACTAGCATCCTTACCACACACTGGACAAATAAAATCCTCTGGTAAACTATCCGATTCTTCAATATATCCGCATACCGTACATTGATATCCTGTTGCCCCCTCCTGATAAGAAGGTGCATTCTTTGGTGTGGTACCACCTTTTTTTGAGTGATAATCTGCATAGGTAAGAGGAGCTTCCTCTGATATTACGTTAGCATCTATTACCTCTCCTATGCATATGACATGACTTCCAACATCAAATGATTCACTTAATCTACATGAAAACTGTGCTACGATGCCTTCGGTTGGATAAGGATTTTTATTTTCATCCAATTCATAAGCAATTGTATTAAACTTATCCCTATCCCTGCTGCTACAAAATCCAAAGAGCTTAATTAATTCAAGGTCTACCTCTTCCTTAAGCACAACTGCGCTAAAAGACCCTGCTTCTTTTATCACCTTTAACGTATCATTCTCTTTATTCAGGGCTATCGAAAGTTTCATAGGAGAGGACGTAACCTGTACAAGAGTATTAATTACACATCCTGCTTTATGATCATTTCCTTGCGCTGAAACTATATAAACCCCATAACTTATTTTACGTAATGCATTATTGTCCATAGAGTAACTCCCTTAGGATAGCTTATCAAAGCTTAAACAATCCGTTTCTGTATAGAATTTAGTTTGACTGCTGCCTCCAACTTCAATCTTTTCAAGCCTACAGTGGTCATCGCTATTATATTTGCAAGTTGCTACATTACATAAAATCTCTTTCGACGTTCCTCTCATAGATGTATACTCTGCTAAATTACTATAAACAGATCGATTTAAAAAGCTTGCACAACAAGTAGATTCCTCACTGGTTGCAGCTTTACCACCCACTTTAATGGTATTTGCACGACAAATATGCTCTTGATTATAAGAACAATTTGTTGCACCACACTTAACTTTAGACATAAGATCCTCCATTCTGACGCTTTAACGTCTATTCCCGATGATAGTAAGATTGTGAATCAGCGCAACGTATATTTTCCCTTTACTTTCCGAAATAGCGGTCTAACAATCCTTTAAATGCACAGCCATGACGTGCTTCATCTTTTGCCATCTCATGTACCGAATCATGTATCGCATCAAGATTCTTACTTTTAGCAAGGGTTGCGAGTTTCTTCTTTCCTTCACAAGCTCCATATTCTGCATCAACTCTGGCTGCCAAATTATCTCTTGTACTTGCTTTTACAACCTCACCTAGCATCTCAGCAAAACGTGATGCATGGTCTGCTTCCTCATATGCAATTCTTCTATATGCTTCCGCAACTTCCGGATAACCTTCGCGATCTGCCTGCCTACTCATGGCAATATACATACCAACTTCAGTACACTCTCCCATAAAATTAGCTCTAAGATCTTCTAAGATAGCATCTTCAACGCCGGATGAAACCCCGATTACGTGCTCATCTGCCCATTGAAGTTCACCACTTTTTTCAATAAATTTGCTACTATCCGCATTACAAATTGGACATTTGTCTGGTGCAGAATCACCTTCATGAACATAGCCGCAAACACTACATACATACTTTTTCAATTCACATATCTCCTTTTCGCATAATTTCCAGTAGTATTTGCTTATATTATGGATTTTATTAGTTAAATAAAAAGAATTACTTTTTCACCGTGGATAATAACAATGCAACTATTATTTTAAATTTATAGGAAACTGCAGCGCAATTTCCTCTTAAATTTAAAAAGGTGCTACAAAACATCTACGAAAGGTAGATTTTTGTAACACCTACTTATAATTTTATTAATTGTAATCGTCTTTCATCATCCTTGTTTCTTTCCTGTTAAATAATAAACTGCAAGTTGAGTACGATGAGAAAATCCACCTTTTTCTAAAATGGTACTAATATGATTTTTTACTGTACCCTCACTGATAAATAACTTCTTTGCAATCTCTTTGTTCGACAAGCCTTCTGCTACAGAAGCAATGATATCAAGCTCTCTTGTAGTGTATCCATTGGAATCAAAACCAGTATTATGAATATGGCTACGAGAAGTAAACTTCTCAAATACTTTTTCATCAAGAACGTTAACTCCATTATAAATTGATTTAATCATTTGCTTTAATTTTTCTGGAGTGTGATTCTTAATTAAGTATCCCTTTGCCCCATTTTGAATTGACTGTTCTACTAACTCATCATCATCAAACGTAGTAAGGATGAGTACCTTGCCAAGATTTCGAACTACAACCTCTCTTGTTGCTTCGATCCCGTTCATCACAGGCATTTCGATATCCATCAATATAACATCTACAGGACTTTTAGAAGCTATTTCTACTGCCTCTTTACCATTCTTTGCACAACCAACTACTAGAAAGTCTGGATCTACGCTTAATATAATGCGCATACCATCTCTTACAAAATCACTATCATCCGCAATTATTACCTTAATAGG